>JADJSV010000020.1 GCA_016711505.1 Bacteroidota bacterium | reverse complement strand
CATCGATATCGACGAACCTTTTCGTGCAAGCATTTTATCCAGAGCATCTGCTTGTGCAGTTGTTCTTGGAAAACCATCGAAGATAAATCCATTCACGCCAGGATTTGCATCGATCTTTCCTTCGATCATTCCCACAACTACATCATCCGGCACTAATAATCCCTGATCCATTAATTTCTTCGCTTCAATTCCAAGCGGAGTTTGAGCAGCAACTTCTCCGCGGAGAATATCACCTGTTGAAAGATGTACAAGCTGATAAGCATTGATCAGCTTTTCAGACTGTGTACCTTTTCCCGCACCGGGAGGACCAAAGAGAACGAGATTCAACATGTGGGTATGTATTATCGGTTAATTTGACTAAGCTAATTTGTAAATGTCTTTGAGATTCCTTCCCAATCCATCGTAATCCAATCCATATCCAACTAAGAAATCATTCGGAACTTCGAATCCAACATAATCGATCTTTATCGGATGTCTTAATGCATCAGGTTTGAGAAGTAAACTTGCAAACAATACCTTCTCCGGATTTTGTTTTTTCAATTCATCGATCAGATAGATCGCTGTATCACCGGTGTCAACTATGTCTTCGATGATAACAACAGTTCTTCCTTCCAGGTTCTCCTTTATTCCGACAACACTTTTTACAGTTCCTGTGGATTCAGTGCCTGAGTAAGAAGATACACGTATGAATGTGATCTCAGCTTCCATTTTGATCTCTCTGAAAAGATCTGCAGCAAACATAAATGAACCATTAAGTACGCTGACAAAAATAGGGCGCGTGTTTTTCAGGTCTTCATTCAGCTTCGCCCCAAGTTCTTTAACCCTTTGGTCTATTTTTGCAGCAGGAATGTTTACCTCAAACCGCTTGTCTTTAATGATCACACTTTCCATAAATCTGAGAAGTGGCAAAAGTAAAATTAAAGTTGGTGGCAGCCAACCTTTATTGACCTTTTTTTCGAATTAATGAAGCTATTTCAGGTAAAATTGGGGCATTTCATCAATAAAGTGCTATTTGACTTAAAGTCAGTCGATAAATATGAGTCAATCTCCTTTATCGCTTCCCAACTTATAAGTAATATTGCCACAACTTATGCAACAACTTCAGGCAATAAAGATCGGGATTTTAGGAGGTGGACAATTAGGACGAATGCTGCTACAGAAAGCGATCGACCTTGATCTCCATATATCAGTTTTAGATCCGGACGAAGATGCTCCATGCAGACATATCTGCAAAGAATTTTTTCACGGAAGCTTTACCGATTACGATGCAGTTTACAATTTCGGAAAGCAATTCAATCTCATTACGATTGAAATCGAAAACGTAAATGTTGAAGCACTTGAACGACTTAGAGAAAGAAGGAATTAAAGTTCATCCGTCTTCAGCTGTAATCAAAACCGTTCAGGATAAAGGATTGCAGAAAGAATTTTACAAGAAACATAATTTCCCTACAGCAGATTTTGTATTAGTTAAAAACAGAAATGAAATTTCAGAACATGCTTCACTCCTGCCTTTGATGCACAAATCGCGAAAAGGTGGTTATGATGGTAAAGGTGTTTTTGTTCTGAAAAAATCTGCCGATATACAAAATGCTCCAGATGTACCTGCAGTATTGGAATACTTGATCGATTTCGAAAAAGAGATCTCCGTTATTGTTGCAAGAAATGAGAATGGCGAAGTTCGGAGTTTTCCTGTCGTAGACATGTCCTTCAATCAGGAGGCTAATCTGGTTGAATATCTTTATTCGCCTTCATCGATCACTCAGCAATTAGAAAAAGAAGCAACAAATCTTGCTTTGAAAATTGCAGAGTCACTTTCTCTCGTTGGTATTCTTGCAGTTGAAATGTTTGTTACGAAAGATGGCAAGTTATTGATCAATGAAATTGCTCCCCGTCCACATAACAGCGGACATCAGACTATAGAAGGAAATATCACTTCACAGTATGAACAAATGCTTCGTGCGATCACGAATTTACCATTAGGAGAAACGACAATTACAAAACCTGCAGTGATGGTAAATATTTTAGGTGAAAAAGGTTTTGAAGGAAAAGCAATTTATTCGGGATTAGAAGAAGTTTTGAAAAAAGATGGTGTACATATTCATCTTTATGGAAAAAAATTAACAAAGCCTTTCCGTAAAATGGGACATGTTACAGTGACTTCAAATACATTAGGCGAAGCCATCGAAAAAGCGAATTACATAAAAAATACATTAAAAGTCATTGCATGAAAAATACAATTCAGGTCGGAATAATAATGGGCAGTCAGTCGGATCTTTCTATCATGAAAGAAGCTGCCGACATCCTCACAAAACTTGAAATCGGTTTTGAACTGCAAATTGTTTCTGCTCACCGCACACCTGAACTCATGTTTGACTATGCAAAGAACGCTGCTGACCGTGGATTAAAAGTCATTATAGCCGGGGCCGGTGGTGCTGCGCATTTACCGGGCATGGTTGCTTCCCTAACTCCACTTCCTGTTGTAGGTGTTCCGATCAAATCATCCAACTCAATTGATGGCTGGGATTCCGTTCTTTCTATTTTACAAATGCCAAATGGAGTTCCAGTTGCAACGGTTGCTCTTAATGCTGCACAGAATGCAGGGATTCTTGCTGCACAAATTATCGGTTCATCAAATCTGGAAGTTCAGAAACGTGTAGCAGCTTTTAAGGAAGGGTTGAAAGATAAAGTGAACAAGAGCAACGAAGATCTGGGAAATAAATAATTTTTCAAGGCACATTTTTTTATTTATTGAGAGAGCACTTAGAATTTAATTCTCCTCAATGCTCTTCGCCAAATTAAAAGAAAATTTAAATCACCTTCTTGGCCTCGATGATGCCGGTCTTGAACCGCATCAGATGTGTGCACGTGCAGTAGTTGTCTTTTTCATTGCGCTCACCTATATGCGAATCGGCGGATTGAGAATGCTTGGTAAACAATCTGCTTACGATACACTCACTACATTGATGCTCGGTGCTATGTTAGGCAAAGCCATCATCAGTCCGGATTCATTTATCGGAACGCTGCTGGCAGTACTTGTCATCATGGCTTTACACTGGTTAGTTGCATGGGCAACTTTTAAAAGTAGTTTTTTGGGAAGTAGTTTAAAAGGCAAATCGCTACTCCTTTATTGCGACGGCAAACCGGTAACAAAAAATCTCAGGAAAGTTCAGATCACGGAAAGAGACTTGTTGGAAGCAGTCAGAAAGAAAATTAATACTCCGGAATTGGATACTGTGAAGGAGATTTATATGGAGCGGTCGGGGGAACTTAGTGTGGTAACTAAGGATTAGCAATACAAATTTAAAATAGTTTGCGATTTAAATATTACAAATTGAAATGAGAAATATATCGTATGATATGCGGAATGTAGAATGGAAATTAGAAACAGCATTTGAAATTAGGAAGCTATCAAGCGACATTTCGCCGGAGAAATCGGTGATTGAGTTGTTAGATGGCAAGATCAAACTATTACATTAGAGAAAGAATGGCAATTAACAAAGCTATCACTAATTACAAATTTTCATTGTATAACCTTGCGAAAGGTCGCGTAATTTCTTGCCAATACCAAAGTGAATAACTAATTTACGCTCACTATCTAAAAAGTTTTAAATGAGCGTGTCCTTAAATATATTAAAGGCAAAAACAATCAAATTTTTGGTCTTTTTTACATTATTCATTCCAGTAAATAGCTTTTCGGCAAATTTTTATTGGGTCAATGGAACAGGCAACTGGAGTGATTATGCAAACCATTGGGCCACCAGTTCGGGTGGAAGCACATTTCAAATACAAGTTCCAAGTCCAATTGACAATGTGATCTTTGATGTCAACTCATTTGCGAATCCAAATGACACAGTTATACTCGATACAACTTTGATCTATGCTAACAATTTAATTTATGACAATGCTCTTCCAGTTCTTTTATATGCACCTTCAGCAATTACAATTGAAATTTCCGAAACGATAGATCTCGATCCGGGATTAAAATTAGAAGGCGGAACATCTAATTTGAATCTTAGAGGAACAGGAATTTACAACTTCAGAACATCCGAAGATACTTTAAGAATTGCTATTAATTTTATGTCTTCAGGCGACTATTCCTTGAGTGAAGACCTGCATACTGGGGATCTTTTTATAACAGATGGTAAATTCCGTACAAACAACCATTCAGTATTTGCAGATTATAGGATCAGAGCTGCTGGAACTTCTGAAATCTTCTTTGGCAGTTCAAATATGCACGCATATATTGTTTTTTTCTTTCCAAATACGACATACGTTATTCATGCAGAGAATTCTACCTTTTATTGCGCTGATTTTACATCTATGAAGGCGCACCTGTTTAATGACGTTTATTGCACAAATAAATTTAATTCCTCATACTCTGATTATCATAATGTAGAAGCTATATGGTTTCAAGGTGGACTCGGTAATTTTCATAACGTAAAGATAAAATCCAGTCTCAATCCTTCTATCTTTAGCGGCGCACAAAGTAATTTCAATAAAATTGAAATAGAAAAAGGAATTTATACAGGTAGTGGAAATTTACAAACTGATACTTTAATCATTCATGTTGGAACTGATTATTCATTCAGAGACTCCATAACGATCAATAAATTATTTCAGTCTTCCGGTAATTGCACACAATACAATTCACTTTCAGGCTGGGATAGCTTTTACAAAGGGCACATAATAATGAATACAGGCTCGTATTACTTGGATTACAATAGTTTTTCCAACATTTCTTTCTCTGGAGGATTAACATTTTCTGCAAACAATTCATTCAACCTTGGCTCAGCAATTGGCATTTCTATTTCTAATCCTGTCGCTAAAAAACTTTATTGGATTGGGGGCAGTGGAAACTGGGACAACGAAACTCATTGGTCTCTTTCCTCGGGAGCTCCTGCAGACAATTGTCTCCCAACTAAACTAGACACCGTTGTATTCGACAATAATTCATTTTTAAATTATCATACTGTAACAATAACTTCGAATTCCAGTTGCAAAACTTTGATATGGAATTCAAATGATACGGTTTTGATAAAAAATCAAATCGCAGCAAGTGAACTAACTATATATCAATCCTTGATCATAGATAATCCTTCCACGATTATTTTAAACCTTCCACATCTCCATTTTGTATCTGATCAGCCAGGAAACACAATTTTAACCAATGACGCACTGATTAATTCATACATTGATTTTATCGGAATGGGTGAATGGTCATTCAATTCTGCTTTCACAAATCTGGACGAGATACTCATCAAAGGAGGAACTTTCAGGACAAATGGCCACAGGATCAAGTCATCTTTGATTGATTTTGATCTCGATCGCTCTTCAGCATTCTATATGGCCTCCTCCTTAATGGAAACGGGTTGGCACTTCGAGAACCAAACACATCCAATGATCATTGATGCAACAAATACTGATTTTATACGCTCCAATGTTAATTCAGATATACCAATTCATTGTCGAGATTTTATTGATTGTGGAAATGTAAAACTAGCCGCTAATTCCTCTTTCCGTGATATGGAAATTAAATTTCTTCAACTTAATGCCTCCTGTTCCGGAAGAAATGTAACCGTCACAGATTATCAGATTAATATTGCCAACATAATAATTAATGGCGCAATACTAAATAAACTAACAATAGATACTAGAGCATGCAATCTTGTCGGTTTAAACGCATATGTTGACACTCTAATAAGTACCCGTTCGGGATTATCTTTAACATTGTATGAGATCAATATCGACAACTTTTTAAAACTGATAGGAAGTTGTGATGGAAATATTATACTTACCGGTAACGCTCACATTTTCGGAACTACCCAATTACAAAATATTTTATTCCGCAATGTGGTCTTCACTGGCAACATACCTGTCACACCGTTGAATTCAATCTTCGATGGCGTAAATCAGGGGATAACAACAAACAACTACATTTCACGTACACTATATTGGGTAAACGGCTCCGGCAATTGGGGCGACAGTAATCATTGGTCGCTTACAAGTGGAGGTTCTGGTGGCGAATGTATTCCTTCACGCTTTGATGATATAGTTATTGATTCTTTATCTCAAATTTCAGGATATCTTGAAATAACACTGAATTATTTGTTGACCGAATGCAGATCTTTCACTGATGTAAGGCAATGTATGATCATTGATGACAATCATGCATCATTTATAAATATATATGGTAATTTCAGAACTGATTCCTTATTTACTGCAAGAGTAAACTATGATTATCCTATTACTCTCGTTTGTGACAGCGGCATCAATTTTATTGACTCAAGAAGTGAATATCTTCAAAGATCAATTGAACTAAAAGGAAGAGGTAGTTTTGAATTACTAAATGATCTGAGAACTGAAAAAAAACTATTTCTCCGTATGGGTCAATTAAAGACGAACGGCTTTCCTATTACTGTAAATGATCATTTCCAGATTTTTAATAACGATCCGATGAGTTTGTACATGGACACATCAACTATAACATGTTCCAATTTTAATTTTCTTCCTATTGCGAATTCTTCTGTACTTGATTTTGACAATTGCATTATCCTATCTGATAATTTCTCCGCAACTGATCTTGATTTGAATATCGTCAGAACGGGATACTTAACCTGTTACACTTGTACTGGAAATTCATTCACAGCAACTAACATAAACCTGGACTCATCAACTGTAAATGAATTGAGCACAACAGCATTACCTGGAACTTGCGCTCTGGCAAATTCATCAATTGAAAAATTTGAAATCAATAATATAAGTAACCGTCTATCAGGTACAACACAAATAGATACATTGATTTTTAATTCTCCAGGGCAAGATCTTCTTCTTGATAATTTCAATATTTCTGTAACGCGACACTTAGAATTAATTTCAGATGCCGGATTTCCAAGCAGGCTTAAAACAAATATTCAATTTCCTTGTAACATTAATTATTCAGGCGATACACTTTGCACAGATTTTGTTTATTTTGAAAACATAGCAGTTACCGGAAGCGCTCCATGGTTCGTGGGAGCAAATAGTTTTGATCTTGGCGGAAATACCGGATTAAATTTTATAGCCTGTCCTGTCATCAACAATATAACTAGTGCAGACCTTATGCCAATTGTACTTTATCCAAATCCTGTAACAAGCCGTTTTGTTGTCACTTTGCCGGCAACAATAAATGAAGAAATGACTTTTGTCCTTTACGACCTGCTCGGAAATGTTGTCATTCAGAAATCTATTGAAGGATTAACAACGGAAATAAACAGAGATGATCAAGCGAATGGTATTTATATTTATCAGTTAAAAAACAATCAAGGGAATTCAGTCAATTCAGGAAAGATGGTCTTCAATTAAATTTGACATTCAAAAGAAATTATTAAACACCTACATGAAACAATTTTATATTCTATTCCTTATCACGATTTCAACTACACATGTGTTTTGCACAGATTACTATTGGGTAAATAACAGTGGCAACTGGAGTGATTATAATAATCATTGGGCAACTTCTTCGGGAGGTTCTTTATTCCATAGTTCAGTGCCTTCTTATACCGACAATGTTATCTTCGATCAAAATTCTTTTGTCCAGCGCACAGCTATTCTTGTAATTGACGCAGACGCTTCTTGCAATTCCTTTATATTTAATAACAATCTGTCACCTGAAATAAGCTCTGTTCACGATTCAGTAATACTAAGGATTAACGGCGACCTTACATTGAACTTTCTTTTCAACTTTTCTTATTACGGCGAACTCATTTTCAATGGAAATTCAAATATCACATCTTCTTCTAATTCCCTAAACTCTAGGATAAAGTTTGATAGTCCAGGTGGAAATTTTAATCTGTCTGATGAATTTTGCAGTACTGATACTGTTAGATTTGTTGCAGGTAATTTTTTTACACAAAATAATACATGTAGATTCAATTTTATAAAAGATGATGATTTTGGCACAAGAAGTTTATATTTTGAAACCTCTGATGTTTATGTAACAGGTGGAATAAAAGGTCGTAATAATACCGCACAAGAACATTTTTATGCTGATAGTTCTAGGTTCGTGTTTAACAATGCTCTGTACCTGTACGCTTACTATAAAAGTTTTAATATTGTAGAAATAAATTCGCCCGGACTGATCGCAAGTGTAGATAACGGGAATATAGATTCAGTAATAATAAATAGTGATTGCCAGTTTTTCCTTCATGCTGGATACACAAATAACATTACATTAGACGCAAATCCAGCTGATACTATAATCATCGATGTAGATGGTTGTACTTTAGGTCGAATTGACGGACGTTCAGACTCATCAGATTTTGTACAGTTGCGATACGGCGAAGGACAACTCTCAATAGATGAAGTTTATTCTTCAGCTGATCTTGAAATGATCTGGTATAGTATAGACGTGTGTTACGTTGACATTAACAAAGCTATGTGCATGAAGAATGCTAAGTTCACCGGATTTAACTATGAAAATTCTAAACGCCTCCAGATACAAACAATGGAAATTTTTGGAAACGGCCAGTACACTTCATTCTATTGCGACAGCCTTACGCTACATCCAAATACAACACACACTTTTGATCCGCAGGCAAAACAAATATTCAATAATTTGTTTGCAACAGGGTCAGCTTCACAAAATATAATTCTACGCTCCAGTATTCCAGGAGTTCAGGACACCATAGAAATGAACCACGATTTTTGCGGCAACTATCTGGACATTAGCGATATTTTTGTTTACGGCCCAAATAATTATTACGCAGGAGCTAATAGTATAAATACTACAAATAACGCAGGATGGAATTTTACTTCTTGTGCAGCAACGACTGATGAATTATCGGAAAACAAGAATATACTTCTCTACCCTGTTCCTGCATCCGATAAAATTTACTTTAACGAGCCAGTTGATGCAATAAAAATATTAGATATTACAGGCAAACAAGTTTACTCAACACGAGAAAATCAAATATCGAGTTTAGTGATAGGTTCTTTAAAAGGAAATTTCTTCATGGTAGAATTGACGAATAAAACCGGAGTGGCGAGAAGAAAACTTATTGTCAATTAAATATTTTTGATAGCAAAATTTATTTTTTGTTTTTTAAATTGATTGCTAATTTATCAGCTAGCTTAATTAAGTATCTTTCATCTTTTCGACTTCATTTTATATCGAAAAAATAAATTTATAAGTAAACAGAATTTTTTACGTTTTGCATTTTTCAGATGATTTCTACTTATTATATGCTGTATAATAAATTCACCCGCATCTATTGGTTGTAAACCACTACCACTCCATCCTACATTTGCCAAATGATTTTTCGGCAAACAATAATTTTCATTTTATTGATTACACAGTTCAGCAAACTGAGTGCATTCGGATTAAATTCCAATGCAAGAACAATGGCTTTGTCAAGCAGCAATGTTGCAATGAACACAACTTGCAATTCAAGCGAAAACATTGCATCCCTCGTCAATTCACAATTCAACGGATTCAGTGTTTCGCATCAACTCAATTATTTTGTCAAGGAATTAAGCGTTTCAACCATTCAGTTCTCGCATTCGATCAAGAACAACTCCTGTATTGAAGGATTGCTCGATTATTCGGGAGATAAAAATTTCAGTGAACTTAATTTTCAAATAGGATATGGAAAGAAACTTGGCGATAAGATCAATGGCGGAATAAAACTGAATTACAATCAACTTCAGTATTCTGATCAGTCATATAAAAAACTTCCGGCTGTAACAGCAACTATCTGCCTTTTTGCAAAAGCGACGAGCAAGATCCATTTCGGATGTATGATCTTTAATCCGACACGAACAAAAATTACAAGTGAACAAAATTTACCGGCAATAGTCATCGGTGGACTCTCCTATTTGCCAAGCGATAAGGTTAAGGTTGGATTGATCGCAATACAGGAGTCCGGAATACCGATGAACTATTGCATTGGTATAGAATATTTGCTTCTCAAAGAAATTGAATTGCGGTTTTCTTATAAGAACAATGAGAATGTTTTAGCAGGAGGATTAAGTCTGATCATGAAAAATTTTCAACTTGAATTTGGCTTCAGATCGCAACCACCTGTAGGAAATTCTTCAGCCATGACACTTTTAATTCCGGTCAAATGAAAACTACATTTCTTCTGTTTTTCATTTTGCTTTTCGCAGGACGCCTATTGGCAGATGAGATTCCGCATGAGTTGCAGAAAGTGATGGAAAATCCCATCAATATCAACTCGCCGGAAATCCAGGATCTGGTTTCACTTAACCTGATCACTACAAAACAATTCGAAGCATTACTGGAACACATCCGAAAACTCGGAAAACTGATTGCGCTTCAGGAATTACAGGTCATCGATGAATTCGATCCTGCCACTATACGATCTATTTTGCCATATATAGAAATCACCGGAAGAACTGCAGCGGATGAAGAATCCCACTCTTTTACATTTCGTTTTCAGCAACAGGTAAAAGACTACGTCCCTGCAGACTTCCAGGGTGATCCGAACAAGATCACTTTGAAATATCGTGGCAATATCAACGGAAATATTTCATGTGCTCTTCTTGCCGAAAAAGATCCGGGCGAGAAAATAATTTTCGGTTCGGGAAAAGCAGGATTTGATTTTTACTCGTTCTATACTCAGATCAAACTTTCCGGATTGCTGAATAAAATAATTATTGGCGACTACTCTGTTGCTTTCGGACAAGGATTAACTGCATGGTCAGGTCCCGGGTTTTCGTCGAATGAAAATATCATCAGTATTTGTAAATCAGGACGAGGACTCAGCCCTTCTACCTCTACTGATGAAAACCGATATCTCCGCGGATTTGCTCTTGAGGGAAAATGGAAAAAGATAATCTGGAATGTATGGCTCTCCTCACACAAGATCGATGGCAATGTTGAACTGGATACAATTACCGGAGAAGAGTACATCCGTTCCCTTTTGACATCAGGCTATCATCGCTCTCAGAGTGAAAGTTCAGGTTACAATGTTTGCAGGGAAACTTATGCAGGTTTAAATATTAAGCCCGAAATAAAAGGATGGAAATTGGGTTCAACTGCTACGTATCACAATTTCAGCATTCCAATTATCAAAACACAACAGCTTTACAATACTTACGATTTCAGAGGAAGTTTTAATTACAATTTTGGAATCGACTACAGCAAAAACATAAAGAACTTGCTGATCTTTGGCGAAGTCAGTACTTGTTCTAATTTATCTATTGCATACCTGAACGGAATACTGATCAGTGCCGGCAAAAATCTAGGCATTAGCATCGTTCATCACAATTATGATAGGGAATATCATTCACTGAAATCAAATGCCTTTGGAAGCAATACTAATCCTGCGAACGAAAACGGAATTTACTTCGGAATGAATTTAAAGGTGAACAGAGCCATTGGAATTACTACCTACATCAACAAAGACGAATATCCATATTTAAAATTCAGAGCGGATCTTCCGACATCTGCAATTGTAAAAGGTGTTTTACTTTCTTACACTCCAAGTAAAAAATTAGCTATGTCGGTCCGATATAGAAATAAAGTTCGCGAACTGAATAATGCTTCCGACTATGATGGTGTCAGAAATATGAATGAATTAAAGATTCAGAATATCCGGTTCTCTCTTTCATTTATTGCAAATGATGCCTGGGATTATCGGTCTAAACTCGAAATCGGAATCAAATCATTGAATCAAAACAAAACTGCTTCAGGACATATGCTTTGTCAGGATGTTTTCTTCCACCCGCCGAAAAAGAAGTACAGTTTGAATTTCAGATATGCAGTTTACTTCTCTCCGGATTTTGACCTGCGTTTCTATGAATATGAGAATGATTTGCCGGGAGCATTTTCTATTCCATTTTACTATGGGAATGGCTCAAAATTCTATATCAACTTCAACTATAAAATACGTAATGTAACATTCAGTACAAAATTCGGAAGAACCTGGACTACTTACGAAGATGATCTCGCTAATTCAGTAAGTATAATTGATGATGTTAAGTTTCAGGTGAAACTTAACTTGTAAAATCTAAACCTGCTTTAGAAAGTTGTTCCCAGAATTCAGGATACGACTTTGACACTACATCAATCGAATCAAATGAAACAGATTCCATGACAGTTGCTAAAGGCGCAAAAGCCATTGCTATTCGGTGATCATTGTGTGTTTCAATAACTCCCGGTAGTTTAAATAAAGTTTTTGAAGAAATTTCTAAATTATCTCCATCTATTGCCACTTCCACTCCACACTTTCCCAATTCTGACTTTAGTACTTGAAGTCTGTCAGATTCCTTTATGCGTAATGAACCAACTCCTGAAAACTTACCATTGACTCCTTTCGCAGCACACAGAACAGCCATTGTCATAACCAGATCAGGATACGAACTGAAATCGAATTCAAATTCAGAGATCATTTCAGACAATTTCCTGTATTCCGACGACATAATAATTTTCTCTGATTCGTATTTTGTCGTAACCCCAAATGAACTCATAATGCTTGCGATAATACTGTCGCCTTGAAATGAATTCTTTTTCAGCCCATGTAAAATAAATTGACTTCCCGGATTTAAAGCACATAAAGAATACCAATAAGAAGCAGAACTCCAGTCATTCTCAACGATGTAGTTTTTTGGATGGTAAATCTTTGGTGAAACAATAATTCTGTTTTCCTCCTTCTGAACTTCTGCTCCATAAGAACGCATCATTTCAATAGTCAGATCAATATATGATTCAGAAGTTTGCTTGCCAGATAATTCAATGATCAAACCATTCTTCAAAACCGGGCCGATCATTAATAACGAAGAAACAAATTGCGAACTTAAATTATTGTCGATGAAATAATTCCACCTTCAAGTTGCCGGCCACTTATTTTCAATGGTGGGAATCCTGTAGTTCCTGAATATTCAATTTCAGCACCTAAAGTTCTTAAGGCCTCAACCAACGGACCAACCGGTCGCTGCTTCATTCTCTCACTTCCGGATAAAACAAATGTTCCGGACTGAATTGAAAGATAAGCTACAAGAAAACGAAAAGCCGTTCCGGCATCATTCACATTCAGTTCTGAACTCTCTGAATTTAATGCATTCATTAAAACTTCCGTATCAGAAGACGTTGAAAGATTTTCTATTCCAAATTGATCCTTACAAAGTGCACGAATGATCAATGCTCTGTTCGAAACACTTTTTGAAGGTGTTAAAGCAACTTCGCAATTTTTAACCGGTCCCGAAGATACTAATCGAAAAGCCATACTACTCAGTCAGGATACTTTTTGTAAACGCAACCGCTTCTTCTATCAGCTGATGCTCGGGGAAAAACATTCCGGCACCTACTCCAATATCTTTCAACAGATAGAATCCAATTTTACCATTTTCATTTTTCTTATCAGAATTTAAAAATTCATCAAGTTCATTTTCATTGATGGAATAAATGAATTTGCCATAATGCTTCACAAGAAAATCAATGACAGTTGTTAATTTATCTGTTGGAAAGCCTGCAAGTTTAGAGGATAAAAATAATTCTCCAATCATTCCTAATGCAACTGCGTTTCCATGAAGCAATTTATTCTCCTGCGATTTCATCGATGAACTTTCGTAAGCATGTCCAAGAGTGTGTCCGAAGTTCAGACTTTTTCTGATGCCGCTTTCTTTGAAATCTTCATCGGTGATCAGTTTTTTAATTTCAACAGACTGAAGGATGATGTCATCAATATCTGAAACAGATCTAAAATCGGAAAGTTGAGAGATGGTATTCCAGTATTCTGCATCACCGATCAATGAATGCTTGATTACCTCTGCAAATCCTGCATGAAATTCTTCTTCAGCAAGAGTTGCCAGGAAATCCGAATCAATAAAAACGGCTTGTGGTGAAGAAAATACACCAACAGAATTCTTTGCTCCACTCAGATTCACTCCTGTCTTTCCGCCAATAGAGGCATCGACCATTGCCATTAATGTTGTAGGGACATTGATAAAATCTATACCACGTTTATAAATTGACGCAACAAATCCACCTATATCGCTCACAACCCCGCCACCTAAATTTATAAGTAAGGCTTTTCTGTCAGCACCTTCTGCAAGCAGTGATTTACAAACATCACTCACAGTGTCAAATGTCTTCTCAGATTCTCCGGCATGAATAATAAGTAAACCGGCGCTTTCCAGTTCCGAAAATTCAACAAAGGCCGGTAAGCAATGTACTTCGGTGTTTTCATCGCAGAGAATAAATACAGAAGAGTATTTATTTGCCAGAATCATTCTTTGAATGTTTGCGAGAGATTCCTGCCCGAAATAAATTGAATCCAGATTTGCTGTTGTCGTTTGCATTTTATTTTGCCTTATCGGCTTCTTTGAGATTCATGATCTCGGTTTGGTGTCGGATTGATTCCTCATGAATCAATTCGAGTAATTTCACTATGAATTCAGGACTGAGTTCTTTCATTTCACCTGACTGGCCTCTAGTCTTCAATATTTCATTCCATCGCTCAACTTGAAGGATGGTCATATTATTTTCTTTTTTGTACTGACCTATCTCTCTTGCAATTGCCATTCGTTCGGCCATCATTACAAGTATTCTTTCATCGATCGAATTTATTCTATCACGCAATTCATCCAGCAGATTCAGAAACATCACATCATCAACTGATGACTGGCGTACAACTAAATTTGAAAGTAGTTCACCTAGTGCAGCCGGAGTGAGTTGTTGTTCTTTATCGCTCTGTGCTTTTTCAGGATCGATATGCGTTTCAATCATCAATCCATCGTAATTCAGATCCAATGCGATCTGTGAAAGTGAAGGTATCAATGAACGAACTCCTGCAATATGACTGGGATCACAAATGATAGGTAAATCTGGAAATCTCCGTTTCAATTCAATCGGAATCTGCCAGTTGGGCGCATTGCGATATTTACTTTTTGAAAATGTTGAAAAGCCGCGATGGATGGCCATCACATTATTTATTCCCGAACGATTTAATCTTTCAAATGCACCGATCCATAATTCAAGTTCAGGGTTGATTGGATTTTTCACCATCACCGGTATATCAACACCGCGAAGTGCATCTGCAATTTCCTGTACCAGGAAGGGATTCACTGTCGTTCGTGCTCCTATCCAAAGTACATCGATCTTTTCCTTCAGTGCTTCTTCAACGTGTTTAGGATTTGCAACTTCTACTGTTACAGGTAAATTATTTTCAATGCCGGCATTTTTCAACCAACGCAAACCTTCAGTACCTATTCCCTGAAAAGAATCCGGACGCGTTCTGGGTTTCCAGATCCCGCCACGAAGAAGTTGAATATTTAATTTGCTTAATTCTTTTGCAGTCGATGAGATCTGCTCTTCGGATTCAACACCACACGGACCTGCAATAATAACCGGCCTGCTCAGGGCAAATGGCCATTTGTCGATTGATGTAGAATTTATTTGTGCTGGAACCATAACTTCTGCAAAGATACTATCAATTACACAACGCTTTACAGGTAATGAATAATGAATAACGAATAACGGGGTATTTACAAACTTTCTCGCTTTATTGTAAAGTAGTTAGATGTCAAACAAATACAGTGGTTTTTGGTGAAAAATCAGCAAAAATTCCGCTTTAGCTTCCTTGACCTTTGGAGGTTATTGATTACGTTTGCAGTCATTCTATGAGAGACCATCTTATTTCCTTCGACGATACAAAAGTTGCTTTTAGTTCAAAGTCTGATGCCGATCTGAATCGCGCTTATGGACTCTTTAAAATGATCAGCTATAACTGGTTGGTGAAAATCAGTCCACCGTTTGTCAATTTCGCATTATGGGCACATCTTCCCGTGAAAGGATTGATCAAAGCTACGATCTTCAAACATTTCTGTGGTGGCGAAACTATTCAGGATTGTCAGAAGACCATTGATACTTTGGGAAGATATAATATCGGCACGATACTCGATTACTCTGTCGAAGGAAAAGAGTCGGAAGAAGATTTTCAGAGTGCACTCGATGAAACTCTTGAAACCATCAAGCGCGCCAAGGGCGATAAAAATATTCCTTTCTCCGTTTTCAAACCAACTGCATTTGCACATATGGCATTGCTTGAAAAAAAGAATGCCGGATTTGAATTGAATGCAAAAGAAAAACTGGAGTACGACAAATTTTTAGATAGGATCTATAAGATTTGTCAGGCAGGACATGATAACAATGTTCCAATCTTTATTGATGCAGAACATAGCTCGCCACAAGACGTTTTCGATGAAGTTGCAAGAGAGATGATGAAAAGTTTCAACAAGGAGCGAGTAATTATTTACAATACACTTCAGATGTATCGTACCGATCGTGTTGCTTTCATGAAAGATTCGATAGCTCATGCAAAAGAGAACAACTACAAACCCGGATTTAAAATTGTGCGCGGCGCCTATATGGAAATTGAACGCGAACGTGCGATGAAATTAAATTACCGTTCACCTATTCAACCCGATAAACAATCTGCCGATAACGATTACAATACTGCGTTGAAGATCGCTTTAGATAATGTCGACAATGTTGCATTTTGCTGCGCAACTCACAATGAACAAAGCACATTGAATTTAGTTGAATGGATGAACGAAAAAAACATTCCTGTCAATCATCCGCACATTTGGTTTTCACAATTGTATGGCATGAGCGATCATATCAGTTTTAATTTAGCTAGTAAAGGATATAATGTTTGTAAGTATGTGCCTTATGGTCCGGTAAATTCCGTACTCCCCTATTTGATTCGTCGGGCGCAGGAAAATACTTCTGTAAAAGGGCAGACGGGGAGGGAACTTTCGTTGATAATGCTGGAGAAACGAAGGAGAAAACAAATGAAGTGAAATGAAGTGGAATGAAGTGAAATGAAATGAAGTGAAATGAAGTGGAAAAATTTCCTTCGAATAAACAGAGTGTTTTAATCAAAGTTACATTTTAAAATGAAGAGGATTTTAAGTATTATATTTCTTACCTGCTTAATTGTTTTTTTGTTAAGTCAAGCCTTAATATTTGCATTATACTTACCCGGACTTCCATATCCAATATTCTTTTGTTTTGTTATTTTATCAATGCTGGTCATATGCGGCTTCTTGATATCTACAGTTGTCAGATTAAGTAAAATGAAAAAATAAAAATGCAGTTTTTTTCTAGACTTTTAATTTTATAACCCACTACTGTAAACAGTAAATAGTCACCGAATAACAATTATGATGGTACAAAAATCAGAAAGTGTACCTTAGAAAACGAAAAGGTCCTTTCAGGATGACTATGCACGTGAACATTATGCAAAAGGGGGAAAAAAATGCGGGCCTTCGGCCCGCATTTTTTTCCCCCTTTTGCATATTAGGAAGCCAACAATAGTCATCCTGAAAGGTATATTTCAATCATGCTAGCCATTAAAATTCAATTTCTGAAGTACAATGTTTAATTTTTCGACAAATTTTTTAAAGTCTCGCAGCTCTCAAAAGATCCAAATCCTTATAAGGCAATCTACAAGTCTCAGCGATGTACCTGTTCGTAATTGAACCATTGTACATATACACGCCATTACGAACAGACCGATCCTTCCACATCACTTCGTCAATTCCACCTTCCTCCGCTGCAGAAAGAAGGATCTGAGTAAAGATATTACTCAATGCTGTAGATGCAGTACGGCTAACGCGGGATGCTATATTGGGAACGCAATAGTGAACGACTCCGTATTTTTTAAAAGTTGGTTGCAGGTGATTTGTCACTTCTGAAGTTTCGAAACAGCCACCTTGATCGATACTTACATCGACGATAACTGATCCGGCACGCATTTCGGAAACCATTTCATCAGTAACTACTACAGGTGTACGACCTTCGCTTGAACGCAATGCACCGATTGCAACATCTGCATTTTTCAATTCACGAAGAAGTGTATTTGGAACAAGAATGGAAGTGTAGATACGGCGGCCTAATCGATTCTGAAGTCTGCGTAAACGATGTATTGAATTATCGAATACTCTGACATCGGCACCTAGTCCAATGGCTGCACGGGCTGCGTACTCACCTACTGTTCCTGCTCCGATAATTACTACGACTGATGGCGGAATTCCTGCCACTCCTCCCAGCAATTCACCTTTACCACTGAATGCATTACTCAGATACTCTGCTGCAATAAGGATACTTGAACTTCCAACGATCTCACTCATTGCCTGAATGATCGGATACACTCCCGATTCATCATGGATAAATTCGTATCCGATTGCAGTGATCTTTTTGTTTGATAGGGTTCTTATGTATTCTGAATTCTGCATACTCATCTGCAAAATTGAGATCAACGTCTGACGTGTCTGGAACAACTCAACCTCCGCTTTTGATGGCGGTGCTACTTTTAAAATTATATCAGCTTTATAAACTTCTTCTGAACTGTAAGCGATCCGTGCTCCGGCTTCACTGAAATCTGAATCTTCGATTTTGGATGCTGCACCGGCTCCTGCTTCTATAACGATCTGATGTCCGTGGTTTGTCAGAAGCGCAACAGATTCAGGGATCAAAGGCACCCTGTTTTCCTGAAAAGAAATTTCCTTGGGATTCCAATATAGAGTTGCTTATGCTGCTTGCGTACTTCCAGCATCGCTTCCTGTGGCATCAGCGCCGCAGAGGCTGCTAATGATGCACTGACTTTTCGTTCAATCATGAGAAAATGTAATCTTTCTGTTTACACCATCAGAAACGATAGTGACTTCAATCTTTGGTTCAGGCACTAAATTTAAAATTTTTTCCGGCCATTCAACCAAACAAATGTTCCCGCTATAAAAATATTCTTCACAACCGATATCAACAGCTTCCTGCTCCTTTTCAATCCGATAAAAGTCGAAATGATAGACCAATTCACCGTTTTTACATGAATATTCGTTGATGATGGAGAACGTCGGACTACTCACATTCTCAACTACTTCGAGTTCCTGACAGATGTACCGGATAAAGGTTGTCTTGCCGGCACCCATTTCACCTTTGAAGATCCAGACTTTCACTTCACCTGCAAAATTTATCAACGACTTCGCCGCTGAAGCTAATTCTGATTCATTCTTTACTAAAATTTCCAAACGGTTCATTTCAGATCATCAATTGAAATTTGCTTATCACAAAACCCAAACTCTTCCTTTTGATTATTCGACGCAACAATGATCGTTCTGTCCATTGCATACTTCCGGATCATTTCCTGATACCATTTTACAACTTCACTATCCAGATTGCTGCAAGGCTCATCCAGTAAAAGAATTGAAGTGTCTGATAAAATAGCAAGTGTGAGTTTTATTCTTTGCTTCATTCCTGAAGAAAAAAACTTGAATACTTTATCCTTTTTTGATTCCAATCCTGATAAATTCAAAACCTCCGCTTCAGACAAATTATTCTTTGCTTTCTTAAATTTAAAATGAAAATGAATGATCTCTTCCAGAGTAAATTCTTCAATCAATTCAAGATAAGGAGCAGAAATTGAAATTGAATGATAGATCTCGTCGACTGAAATCTCAGTGCTATTAGAATTATATTTTATCTGACCTTCCGTTAAGCCTGTAGCTCCTGAGAGTATTTGTAACAAAGTTGATTTTCCTGAACCATTTGGTCCGAGGATGACCAATTTTGCACCTGGCTCCAGAGTGAGATCCAGATTTCTGAAAATCCACTCACGATAAAATTTCTTTCCGGCTTTATTTAATGTAATGGTCACAGGATAAAATTAATCTTCACCACGACTATATCCTTTCATAATTCCTCTTTCGGATTTACGAACAAAATCAAGGATGATATCACGCTCTGTACTTTGAGCAATTTCTTTATTGACTTCTTCTAATGCATGTGAATTACTGAGACCTTTTACAAAAAGTATTCTGTAAACGTTCTGGATCTCTGTAATTGTTTCTGTAGAAAAACCACGACGACGTAAGCCTACTGAATTAATTCCAACATATGACAAAGGTTCATGAGCTGCTTTTACATACGGCGGAACATCTTTTCTTACCAACGAACCTCCGCTGATCATTACATGCGAACCGATATGTACAAATTGATGTATTGCTGAAAGTCCGCCGATGATTGCAAAATCATCGATAGTAATATGACCGGCAAGCGTTGCACCATTTGCAAGAATGCAATGATTTCCAACGATGCAGTCGTGAGCCACATGTACATATGCCATCAGCAGGTTATCGTTTCCAACAATAGTTTTTCCTAATGCTTTTGTTCCACGGTTGATTGTTACAAATTCACGGATCACTGTGTTGTCGCCGATCTCTGCAGTTGTTGGTTCACCTGAAAATTTCAGATCCTGCGGTACTGCAGATATTACTGCTCCGGGAAATATCTTGACATTCTTTCCAATCCGTGCACCAGGGAATATTGTGACATTGCTTCCGATCCACGTTCCATCACCGATTACGACATCGTCATGAATCATTGTGAAAGGATCAATTACGACATTCTTTCCAATAACAGCATTAGGATGGATACTTACAAGATTACTCATTAGCCGGAGGCGATTATTTTTTATCGCGCCGAACGATCTGCGCCATCATTTCTGATTCCATTACAACTTTATTTCCGACAAATGCTTTTCCTTTCATATGACAAATACCACGACGGATCGGTGTGATTAATTCAAGGTGAAAAATAATAGTATCGCCGGGAGAAACCATATCCCTGAATTTCGTATTGTCGATCTTCATAAAATAGGTCAGATAATTCTCCGGATCAGGAACAGAATTCAAAACAAGAATTCCACCTACCTGTGCCATTGCTTCGATCTGAATTACTCCCGGGAAAACCGGAGCACCTGGAAAATGTCCGGGGAAAAACCATTCATTCATCGTTACATTCTTCACTCCAACTACGTGCTTGTCACTTAATTCAATGATCTTATCGACAAACAAAAACGGAGCGCGGTGCGGAAGAAATTTCATTACACCATTTATATCAAGCAATGGTTTTTCTGCAGGATCGTATTTCGGAGCACGCTCACGGAAGCGATCACGCTTCATCAATGCTTTTATCTTTCTTGCAAACTCAACATTGGCAACGTGACCCGGACGAGCAGCAAGTATGTGGCCTTTTAAAGGGGCCCCAACAAGTGCAAGATCACCTACTATATCCAGAAGTTTATGTCTGGCAGGTTCATTTGAAAAACGCAATTTCACATTATTCAAAAAGCCGCGTTCAGCAGTAACTTTTTCTTTGTTAAAGATCTTTGCAAGATGCGCAAGCTTCTCATCTGACACAGGCTTGTCAACAACAACAATTGCATTATTGATATCACCACCTTTGATCAGATTATGTTCAAGAAGCATTTCAAGTTCATGCAGAAAACAAAACGTTCTGCTATCACTTATCTCTTCCTTGAATTCTCCAATGTTATATAAAATTGCATGTTGCGTTCCTAACAGATCACTGTTGTAATCGACCATTACAGTGATCCGGAAATCATCGCTTGGAACTGCAAGCATTTCTGTCTTACGTTTTGGATCTTCGTAAGTAATATTTTCACTCAGGGAATAATAGTGACGCTCTTCTTTCTGATCAACTTTTCCGACTTTCTCAAAAATATCCATAAATGGTCTGGAGCTTCCATCCATGATCGGAACTTCCGGACCATCAATTTCCATAAGGATGTTATCGATTTCCATTCCTGCCAATGCAGCAAGAACATGTTCGATCGTACTTACCCGTGCACCATTTTTACTAATGGTTGTTCCCCTGTCGGTATCAGTTACATAATCAACATCAGCCTCAACAGTTGGAGATCCGGGCAGATCTATTCTTTTGAAAATATAACCATGATTTTCCGGAGCAGGTTTGAACGTAAGGTTCACATTGGCACCGGTGTGTAATCCGACTCCTGACACAGTAACCTCATGCTTCAATGTAGTCTGCATGGGAATTTCATTCTCAGCCTTTGCAGCCGGAGCTACATTAGGTTCAACAAGTGTTTGATTTTCAGCCATTATTTTTAGAATCTAGAATCGAGCGGACTTTGCCGATTTATTCAAAAGTTGTCAAAAATAAACCTATTTCTGAAAAAGCCGCCTACTTTGACGATGAATTCAAAAGATTTTATGAACCTGGGAAACGCAAGGTTTGACAAAATGCCAAAATTCGTAAAAAACGCAGAAATGCAATTGTTTGGGCAAAAAACACTTAAAAATAAAACACGGAGTACATGGAGAAAAAAAGGGAGAAAAAAGAGAGGTAAATTGCAATGGAAATGCAGTTTGCAATCAGATTTAGGATGGGATTTGCTTCAAGTCGGCAATCATTTGTTCTAACTCCTGGATCCGCTTTTCAAGTGCAGGAAGTTTTCTGAAAACAACATATGTACGCTTGTAATCGCCTATTCCAAAAGCAGGTGATCCCTGTAGAATTTCTCCTTCGTTGGTAATACTGGAACCGATTCCGGACTGAGCAGCGATCTTCACTTTATCTGCAATGGTGATATGTCCAACAATGCCAACCTGCCCGCCAATCATACAATCCTTTCCGATCTTGGTTGAGCCTGCAACTCCTGTCTGTGCTGCAATAACAGTATTCTCGCCGATCTCCACATTGTGAGCGATCTGAATGAGGTTATCAAGTTTTACTCCTTTGCGAATGATGGTCGAACCTAATGTTGCGCGATCGATCGTTGTATTTGCACCTACATCCACATGGTCTTCAAGGATCACGTTACCGATCTGGGCAACTTTGTTATATTGATTTGCAGAGTTTGGTGTAAATCCAAAACCATCTGCACCTATGATCGTTCCGGAATGTATCGTGCAATCTTTTCCAATGATACAATCAGAATAAATTCTTGCACCTGCAAAAAGTGTTGTATTGTCTCCTATGCTGACATTATCACCAATGTAAACCTGCGGATAAATTTTGACATTGTTTCCAACCTTCACATTGTTTCCAATGTAAGCGAATGCTCCGATGTAAATGTCTTTTCCTAAAGTTGCAGTGGTAGAAACAAAACTTGGTTGTTCAATTCCTTTTTTGTCGCGTTGGATCTGATTATAAATTTCCAGAAGCTGTACAAAACTCTGATATGCGTTTTCAACTCTGATCATAGTTGAACTCACCGTCTGTTCAGCCACAAAAGTATGATCAACAATTACGACAGAAGCTTTAGTGGTATAAATAAATGGAGTGTATTTAGGATTTGCCAAAAATGTTAAACCGCCCTCTGCACCTTCTTCTATCTTATCCAGACGATAGACCTTTGCATCTTCCTTCCCTTCAATCTTCCCTTTTAATAAGTCTGCTATTTGCCTGGCTGTAAACTCCATATGTTTGATTTTTGAGGATACGAATGTAAGTATTTAAGTGATACGAGTCAAAAGTGGCAAAATGACTTCATTTCAACATTTTATAACTGAGAAACGGACGATTTATTTTATTAAAAGGAAAAATTACACATCGAGTTTCGGAAAACATAAATAGTACTTTTCAACCGGTCGACTGAGCACTTTTATGTTTAGTGTATCTGCGGCATCAACGATGTCTTTTACAGTTCCATCTTTGTACAAAATATTGATCTTATCAATTTCAGATTGATAGGCATTGTTGATCAATTTACCTTCCAGAAAATAATATTTGAGTTCATCATCTGACAGATTAAATTTAGCTTTGATTCCTGCTTTTGTTTTCTCGATAAATGCAGGCTCGAATGGTTCTTTTTGCAACAGTATTTTAAAAAGTTTCCTGTTGATCATTCTTGAACATAATTCACTCAGAATTTTATCGTCGGTTCGTGACCAGACTTTGATCGAAGTTCCAATGTCGCTATCATCAAGTTGCGTAAACAACTCAAGTATCTTTTCGTCTCTTTCAAAATCAGAACGGGTTACTTCATTATTTAAAAAGTAACTCAGCGCCGGAGTCGCAAAAAGCTGTTTCCCTGAATGCGAAAGTTCTTTCGCACGTTTAAGAATATTGATGAGCAAAACTTCAGCACTCACAACTGTTTTGTGAAGGTAAACCTGCCAGTACATCAACCTTCGCGCAACAATGAATTTTTCTATAGAATAAATTCCCTTTGCTTCGATGGCGAGCTGATCATTATGGATCTCCAGCATTTTGATTATTCGGTCGCTCGAAATTACCCCTTCTGAAACTCCTGTAAAAAAACTATCCCGGTTCAGATAATCAAGCCGATCAATGTCTAGCTGACTTGAAACCAATTGATGCAGGAACTTTTTGTTGTATTGATTTCTGAAGATGCTGATCGCCAGATCAAGTTTACCTTTGAATACTTTGTTTAGCTGATCCATGAGTAAAGCTGAGATCTCTTCATGATGTACTGAACGGACAATAGAATCTTCTAAAGCATGACTGAAAGGACCATGTCCGATGTCATGCAACAGAATTGCTATCGTTACCGCCTCCGCTTCTTCTTCACTGATCTGATGTCCCTTGCTCCGCAATACTTCGATTGCTTCAGTCATCAGGTACATGGAACCTAAAGCATGATGAAACCGGGTATGATGAGCGCCCGGGTAAACTAAATGGGTCATGCCCAATTGTCTGATTCGCCGTAAGCGCTGAAAATAAGGATGTTCGACCAAATCAAAAACTGATTTATAAGGAAATTTTATAAAGCCGTAGATAGGGTCATTGACGATTTTCAGGTTACCTGCTCTTGATTGCATATTGATAAGTAAGTCCGCAAATATAACCGGGATTTTATGGATTGTTGGATTTTCGGGAAGGATTATTTTGGACCGGGATTAAATGGATTTTCGGATTTTCGGGATTGATTATTTTGATCTGGACTTATTGGATTTATAGCAGTGAGGTATTGTACTAACGATCACATTGATAGATATCCACGGTTTTCAATTATCTATAAAATACTGTTATGATTTCTCTCTGAAATCCATAAATTCATTTAATCCCGCTCAAAAATAACGGTATCAACTCTTCTTATTAATCAAGAATGACTTCAATATAAAAATAGTTATTTCGTTAAAATCCCTGTAAATATCTGTTTAAAAATTACCTCATCAATAAAACAAAACACGGCATGAATAGAAACAACTTTGCTAACTTTGAAAGCAATCGCACAAGCGAAATAGCTATCGAAACTATGGATAAAATCTCAATACTTTGGGCAGACGATGAAATAGATCTTTTAAAACCACACATCCTTTTTCTTGAGGAAAAGGGATATGAAGTTGCTACAGCAAACAACGGCGATGGAGCAATTGAACAATTCAAGACAAAAAATTTCGACATCGTTTTTTTAGATGAAAACATGCCGGGGATTTCAGGAATTGAAACCCTTGCAAAACTGAAAAACCTGAAGCCTGAAGTTCCTGTGGTAATGATCACAAAAAGTGAAGAAGAACATATAATGGAACAGGCAATTGGAAGTAAGATCGCTGATTATCTGATCAAACCTGTTAATCCAAATCAAATTCTGTTATCGTTAAAAAAGAATCTCGAGAACAGAAGGTTGATCAGTGAGAAAACTGCTTCCGATTATCAGCAGGAATTCAGGAATATTGGAATGTCATTGAGTGACAAACTTAGCTGGAAGGAATGGACAGAAGTATATCGTAAGCTGGTTTATTGGGAACTTGAATTGAAACGTTCCTCAGATGACAGTATGTATGAGATTCTGACTGCTCAAAAGAGTGAAGCCAATACCCTCTTCTCAAAATTCATAGAGAACAATTATCTGGGATGGTTGAAAAATCCGGATGCAACAACTACTCCTGTTATGTCGCATCAGTTGATGAAGAAAAAAATTCTTCCTGCTGCTGATACTACAGGTTCCGAACCCGTATTCATGGTTTTGATAGATAATCTTCGCTATGATCAATGGAGAATAATTCAGCCTTTAATTTCAGAATATTTCCGGATTCAGGAGGACGAATTGTATCTGAGTATACTTCCGACTGCTACACAATATGCTCGTAATGCAATTTTCGCAGGATTGATGCCTTCAGAAATTGAAGCGAGATTCCCAAATCTCTGGCTGAATGATGAAGAAGAAGGCGGAAAAAATATGCATGAGGAATCTTTCTTAAATGATACACTGAAACGTTTCCGTAAAGAATGGAAATCGTCTTATGTAAAGATCACCAATCATAATGACGGTAAAGATCTGGTTGAAAGTATTCCAAACATGATGCAGAATAAGTTCAATGTGATCGTCTATAATTTTGTTGATATGCTTTCGCATGCAAGAACAGAAATGGAAATGATCCGTGAACTGGCCGATGATGAAGCAGCTTACCGTTCGCTGACACTTTCATGGTTTGAACATTCACCCTTGTTCGAAGCATTGAAAAAGATCTCTGAGAAAAAAGTGAAGCTGATAATTACAACCGATCATGGAACGATCCGTGTTAAAGAACCTTCAAAACTTGTTGGTGACAGAAATGTGAATACTAATCTGCGCTATAAGCAAGGACGTAATATGAACTATGAAAAGAAAGATGTATTTGAAGTGAAAAATCCTGCTGATGCATTTTTACCTCGTCAGCATTTATCACAGGCATTCGTTTTCATTAAGCAAGACAAGTTCTTTGCGTATCCAAATAATTACAACTATTACGTTACCTACTACAAAAACACTTTGCAACATGGAGGGATCTCTCTGGAAGAAATGGTGATTCCGTTTGCTACGCTGGTTTCCAAGTAGAACGGCGCTTGTGATGGAGCTGCTAATTTGCAAAAAGGTAAAGGTCAAGGGTCAAAGGTCAATCAGTGTCGTACACTGTAGAACGGCGCCTGCGATGAAGCTACTAATTTGGCAAAAAGGTCAAGGGTCAAGGGTCAAAGGTCAATCGGTGTCGTACACTAGTGACCTTTGACCTTTGACCTTTAACCTTTTCTCCAGATACCTGTATCTGTCCGCAGATCCATTGGGACTACCAAATACCCAACGAATGTCACCTTTTCCACCCCAATTTCCTAAATTCATTATGCCTTCATAGCCTTTTTAATATTTTTGGCAGAAATATTGCAATCGACGTATCAATTAATATAAACTCACGTTCAAAAAAGCATTCAAAAAAAACCATCGTAATTATGAAAAAATTAAAATTTCTTGCAGTCAGCGCTCTTGTTTGTTTAACATTTTCACTGAAATCATCTGCACAAGACACATCAGCTGTCAAAAAAGAAAACCCAAATGCTCCTGAAATTGCATTTGAAAGTGAAGTTCATGATTATGGAACGATCAAGCAAGGTGCAGATGGTACTTGTGAATTCAAATTCAAAAATACAGGTAAAGAACCATTGATCATCTCTAATGCAAAAGGAAGTTGTGGCTGTACTGTTCCAACTTATCCGAAAGAACCGATCATGAAAGGTCAGACAGGAGTTATCAAAGTTCATTATGATACTAAACGTGTTGGTGCTTTCACTAAAACCGTTACGATCAACTCAAATGCAAAATCAGACACTAAAGTTATAACAATCAAAGGCGTTGTTGAAGCTACTCCGGATGGAGGAGATCAGACACTTCCCGTTAAAAGTTCAGGTGGTCCATTAGAAAACACTAAATAATCCAAATCATGAAAATAAAATCATTATTACTTGCACTGTTCATTGGACTTACGACTGTAGGTTTTGCACAGGAGAAAAAGACACTTGATAATCTTGCTAATGATCCAAATAAAGCGGATTTCAAATTCGAAACTGATGAACATAATTTCGGAAGCATCGCTCAGGGTGAATCTGTAACTTATGAATTCAAGTTTACAAACAGTGGAACAGAGCCATTGATCATTTCAAAAGCTGAAGGGTCTTGTGGTTGTACAGTTCCGATCTGGCCAAAAGAGCCGATCATGAAAGGTCAGCAAGGAACTATTAAAGTTACATTCAATTCGGCAGGTAAAATGGGTGTACAAGACAAAACTGTTACACTTACATCAAATGCTCAACAAAATCCGATCGTACTTCACATGAAAGGTACTGTTGAAAAAGCTGCTGATCCTACACAAAAATAAACCCAGGTAAATAAAATAAAAAAAATGAAAAAATTACTTTTAACCCTTGCTATCGTTGGTGCATTTGCAGGAGTTCAGGCACAGGACACTAAAGCAGTTTCCTCTCCAGTTCAGGTTGATAAAAATGCTCCTGATTTCAAATTTGAAGTTGAAGAATATAACTTTGGTTCAATCAAGCAAGGTGAAAAAGTTACTTATGACTTTAGCTTCACTAATGCAGGTAAAGAACCTCTGATCATTTCTGCAGCTAATGGTTCATGTGGCTGTACTGTTCCTTCGTTTCCGAAAGAACCTATCGGAAAAAATGGAAAAGGTGTAATTCACGTAGAATTTAACTCTACTGGAAAAATGGGAATGCAAGACAAAACAGTAACACTTACTTCAAATTCAAAAAGTGGTGCTAAAGTTCTTCATTTAAAAGGAAACGTTGAAGCTCCACCGGCAACTCCGGCTGCAGATTCTCCGACACCGGCAATCAAATAAGCTAATTCAATAAAATATTGTACTTTTGAAGCCCTCCCCTGAAAGGAGGGCTTCTTGTTTTTAGTCCTCACAGATATAAAAAGAAATACAATGCCAATCACTTCCATAAAAGGCCGCCAAATGCCGCCATCGCCTATTCGTAAACTGGTTCCGTTTGCTGAAAAAGCTAAAAAAGAAGGCAAGAAAATCTATCATCTGAATATTGGTCAACCGGACATTGAAACTCCGCAAACAATGATCAATGCCATCCATAATTTTTCACAGAAAGTTGTAGAGTATAGCCATTCTGCAGGAATTGAATCCTATCGCAGAAAGCTTACAGGCTATTATAAACGATTTGACATTGAGCTTGATTATACAGAGATCATCATTACGACCGGTGGCTCTGAAGCAATTGAAATTGCTATGATGAGTTGTATGGATCCCGGTGATGAAATACTTATTCCTGAACCTTTTTACGCTAATTACAATGGGTTCTCAACACAAGCCAATGTAAAAGTGATTCCAATCAGATCTACAATTGAAACCGGTTTTGCCTTACCTCCTATTTCTGAATTCGAAAAACTGATCACGCCAAGAACAAAAGCGATCATGATCTGTAACCCATCGAATCCAACGGGCTATTTATATTCAAAAGATGAACTCGAAAAACTGAGAGATCTTGTAAAGAAACATGACCTGTGGTTTTTCTCTGATGAAGTTTACAGAGAATTTTGTTACGACGGAAATGAATATACTTCCGTAATGAATTTAGCCGGTATTGAAAACAATGTAGTGATGCTTGATTCTATCAGCAAACGTTACAGCGCTTGTGGAGCACGGATTGGTGCTCTTGTGAGCCGTAACAAAGATCTGATGGCTACCGCTCTGAAATTTGCTCAGGCAAGATTAAGTCCGCCAACATTCGGACAAGTTGCAGCTGAAGCTGCCATCGATACTCCCGATGAATATTTTACAAAAGTTAAAAGTGAATATGTAAGCCGGAGAGATTTTGTAGTGAAAGCTTTGAATGAAATGGATGGCGTATTTTGCCCAAAACCAAATGGTGCTTTTTATTGTATCGCTCGCTTACCGATTGACAATGCCGACAAATTTTGTCAATGGTTACTGGAAGATTTCGCCTACGAAAATGAAACCGTCATG
The DNA here is from genome assembly GCA_016711505.1 of Bacteroidota bacterium. Classification (NCBI taxonomy): domain Bacteria; kingdom Pseudomonadati; phylum Bacteroidota; species Bacteroidota bacterium. The sequence goes on along the minus strand of JADJSV010000020.1, from coordinate 288,619 downwards.
CTTGCCCCTGCTACCGGTTTTTACTCTCGCCCAGATCTCGGAACTGATGAAGTAAGAATTGCATATGTTCTCAATCTGACTGATCTTTCAAAAGCAATGAAATGTCTCTCTGAAGCACTGAAAGTTTATCCGGGGAAAACTGCGAAGTTAGAAATGGCAGGTAAAAACTAACGAAAAGTGAAAAACGAAAAGTGAAAAGTGAAAAGCGGCTGTCTGGGGAATACTCGCCAGACTGCCGCTTTTCACTTTTCACTTTTCACTTTTCACTTTTCACTTTTCACTTTTCACTTTTCACTTTTCGCTATAAAGAAGATATTTCTTTCTGATCACCTTAAAAGCATCCAGATCACTTTTCCAACTTTCTCTGATCTGTTCCGGACTTAAATTATTTTTGATCTGCTCTTTCAACTCTGAATTTCCTGCAAGTTTATTGAAAAAATTATTGAAGAATTTTTCCTTATCAGGAAAACGCTGATACATGGCAATAAGAATATTCAGATCTATTTCAGGTTTGGCGAAAACAGTAAAACCTTTTCCACTCAGATCAATTCCGTTGCATAAGGTATCTTCATAGGGTGGATTAGCCGCTACACCTTTTATTTCTTTTGGAGTAAAGAAGGTGTCTTTTTCGTTTGCTTCCCCTTTATATCCGGGAAATCCTATCAAGCGGAATGGTTTTGAAGTGCCTCTTCCTAGGCTCACATGCGCTCCTTCAAGCAGACATGTACTGGGATAAAGATAAATTGCATCCATGTCAGGCAGATTTGGAGATGGAGAGATTCTGATCACAGCTTTTTTATAGTGGTCATAATTGATCAATGAAACAACTTTTAGATTGCATTTAACTTTATTAGTAAGCCAGCCTTCACCATTCAACATTAATGCATATTCTCCTATTGTCATTCCATAAACAATAGGCACGGGCTGCATTCCTACAAAACTTTTAAACTCTTTTTTTAAGACAGGACCATCAACATAAAAACCATTTGGATTTGGCCGATCCAGAACGATCAGTTGGATCTTTAATTCTGCACACGCTTCCATTACATATTGCAACGTTGATATATAAGTGTAAAAACGTACTCCCACGTCCTGAATGTCGAAGAGCACAATTTTAACACCTTCAAGATCTTTCGCAGTCGGTTTAAGATGCTTTCCGTACAATGAAATGATTGGAATCCCTGTCTTTGGGTCCTTTCCTCCTGCTACCTTGTCGCCATTACCGCTTTCACCTCTGAACCCATGCTCCGGAGCAAAAACACATTTAACTTTGAATCCACTGTTCTTTAACGAATCGACAAGATGATTGTGCCCAAGTATAGCGGTGTGATTTGCAACTACAGCAACCTTTTTCCCTTTTATCAACGGAAAATATTGCTCTGTGCTTTCCGCTCCGGAAACGATCCTGAATCTGTCTTTACCATTAACCGAAACTCCGGTAAGGGTTAAAAACATGCCTAGTAATATATAGCCTGCAACTCTCTTCATTTTAGGTTTATTCATTATCATTGCAAAAATACAATTTAGATTGAATCTCGAACTCTTCATAGCAAAACGACTGGCTTACAGTAAAGATAAAAAAACCTTTACTTCCCGTCCGATCATACGTATTGCTTTGGCAGGAGTTGCAATAGGTTTTTCTGTGATGATCATCGCTGTTGCAATCGTTACAGGATTTAAAAAAGAGATCAGGAATAAAGTTATCGGTTTTGGTTCTCACATTCAGATCAGCAATTACGATGATAATAATTCTTACGAGAGCAGGCCAATTGAAAAGGAACAGAAGTTTTTGAATGTTCTTAAATCAAACCCGGAAATAAAACACATACAAGTCTTTGCAACAAAACCTGCTATCGTAAAATCTTCGGATCAGATCGAAGGTGTGGTCTGCAAAGGAATTGGATCCGATTTTGACTGGACATATTTCAGAGATCATTTAAAAAGCGGAAAAATATTTTCTGCAAATGATTCGCTTGCTTCTGATTCAGTTGTGATAAGTGAAATGCTTGCAAAAAAACTTAAGCTGAAAGCAGGAGATGATCTGATAACTTTTTTCATTCAGCAACCTCCTCGCGCAAGGAGATTTCATATCGCCGGAATTTATAACAGAGGATTAGAAGAATTTGATAAGTTGTATATGTTCTGCGACATAGGACAAATTCAAAAACTTAACGATTGGGACAAATCACAGATCGGTGGATATGAAATTGCAATTAACAATTTCGACAACGTAGATTATGTTGGTGAAGAAGTATATCATCTGGTTCCTTCAGAGCTGAATGCCCGGACGATCAAAGAAATATATCCGCAAATTTTTGACTGGCTTGGATTACAAAACATCAATGCGATAATTATCATAACACTTATGATAGTTGTTTCAGGAATGAATATGATCTCTGCATTACTGATCATTATTCTTGAACGGGTAAATATGATTGGAATGCTGAAGGCTTTGGGAAGTCCGAATTTCAGTATCCGGAAGGTATTTATTTATCTCGCAGCTTTTCTGACAGGTAAAGGATTGCTTTGGGGAAACATTATCGGATTGAGTTGCATCTTTGTTCAAAGTCATTTCAAACCGATTCTGCTTGATGAACAATCATACTATATTTCATATGTCCCTATCGATTTTTCCTGGACGTATTTGGCGATTCTGAACCTGGGAACGCTATTGGTTTGTATCCTACTGATGACCATTCCGACCCTTATAATCACGAAAATCAAGCCTTTAAGTGCAATTCGATATTCTTGAGGTGATTCCACTGACTTTTGTAAATTTGCCCTCCATTTAATACCCTTAAACAAAGCTCATAATTATGGCAATGAATCCCAATAAAAAAACTTGCGACAACGTATTAGAATCAATCGGAAACACTCCAATGATCCGATTGAATAAAGTTGCCGAAAGTATTAAAGCTACTGTATATGCTAAAGTAGAAACTTTTAATCCTGGAAATTCTATCAAAGACCGGATGGCATTGAAGATGGTCGAAGATGCAGAGAAAGCCGGAATTCTAAAACCAGGCGGAACGATCATAGAAGGCACTTCCGGAAATACAGGAATGGGTCTTGCTATTGCTGCAATTGTTAAAGGTTACAAATGTATTTTTGCAACTACAGACAAACAATCAAAAGAAAAAGTTGATGCTCTTAAAGCATTTGGCGCTGAAGTTATCGTTTGTCCAACAAATGTTGAACCGGAAGATCCTCGTTCATATTATTCTGTAGCTGCCAGACTGAATAAAGAAACACCGAATTCATTCTATCCGAATCAATACGATAATCCGTCGAATGCAGTAGCGCATTACGAACAAACCGGTCCTGAGATCTGGGATCAGACAGATGGAAAGATCACGCATTTTGTTGTAGGTGTTGGTACAGGCGGAACAATTTGCGGTACTGCAAAATATCTGAAAGAGAAAAATCCAAACATCAAAGTCTGGGGTATCGATACTTATGGTTCCGTATTTAAAAAATATAAAGAAACCGGAATCTTTGATAAGAATGAAATCTATCCTTATGTAACTGAAGGAATCGGTGAAGATTTTCTTCCAAAAAATGTCAACTTCGATCTTATCGATCATTTCGAAAAAGTAACTGATAAAGATGCTGCTTTGATGACCAGAGAGATTGTTCAGAAAGAAGGTATCTGGGTTGGAAATTCAGCAGGTTCTGCATTGGCAGGATTGATTCAGATGAAAGATCAGTTAACAGAAAAAGATGTTGTGGTTATTGTATTCCATGATCATGGTACACGTTACCTTGCAAAGATCTTTAATGACGACTGGATGCGCAAGATGGGTTACATTGACAAAAAAGGAATGACTGCGAAAGATGTACTTGCAAACAGAAAGAATATTGAACTGGTAACATTGGATAAAAAAGAAAGTATTTCACATGCCTTGAAGATAATGAATGAAAATAATTTTTCTCAGATACCTGTTTCATCTGATGATAGAATTGTTGGCGCTCTTTATGAGAATCAGGTCTATGATTACGTTTTGAAAAATCCGCATTCTAAAGACGAACCAATTGAAAAGATCATGCGTGAAGCACTTCCTTTTGTAGACATCTCTACTCCACTTGATGAATTATCAGGAATGATCACGGGCGACAGAATGGCTGTACTTCTGAAAGACTTTAAAGCCGGCAGAACTTTCATTCTGACAAAAAGCGATATCGTTGATGCTTTAGTGAAATAAAATAAAAGCAAATTATCACAGAGACCTTCTTTCACAAATTCATTTTTGCTAAAGAAGGTCTTTTTTATTTTAGTTAGTTCTGCAATTTTATTAGAAATAAAATGATTTATTCTGATCAAATCGGTAACAAAATAGTTCTCGCGGAGCCCCCGACGAGAATTGTTTCTGTTGTTCCTTCTCAGACTGAATTACTTTATGATCTCGGACTGGATCAGGAAGTTGCAGGCATTACAAAATTTTGCATTCATCCCGATAAATGGTTTCGTACAAAAACAAGAGTTGGTGGAACAAAGAACCTGGATATTGAAAAAATTATCGGACTCAAGCCTGATATTATTTTTGCAAATAAAGAAGAAAACAATAAAGATCAGATATTAGAATTACAAAAATATTTTCCGGTATGGACTTCCGATATCAATAATTTGAAGAGTGCTCTGGAAATGATCAATAGTATTGGAGCGATCTGCAACAAAACTCCGGAAGCAAAACGAATCATCGAAACAATTGAGAAAAATTTTCAGTCGCTAAACAAATACAAGTATTTAAACTGCGTTTATCTGATCTGGAATAAGCCAATCATGACAGTTGGAGCTGATACATTCATAAGCGAAATGCTCGATCATGCAGGATTTAATAATCTGATGTCAGCATTAACCAGGTATCCGGTTCTTGATGAAAAAGATCTGACCGGGATGAAACCGGCTTATCTACTTCTCTCATCTGAACCATTTCCATTCAAAGAAGAGCATATTGAACATTTTCAAAAATTATTACCTGCTTCCACCATCTTAAAAGTGGATGGCGAGATGTTTTCGTGGTATGGTAGCAGGCTGATGAAGTCTGCCGGTTATTTTTCAGAATTGCGTTCAAAAATAGAAAATGCTTCGTAAATTAGCAGAATCCAACAACCATTTTATATTGTGATCAAAGACCTTTTCGTCAAGCTCTGTTTAACTTTAATACTGATTGCATTCTCACTTCATGCGCAAAGCCAGAAAGTTGGTCTGGTCTTAAGTGGTGGCGGTGCGCGGGGAATGGCACATATCGGTGTCATAAAAGCGATGGAGGAATACAATATTCCTATTGATTACATAGCAGGAACTTCGGCAGGTGCAATTGTTGCAAGTATGTATTCAATGGGATTTTCTCCCGAACAAATGGATTCTATAGTTCATACCGACGATTTTTTTAACTGGGCGAATGGTATCATCGATGAAAACTATTTGTACTACTTCAGAAAAAAAGAAGAAAATGCATCCTGGATAAGTTTAAAGTTCTCGCTCGACTCTATCATCTCCACCTCTCTTCCGACCAGTATCGTAAGTTCTGTTCCATACGATTATTCATTGATGGAAAATTCAGCAGGACCAATTGCTAAAGCAAATTACAATTTTGATTCTTTGTTCATACCATTTCGTTGCGTTGCTGCTGATATAGAAAATAAAAAAACAGTCGTATTCAAAGACGGTGACCTTGCAACTGCAGTAAGAGCTTCGTCAGCTTATCCTTTCTATTTCAAACCTGTTTTATACAATGGAACTATATTGTATGATGGTGGAATGTATAACAACTTCCCTGCAGACATTATGTTGAGTGAATTTCAACCTGATATTATCATCGGATCCAATGCATCGGGAACCACTACTCCTACCACTGAAGGAAATATAATTTCTCAGATCAGAGCGATGATGACGACACCTACCAGTTTTTCTGTTATCTGTGAAAATGGAATTTTAGTAGAATCCAATACTGACCGTTTTGGTTTGTTTGACTTCTCCAGGATAAGTGAAATTATCGAAGAAGGTTATGTTTCAGCCAAGCGCGAGATCGTTAGAATGAAATGGAATATTCAACGTCAACAGGATAAAACAGAATTGAATGAAAGAAGAAAAGCTTACAGAAATTCCTTTCCTGATGTGAAGATCGATAAGGTTCATATTGTTGGTTTGAATTCGGGACAATCTGAATACATTAAGAACATTCTCAAACCTGGAATTGATCCAATACCATTGAGCAGATTGAAATCACAATACTATCAGGTTGTTTCTGATCCAAATGTAAAGTCTATTTATCCCATGTTGCTTTTTAATAAAGAGACAGGATATTTCGACATGACAATTACGTTGAAAAGAGAAAAAGATTTTATCACTCAGTTTGGCGGGAATATTTCTACTAAGCCGGTAAGTATGGCTTTTGTCGGATTACAATATAACATCTGGAATAAAAACTCCTACAATTTCAATGGAAATTTTTACTTCGGGAAATTATATACCAGCGGACAAGTACGGATCAGATTGGATTCACCACGGAAATTTCCATTCTTTGTTGAAGCAGAAGCTACGATCAATCAGTACGATTTCTTCAAGAGTAGTAACAATTCTTTTTTCACTGAACAAAAGCCATCTTACATATTGAAATCAGATAATCTGTTTGGTTTGAATATTGGAATCCCTTCAAGAAATAAAGGAAAGGTTGTATTCAATGGTTCGTGGGCTACAATTTCTGACGACTATTATCAGACAAAAAATTTTTTGGCAACTGATACTGCTGATAATACATTCATGGAAGGACCCACGGGATCTGTATTATTTGAAGTAAATACTCTGAACAAAAAAGAATATCCCAATCAAGGAACCTTTTTTAGCATGAAAGCTCAATATGTGAACTTCAGTGAATTTACAATTCCCGGCTCAACATCAGTTGACCGTTCTGTTCAAAAAGATTATCACGACTGGTTTCAATTTAAATTGGTTTACGAAAATTATTTTAAGCGTTTCGGACGATTGAAACTCGGCTTCTATAGCGAACTAGCAATTTCAAATATGCGGTTTTTCGCCAATTACACCAGCACGGTTCTTAACAGTCCCGGGTTCACTCCTATTCAGGAATTGAAGACGATCTATTTGCCGGCTTTACATGCACACAACTTTGCTGCAATCGGAATGAGAAATGTATATACATTAAGAAACAACATTGATATACGCTTAGAAGGTTATATGTTCCAGCCATACCAGGAATTATATGAAACGGATGACAAGAAAACTGTTTATGGTAAAGAATTTCAGGACAGAAACTTTATTGCAAGTACTGGCATGGTATTTCATTCACCTCTTGGACCGATCGCTTTGATAGTAAATTATGCTGACATGAGAAAAGATTCGTTTTCATTTCTCTTTCATTTCGGGTATTTTATTTTTAATAAAAGTGCGGTGAATTAGTTTGGATCAATGGTGAAAAGTGAAAAGTGAAAAGTGAAAAGTGAAAAGTGAAAGGTGAAAAGTGAAAAGTGAAAGGTGAAAAGTGAAAAGTGAAAAGGGGGGAAAACTTTATTATTAAAAACAATATAAAAAATGAAACTAATAATGTTACTATTAACAATATCATTATTTGCGGATCTTAATGTATACGACTTTAAGTTAAAAAGTATCGACAATAAAGAAATTGATCTTTCTTCATATAAAGGAAAAAAGATCCTGATTGTAAATACAGCTTCTGAGTGCGGATATACATCACAGTATGCAGGGCTACAGGAACTTTCAGACAAATACAAAGACAAGTTAGTTGTCATTGGATTTCCTGCAAATAATTTCGGAGAGCAAGAGCCCGGAGATAATACAGAGATCAAAGGATTTTGCACTAATAATTATGGTGTAACATTCCCATTATCATCTAAAATTTCCGTTACCGGTGAAGATATCGATCCGCTTTTCAAATGGCTGACTGAACAACCGAATCCTGATTTCACAGGACCCATTAAATGGAATTTCGAGAAGATATTGATAGATGAAAATGGGAAGGTGATTCACAGATGGAAGAGTAAGACTACTCCTATGAGCAGTGAAATAACTTCTGCAATTGAAAAATAAATTCTGATTTAATTTGCCTTTGCTTTTTCAGATCATTGTTCGTTAGTTTGTTCCGGTTGAAATTAATCTGTTCGCAGAGAATCCATCCGACTTAAAAACATGAATAATGATAAATTCCCGAACAAGAAAAACTGAAAATTTCCATATCCTCCTCTGGCTCATTAAAGACTTGTGCTGGGCATCTCTTTCAAAGACCTTGGGAATGATCATGATCGTTCCTACAATTGGCTTGGCCTTTTATATAACCTATCTGAACAGATCAGAGAGATCTGAACTGGTTCACAACTTAGCTGTTTGTTTCTGGATCCTGGCGAATTCAGTCTGGATGATCGGTGAGTTTTATCTTGAAGATTCATTAAGACCCTATGCAATTGGTCTGTTTACGCTGGGATTGGCTATGATGGTGAGGTACTATGGCAAGGAAATTCTCAGACTTTTCTCCGGTCAAAAGAATGGGAAATCAGTTTAAACATTTCTGTAATTTCTTAGACGAAAAACGTGTCGAACCAGAAATAAGGATTTCAGCATGACTAAGACTCGCTCTTTCTTATTTTTAATATTAAGAAATAATAAAAAGTCAAAAAAATGATAGCAAAATCCAATTTTTCAACCTAATATTGTAATGGATCAGATCTTTTGACATTACTCTGACCAACTGCGGAACATCATGGAGCAAACTTATCTTTACTATCCGGCGAGAAAAGTGCACCGTATTTTATCTACTCTTGAAGTAGGTAAGAAAGGATTCCGTGTCGTCTTTTCAGACCCTGAAGAAATGAGTTTGATCTTTCGTAAAGAAAATCTTTTCAAGCGTAAAAAGTTTTTTGAAGTAAAAGTAACCAACACCGACCAAGATAATATTGCCTGCGTTCGTATTTCACAAATCTATACCGACAAACCAAGCAATGATGTGGAAGCGGATCTGATACAGGTAATTCTAAAAGTGTTTTAAGAACTAATAACGAATAGTTGATAACGAATAACGGGCAATCTGGAAAGTACTTTCTAAATTGCCCGTTATTCGTTATTCGTTATTCGTTAAGCTTGCGCTGTCGGTCCACCAAAATTCATCGGCAATCCCATTGATTCAGTTTGCTTAATTGCACCATGAACCGCTTCATACTTTTGAATATTTTCTGCTAATGCAGCCATCAAACGTTTTGCATGTTGTGGTGTAAGTAATATTCTTGATTTTACTTTTGCTTTCGGAACTCCGGGCATCACTTTTACAAAGTCAATTACAAATTCACTTGTGCTGTGTGTTATAATTGCAAGATTGGAATAGATACCATCTGCAATTTCTTCTGTCAGCTCGATATTAAGCTGGTTCTGATTTTGATTTTCGTCCATTGGATTGTTCTTCTTTTATACTACTAAATTACATAAAATATATTCGCCGTCAGATTGACTTGAAAAATAAAAAATCCGCCCCAATGGAGCGGATTTTTATTATTTCGATGAATGAACGATTAATGCTCACTCACTGCTTCTTGTTTTGAAGCCATCAACAGATCATATTCTTCCTGTGATCCAACGATCAAACGATCGTATTCACGCAAGCCTGTACCGGCAGGAATCAAGTGACCAACGATTACGTTCTCTTTCAATCCGAGAAGATCATCGATCTTACCATTCACTGCTGCCTCATTCAATACTTTAGTTGTTTCCTGGAACGATGCCGCAGAAATCCAGCTCTTAGTATGTAATGATGCCTGTGTGATTCCCTGAAGCACCGGTGACGATGTAGAAGGTATTGCATCACGAGCTTCGATAGGCTTAAGATCCTTACGTTTCAATACAGAATTTTCTTCACGCAACTTACGAAGCGTAATGATCTGTCCTGTTTTCATTTCCGCAGAATCACCCGGATCAAGTACTACTACTTTATCCATGATCATATCGTTCTCTTTAATGAAATCTACACGATCAACAAATTCTCTTTCAAGGAACATTGTATCACCCGGATCTTCGATAACAACTTTACGCATCATCTGACGAACGATTACCTCAAAGTGTTTATCATTGATCTTCACACCCTGTAAACGGTAAACTTCCTGCACCTCGTTAACAAGGTACTCCTGAACCATACTTGGTCCTTTGATAGAAAGGATATCGCTTGGAGTGATCGCACCATCTGATAACGGATCACCGGCTTTTGTAAAGTCATTATCCTGTACAAGGATGTGTTTCGAAAGTGGAACAAGATATTTTTTCACTTCACCATCACGTGATGTAATGATCACCTCTCTGTTACCACGTTTGATACCACCATAAGATACAATACCATCGATCTCAGATACTACAGCCGGGTTACTTGGATTACGTGCTTCGAATAATTCCGTTACACGAGGAAGACCACCGGTGATATCACCTGATTTACCTGTAGTACGAGGAATCTTAACCAGGATATCTCCTGACTGAAGTTTTTGTCCTTTGTTAACCATGACGTGAGCACCAACCGGAATGTTATATCCTTTGATCATCTCTTTCTTATCGTCTAAGATGCGGATAACAGGGTTCTTAGTTTTATCACGTGTTTCGATAATCACTTTCTCCTTGTAACCAGTTTGTTCATCGGACTCTTCACGGAAGGTAATACCTTCTTCGATATGTTCGAATTCAACTTTTCCAGGGAACTCAGTTAAGATAACGGCATTGAACGGATCCCAGTCACAAATGACATCACCCTTTTCAACCATTACTTTATCTATCAGATATAACTTCGCTCCATAAGGAATATTTGCAGTCATCAATACAACTCCGGTATTCGGATCAACGATTCTGAATTCACCTGAACGGCCAATTACAACTTCGTAAGTCTTGTTACCATCTTTGAAAGAAACTGTTTTTACTTCTTCTAATTCAAGACGACCACCGAATTTCGCTTTCAATTCTGATTCAGATGCACCTTTCTGAGCAACACCACCGACGTGGAACGTACGGAGTGTAAGCTGTGTTCCCGGCTCACCGATGGACTGTGCGGCAATTACACCAACAGCTTCACCTTTCTGAACCATTCTTCCTGATGCAAGGTTACGGCCATAACATTTAGCACATACTCCTCTTTCTGATTCACACGTCAACACTGAACGGATCTCTACTGTTTCAATAGGAGATTCTTCAATGATCGTTGCTTTTTCTTCTGTGATCTCTTTTCCGTTCTCAACGATCAATTCGTTTGTAAGCGGATGGTAAATATTGTGTAACGAGACACGACCCAAAATACGATCGTACAACGATTCAACAACTTCTTCATTATTCTTAAGTGCTGTCTCAGCAAGACCACGCAATGTTCCACAATCAGTATCAGTAATGATAACGTCCTGTGCAACGTCAACAAGACGACGTGTAAGATAACCAGCGTCAGCAGTCTTAAGAGCTGTATCGGCAAGACCTTTACGTGCACCGTGAGTAGAAATGAAATACTCAAGGATTGAAAGACCTTCCTTAAAGTTAGAAAGGATCGGGTTCTCGATGATCTCTCCACCTGAAGATCCACTCTTCTGAGGCTTGGCCATCAATCCACGCATTCCACCTAACTGACGGATCTGTTCTTTCGAACCACGGGCTCCGGAGTCAAGCATCATGAAGATGGAGTTGAAACCTTGTTTATCTGTTGACAATTGTTTCATCAACGTTTCTGTGATACGTGAACTTGTACGTGTCCAGATATCAATGATCTGATTGTAACGCTCGTTGTAAGTGATGAATCCCATGTTGTAGTTTGCCAACACTTCTTCCACTTCTGCATTTGCTTTACCAACCAATTCCTGTTTAACATCAGGGATCTTAACGTCTTCAAGATTGAACGATAACGCTCCTTTGAAGGCCATTTTAAATCCTAGATCTTTGATATCATCAAGGAACTTCGCTGTCTTAGCAACGCCACATTGTTTCAATACATCACCGATGATATCACGAAGAGCTTTCTTCGTCAACAAAGTATTGATGTAACCGGCTTCTTCAGGAACAACCTGATTGAAGAGGATACGACCAACAGTTGTTTTGATCATCGTAGGTTTGTATCCATCCGGAGTCCATAATTGAATACGCACTTCAATGGCAGCGTGTAATTCAACACGACCTTCGTTCAATGCGATAATTACTTCTTCAGGAGAATAGAACTTCATTCCTTCACCTTTTACAACCCGGTCTGCATCCGTTTTTCTTTCTTTCGTGATGTAGTATAATCCGAGTACCATGTCCTGAGAAGGAACTGTTACCGGAGCACCGTTTGCAGGGTTAAGGATATTATGTGATGCAAGCATCAACATCTGTGCTTCAAGGATAGCCGCATGTCCTAATGGAACGTGAACGGCCATTTGATCACCGTCGAAATCGGCGTTGAAGGCAGTACAAACCAATGGATGTAATTGAATCGCTTTTCCTTCGATCAGTTTAGGCTGGAATGCCTGAATACCTAATCTGTGGAGTGTCGGGGCACGATTCAGAAGAACAGGATGTCCTTTCAGAACGTTCTCTAAGATATCCCACACAAGAGGATCTTTACGGTCAACTATTTTCTTCGCAGATTTCACTGTCTTTACAACACCACGCTCGATCATCTTACGGATGATGAATGGTTTGAAAAGTTCAGCTGCCATATCTTTTGGCAATCCGCATTCGTGTAATTTTAATTCAGGCCCAACGACGATTACAGAACGAGCTGAATAATCGACACGTTTACCTAATAAGTTCTGACGGAAACGACCTTGTTTACCTTTCAATGAATCAGAAAGTGATTTCAAGGCACGGTTAGATTCAGTCTTAACTGCATTCACTTTACGTGAATTGTCAAACAATGAATCGACAGCTTCCTGCAACATACGCTTCTCATTACGAAGGATCACATCCGGCGCTTTGATCTCCAATAATCGTTTCAAACGATTGTTACGGATGATCACACGACGATAAAGATCGTTCAGATCTGAAGTTGCAAAACGACCACCATCCAGAGGAACGAGTGGACGAAGTTCAGGTGGAATTACAGGAACAACTTTTACGATCATCCACTCAGGACGATTTTCAATGTGCTCCACTGCCGAACGGAATGCTTCAACAACATTCAAACGTTTCAATGCTTCGTTCTTACGTTGCTGAGAAGTTTCATTGCTCGCCTGGTGACGAAGGTTATAAGATAATTCATCAAGATTCAATCTTGATAAAAGATCATACAATGCCTCTGCTCCCATCTTAGCGATGAAACGATTCGGATCGTTTTCATCAAGATGCTGATTATCTTTTGGAAGATTTTCAAGAATCGTTAAATATTCATCCTCTGTTAAGAAGTCAAGATAGTTGATTCCATCAGCTGCTTTTACACCTGCCTGAATAACTACATATCTTTCATAATAGATGATCATGTCAAGCTTCTTTGTAGGAAGTCCTAACAGATAACCGATCTTATTCGGCAATGAACGGAAGTACCAGATATGTGCAACGGGAACGGTAAGGGTAATATGACCCATACGCTCACGACGTACTTTTTTCTCTGTTACTTCTACTCCACAACGGTCACAAACAATTCCTTTGTAACGGATGCGTTTATATTTACCGCAATGACACTCCCAGTCTTTTACCGGTCCGAAGATACGCTCACAGAATAATCCGTCGCGCTCCGGTTTGTATGTCCGGTAATTGATGGTTTCAGGTTTCAACACCTCGCCGCTTGACTGCTCCAGAATATTTTCCGGAGAAGAAAGGCTGATGATTATCTTACTGAAATTCGATTTAATTTTTATTTCTTTTCTGCTTGCCATCTGTGTTAATTTTTTGGTTGATGATTAAAATGAATGATGAAAAAGTGTTCAACACTTTATTTTTTCATTCAACCTTATTCAAGTGTTATCTTCAGACAAAGTCCACGAAGTTCATGTAACAATACATTGAATGATTCAGGGATTCCCGGTACCGGAAGATTATCACCTTTAACAATTGCTTCATAAGTTTTCGCACGGCCAATAACATCATCAGACTTCACTGTGAGGATCTCTTGTAGGATATTTGCTGCACCGAATGCTTCGAGTGCCCAAACCTCCATCTCACCGAAACGCTGACCACCGAATTGTGCCTTACCACCCAACGGTTGCTGAGTAATGAGAGAGTATGGTCCGATTGAACGAGCGTGCATCTTATCATCAACCATGTGACCAAGTTTCAACATATAGATCACACCTACTGTTGCAGGTTGATCGAAACGATCACCGGTTCCACCGTCGTATAGATAAGTACTTCCGAATTTAGGAAGATTGGCTTTAGTTACATATTCATCGATCTGCTCAATTGAAGCACCATCAAAGATCGGAGTAGCGAACTTCACTCCTAATCTTAATCCTGCCCAACCTAAGATCGTTTCATAGATCTGTCCAAGGTTCATACGGGAAGGTACACCAAGTGGGTTAAGAACGATATCAACCGGTGTTCCGTCTTCAAGATATGGCATATCTTCATCGCGAACGATTCTGGCTACGATACCTTTATTTCCGTGACGACCGGCCATCTTATCACCAACTTTAAGCTTACGTTTTTTAGCGATATAAACTTTCGCTAACTGAACGATACCCGCAGGTAGTTCATCACCTACTGTTAAAGCAAATTTCTTACGCTTGAACAAACCGGAGATATCATTAAACTTAATAGTATAGTTATGCAGTAATTGCTTGATCTGATCGTTCTTCTCTTTATCAGTTGTCCACTTATCAGCATTAACGTTATCATAGTTAATTTCTGAAAGCATCTTCTGAGTGAACTTCGCACCTTTAGCAATGATCACTTCTTTGAAGATGTCAGTAACACCCTGAGAAGTTTTTCCGCTAACGAGTACGAATAATTTATCGATCAGTTTTTCTTTCAGATCAGCGATCTCAATTTGATATTCTTTATCGAGTTTTTCGATCAGAACTTTCTCATCGTTCTTCTGAGTCTTGTCTTTAGCAACAACACGTGAGAACAAACGCTTGTCGATAACTACACCTTTAACTGAAGGTGGAACTTTCAACGATGCATCTTTCACATCGCCTGCTTTGTCACCAAAGATCGCGCGAAGTAATTTCTCTTCCGGTGAAGGATCAGTTTCTCCTTTTGGAGTGATCTTACCGATTAGGATATCACCTTCTACAACATCAGCACCTACGCGGATCAAACCGTGTTCATCAAGTTCGCGGGTTGCTTCTTCACTTACGTTAGGAATATCAGCAGTCAATTCTTCCATTCCACGTTTTGTATCGCGCACTTCAAGACTGTATTCATCAACGTGAATTGATGTAAAGATATCTTCACGGATAACTCTCTCAGAGATCACGATTGCATCCTCAAAGTTATTTCCTTTCCAAGGCATGAATGCAACCTGTAGGTTACGTCCAAGTGCTAATTCACCATTTTGTGTTGCATAGCCCTCGCAAAGTACCTGACCTTTTTTCACCTTTTGTCCTTTGATGACAATTGGTTTTAAGTTGATACAAGTATTCTGATTTGTTTTCTGGAATTTGATAAGGTTGTATGTCTTCACATCATCTTCGAAGCTCACCAGTTTTTCGTTCTCCTTACGGCTGTAACGAATAGTGATCTCAAGTGCGTCAACATATTCAACCACGCCATCACCTTCTGCATTGATCAATACACGTGAGTCGCGGGCAACCAAACCTTCAAGACCTGTTCCTACGATTGGAGCTTCAGGACGAAGTAATGGTACAGCCTGACGTTGCATGTTCGATCCCATCAGGGCACGATTGGCATCATCATGTTCAAGGAATGGAATCAGTGAAGCGGCGATTGATGCGATCTGATTAGGAGCGACATCCATTAGGTTTACCTTCGATGGTTCAAGAACCGGGAAGTCACCTAATTCACGAGCTTTCACTTTAAGATCGATAAAGTTTCCTTTATCATCGATCTTAGCATTCGCCTGAGCAATTACTTTATTATCTTCTTCTTCTGCTGTCAGATAAATAACTCCTTTTTCAACATCTACTTTTCCTTCCGTAACAGTACGATAAGGAGTTTCAATGAAACCTAGGTTATTGATCTTAGCATAAACGCAAAGTGAGGAGATCAAACCGATGTTCGGACCTTCCGGAGTCTCAATTGTACACAAACGACCGTAGTGGGTATAGTGAACGTCACGAACCTCGAAACCTGCTCTTTCGCGAGAAAGACCGCCGGGCCCAAGTGCAGACAAACGACGCTTGTGAGTGATCTCAGCAAGTGGGTTGGTCTGATCCATGAATTGAGAAAGCTGATTGGTTCCGAAGAATGAATTGATAACCGAAGACAAAGTCTTCGCATTGATCAAATCTGCCGGAGTGAACACTTCATTGTCACGTACGTTCATTCTTTCACGAATAGTACGAGCCATACGTGCAAGTCCGACACCGAACTGAGAATATAATTGTTCTCCAACGGTACGTACACGACGGTTTGACAAGTGATCAATATCATCGACCTCCGCTTTAGAGTTGATCAACTGGATCAACTGGCGAATGATCTCAATGATATCTGATTTGGTAAGGACACGCGTATCTTCTGCGATCTCCAGACCTAATTTTTTATTGATTCTGTAACGACCTACGTCACCAAGATCATATCTTTTATCTGAGAAGAATAACTTGTCGATAATTCCACGAGCTGTTTCTTCATCAGGTGGCTCCGCATTACGAAGCTGACGATAGATATGTTCAACGGCTTCTTTCTCAGAATTCGATGTATCTTTCTGAAGCGTGTTGTAGATGATTGCGTAATCGTTTGTATTCACATCCTCTTTATGGAGGATGATCGACTTGACACCTGATTCGACGATAAGTTCTAAGTGATGATCTTCAACAACGGTTTCACGTTCGATGATCACTTCATTTCTTTCGATAGAAACTACTTCACCAGTATCCTCATCTACGAAATCTTCCACCCATGTTTTCAAAACACGTGCAGCTAGACGGCGATTAAGAGCATTTTTAATTCCGGATTTAGTCACTTTGAATTCATCGGCAAGACCGAAGATCTCAAGGATATCTTTATCCGTTTGGTAGCCAATGGCACGAAGCAAAGTCGTAACCGGGAATTTCTTCTTACGGTCGATGTATGCATACATGACATTGTTGATATCTGTAGCGAATTCGATCCAAGAACCCTTGAATGGAATTACACGAGCAGAATAAAGTTTAGTTCCGTTTGCATGGCGACTTTGTCCGAAGAACACGCCTGGAGAACGGTGAAGCTGAGAAACAACTACACGTTCAGCACCATTGATAACGAATGTACCTTTTGGTGTCATGTACGGAATAGTTCCCAGATACACATCTTGAACGATGGTTTCGAAATCCTCATGCTCAGGATCTGTACAATACAATTTCAACTTAGCTTTCAGCGGAACGCTGTAAGTTAGTCCACGCTCAATACATTCTTCAAGAGAATATCTTGGCGGATCGATAAAGTAATCGAGAAATTCCAGTACGAAATTATTTCTTGAATCAGTGATTGGAAAATTTTCACTGAAAACTTTGTACAAACCTTCTTTTTGTCGGTTGTCGGAAGTGGTTTCAAGCTGGAAAAAATCCTGGAAAGACTTTAGCTGTATATCCAGAAAATCCGGATAATCGATCGATTGTCCGATCGTTGCAAAGCTGATTCTATTTTTTTGAATAAGATTGTTGGACACGGGAGTTTTTTTGATTTAAAGTTAATTTCTAATGGAATTCAACACGTCTGAAGAATCACCTATTAAAAAAGGATATAGACCTTACCCGATTTTTGGTCCGGTAAGGTCTATAAATATTAGCAATTAGCAGCCGATACCTTATTTAACTTCAATCTCAGCTCCTGCTTCTTCTAACTGTTGTTTAATTGAATTTGCTTCTTCTTTAGAAACTCCTTCTTTAACTGCTTTTGGTGCACCATCAACCAGATCTTTAGCTTCTTTCAAGCCTAGACCAGTCATTTCTTTTACAAGCTTAACGATGTTAAGTTTTGCTCCACCCGGTGCTTTTAAGATCACATCAAAAGATGTTTTTTCAGCTGCAGCTTCTCCGCCACCGCCACCACCTGCAGCAACAGCTACAGCAGCAGCAGCAGGCTCGATGCCATACTCATCCTTCAGGATCTTTGCTAGTTCGTTAACTTCTTTAACAGTCAGGTTAACTAACTGATCTGCGAATGCTTTTAAATCTGCCATTTTTATAGAATTTAATTTGTTTGTTTTTTCGTTTGATTTGATTAATTGTTTATTGGGTACTGGAAGCATTAGGGTATTAACAGCTTATCCTTATGCAGGACGCTCAGATAATGTTTTAAGAATTCCTGCAAGTTTACCACCGCTGCTTTTAAGACCGGAGATAACATTTTTAGCAGGAGATTGTAACAGACCGATGATTTCACCGATGAGTTCATTTTTAGATTTGATGTTGGCTAGTGTCTCTAATTGATTGTCGCCTAAGAACACAGCTGTGTCGATATAAGCGCCTTTCAAAATAGGACGGTCACCTTTTTTGCGGAAGTCTTTGATCAGTTTCGCAGGACTGTTTCCAATTTCTGAAAACAACAATGCGCTGGTTCCTTTCAATGCAGCGAACATACCTTCGTATGCATCAGCATTGTTCTTCTCCATTGCTTTGCGGATCAGTTTATTTTTTGCAACCAGCATCTTTACGTCTTTGTTGAAACAAAGGCGGCGAAGGTCATTGATCTTCGATACCGGCAATGCTGATGTATCAGCAATGTATACGTTTGGATATTTATTGAGGAGTTCCGCAATCTCTCCAATGATTACGTCTTTTTCTTCTCTTTTCATTTTTGTAATGTGTTAAATGATTAAACCCTACGGGTGATTAAGAAATTGATTTTGTATCGATCATAACTGAAGGACTCATTGTGCTCGACAGGTATACACTTTTCATGTAAGTTCCTTTCGCAGCAGATGGTTTCAATTTGAGGATCGTGTTGAGTAATTCAGATGCATTCTCTTCAAGTTTTTTAGCATCAAAAGATACTTTTCCAACTGAAGCATGAATACTTCCCTGCTTGTCAACTTTGAAATCAATTTTACCGGCTTTCACTTCTTTAACTGCTTTACCAACATCTGTTGTAACAGTTCCGGTCTTCGGATTCGGCATCAAGTTACGTGGCCCAAGTACTTTACCCAGTTTACCCACTTTACCCATTACACTCGGCATAGTGATCACTACGTCGATGTCTGTCCAGCCTTGTTCAATTTTCTGAATGTAGTCGTCCAATCCAACGAAATCTGCTCCGGCTTCTTTCGCCTCAGCTTCTTTGTCAGGAGTACAAAGTACAAGTACTTTTTTCGTCTTTCCTGTTCCGTGTGGAAGTGTTACAACACCACGAACCATTTGATTGGCTTTCCGTGGATCTACGCCTAAACGAATGCTTAGGTCTACTGATGCATCAAACTTTGTATACGTTACGTCTTTGATGATCTTTGAAGCTTCTGCTAAAGAGTATGACTTTGTCTGGTCAACTTTTGCAATTGCTTGCTTTCTTTTTTTACTGACTTTTGCCATTGAATTAAAGTTTTGAAGTAGTAACGGGTTTGATAGGATCGCCCCCTCCTTCGGTGAGATTCCAGGTCTCTGACCCGGAATTAATATTTTTTATTTCAGAGGACTGTCACCTGTTACAGTAACACCCATACTCCGTGCAGTTCCTGCTACCATGCTCATTGCTGATTCAATTGTGAAACAGTTTAAGTCAGGCATTTTATTTTCAGCTACTGAACGAATTTGTTCCCATGTAACAGATCCAACCTTATTACGGTTTGATTCTTTCGAACCACTTTTGATCTTTGCAAGGTCCATGATCTGAACTGCTGCAGGTGGAGTTTTGATTACAAACTCAAATGATTTATCTGTATAAACAGTGATGATAACCGGAAGAACTTTTCCAGGTTGGTCCTGCGTACGAGCGTTGAACTGCTTGCAGAATTCCATGATGTTTACACCCTTTGCACCTAAAGCCGGTCCGATCGGAGGTGCAGGATTTGCTGCTCCACCTTTTACCTGCAATTTTATGTATGTGCCTATTTCTTTTGCCATTGGAATATTAAATTCTGTATGATGATCGGATCTCTCTTTTCATCAGTACATATTTGTTTAACTGATTATATACCGAAATTGGATCCATCTCTTATGACTTGCGGGGAAGGATTGGAAGCAATCCGCCGATCATGAAGTAATGAATCAATTCATTTACTCTTTTTCTACTTGCATATAGCTAAGTTCAAGTGGAGTTTTTCTTCCAAAGATCTTAACCATTACTTTCAATTTCTTTTTCTCTTCGTTGATCTCTTCAATAACTCCTGAGAAGCTGTTGAATGGACCATCTATTACTTTCACTGTTTCACCAACTACATAAGGAACTGACATTACCGCTTCACTATCGGCCAATTCATCCATTTTACCCAGTATGCGATTTACTTCAGACTGACGTAGCGGAGCAGGTGGTTCGCCTTTGGCACCAAGGAAAGAGATCACACCTGTGATATTTTCAATGATGTGAGGGATCTCACCGGTAAGAGCAGCTTCTACTAATACATATCCGGGAAGGATATTTCTTTCTTTGCTAACTTTCTTTCCGTTTCTGATCTGATAGAACTTTTCAGTCGGTATTAAAACCTGAGCGACATAATCGGTCAGTTTTAAGCGGCTGATCTCAGATTCGATATACTGTTTTACCTTCTTTTCTTTTCCACTGATGGCGCGAACAACATACCATTTGCGAACCAGTTCCTTTTGTGATTGTGCTTCTGCCATGGTAATTGGTATTATCCGATCATTTTATAGAATAGATTCATGATTGCCTGAAACCCGGCGTCCATGAGAAAGATCATTACACCGATGATTACAGTAGAGACCATTACGATGATTACACTGCTTTGCAGTTCTTCACGTGTCGGCCAGCTGACTTTCTCAACCAGTTCAGTATAACTATCTTTTATATAAGCGGTTATTTTGCTCATTTGAAGTTTTTTCGAGCTCCTATGGAGTTCTTGGTTTAGCACGGGTGGAGAGACTCGAACTCCCAGCCAACGGTTTTGGAGACCGCTACTCTACCAATTGAGCTACACCCGTTTACTATTGTTCCTAATTGGCAGTAAACCACAGACGGTTTCCCGCCTGTGGTTTATTGGAATTATTTCAATTATTTAAGTACTTCAGTAACCTGACCTGCACCTACGGTACGACCACCTTCGCGAATCGCGAAACGCAGACCTTTATCCATAGCTACCGGTTGGATCAACACAACAGTAATCGTTACGTTATCACCAGGCATTACCATCTCACGTCCTTCAGGTA
This sequence comes from Bacteroidota bacterium, assembly GCA_016711505.1. Classification (NCBI taxonomy): domain Bacteria; kingdom Pseudomonadati; phylum Bacteroidota; species Bacteroidota bacterium. The sequence continues at coordinate 267,253 of JADJSV010000020.1, read as the reverse complement.
GAGTGATCTCACCTGTTACGTCTGTTGTACGCAGGTAAAATTGTGGACGGTATTTGTTGTGGAATGGAGTGTGACGTCCACCTTCTTCTTTTTTCAATACATAGATCTCAGCTTTGAAATCGGTGTGAGGAGTAATTGAACCTGGTTTTGCGACAACCATACCACGACGGATATCAGTTTTCTCAATACCACGTAACAAGATACCTACGTTATCACCAGCTTCTCCACGATCAAGGATCTTACGGAACATCTCAACACCTGTACAAACAGACTTGATAGTTTTTTCCTGCATACCGATGATATCAACCTCATCACCTGTGTTGATCACACCGCGCTCGATACGACCAGTTGCAACTGTACCACGACCTGTGATCGAGAATACATCTTCTACTGGCATAAGGAATGGCTTGTCAACTTCACGTGGAGGAATTGGAATAAATGTATCAACAGCTTCCATTAATTCAAGAATTTTTGGAACCCATTTTTCATCTAAGTTTAATCCACCTAATGCAGAACCACGGATTACCGGAGTTGCAGCACCATCAAATTGATAGAAACTAAGTAGGTCACGGATTTCCATCTCTACTAAGTCAAGTAATTCAGGATCGTCAACCATATCCACTTTGTTCATGAATACAACGATCTTTGGAACACCAACCTGACGAGCAAGAAGGATATGTTCACGAGTTTGTGGCATCGGACCATCAGTCGCAGCCACAACTAAAATAGCACCGTCCATCTGGGCAGCACCTGTAACCATGTTTTTCACATAATCCGCGTGACCTGGACAGTCAACGTGAGCATAGTGACGATTCGCAGTCGCATATTCAACGTGCGCTGTATTGATAGTAATACCACGCTCTTTTTCTTCCGGAGCGTTATCGATTGAATCAAATGAACGAAGCTCGGCCCAACCTTTAGAAGCCAAAACGGTTGTGATGGCTGCTGTTAATGTTGTTTTACCGTGATCAACGTGACCGATAGTCCCAATGTTTACATGGGGCTTGGAACGGTCGAATTTTTCTTTTGCCATTGCAATGAGTTATTAGAGGTTAATGTTTTTTTGAGTTTATTTAAAGTTGTACTTAATATCGTAAAACTGCTGAAGAGGGAAGCTCATTTCCACAGTATCCGGTATCCTATTCATTTCTCCCGGCAAAAAGATCTTACAAACTATTTACCGAAAATATATTAAGAATCCGTCGAGATCGCTCTATCAGGATTTTAATTCTGTTTAAGATAGCAGGAGTAAATTTGAATTACGTCCGGAAAATCCTTTTGTAATTACCGGATCCTGCACTAAAATATCAGCGATCAGTAGTTAAATACCTTTCACATTCTGTTCAAACCCTGAGCCAATGACCAGGATCGAACTGGTGACCTCATCCTTACCATGGATGTGCTCTACCGACTGAGCTACATTGGCTTGTAGTCAAAGCCAACAGAGACTTTTGAGCGGAAGACCGGGCTCGAACCGGCCACCCTCAGCTTGGAAGGCTGATGCTCTACCAAATGAGCTACTTCCGCTTGTTGTTTAAATCCAATCAGTTGCCTGATCAAACCCAAACATTTCAGAGTGGGGAGAGAAGGATTCGAACCTTCGAAGCTTTCGCAACGGATTTACAGTCCGTCCCATTTGGCCACTCTGGTATCTCCCCTTCTCAATGGTCCTAAAACCAGTGCTGATAAAGAACTGGAGCCGATGGAGGGATTCGAACCCCCGACCCACTGATTACAAATCAGTAGCTCTGGCCAACTGAGCTACATCGGCAAATTTAATTTCAATGAACAATTCTTGTCCCCCTTAAAATTTGGGATTGCAAATGTAGATAATCGAATTCAAAATACAAATTTTCTTGAAAAAAAAATTAAAAAAAAGCAATAAAAAAGGTCTCGTTGGAGAGACCTTGGATTTGTTTTAACGTAAACTTTTGCTAGTCAGCACTCAGGCTATCACTTTAGCAAGCGGATAACGCTTTTTCCACATCTTAAATGCGGCCATACTGTGAACAACCATGAGGGTTTTATGATCTAATTGCACTTTAATGCGGGTTACTGCATCGGCAACGGGTTGTTGTACTGACTTGATTTTGCGTTTTGAATTGTTAATCATAACTAGATAATTTTTGAATACTAAATTGAATTCATCTGAACAAAGCCTCCCAAATACTGTACCATTCGGAAAAGTAGGGCTGCTGAATTCATTGATCTATTACTAAACAACTCTACTATACTTTCTGTTCAAATAAACGATTAATAAGAATCTAAATTGTTTAATTTTATATTAATTCTTTAATAAAATTCTTTAATCCTGATTTTTGAGGGAATAATCAACATTAATTTTCGACCAAACTTGGTATATTTAAATATACGAATGAAATTAATCTTCCGGATTTGATATTAACCGATAAACCGATAATCAGTAAAAATGAATAAAATTCGTGGTATTCAGCTTAGCTTAAGCAAGATAAGCGTCTGTTCGATATAAACAAATCCAAAATAGAAAAAGAAAAAGATTTTCTAATACGACTATTTGTCTATCATTTTTCCAACTTTTTCAGCCAATTCGACAAGTCGGTTGCTGTATCCTGCCTCATTATCATACCAGCCCACAACTTTTACCATTTTATCAAGTACAGTAGTTAATTGCGAATCAAAAATGCATGAATTAGGGTTGCCGACAATATCTATCGAAACGATCGGATCTTCGGTATACTCCATGATTCCTTTCATCTCACCTTCCGCATACTTTTTAAAAGTGGAATTGATCAATTCCAGCGTAACTTTCTTTTTAAGAATACATGTAATATCAGTCAGTGATCCATCAGGTGCCGGAATCCGGATACCTGCTCCACCAAGTTTACCATTCAGGTGCGGTAAAACATCTCCTAATGCTTTTGCAGCACCTGTTGTTGTGGGAATAATTGAAACTGCTGCTGCACGTGCACGACGAAGATCTTTGTGTGGTGCATCATGAATATTCTGATCTCCGGTATACGAATGGACAGTTGTAACAAATGCATTCTCTACTTCCCATAGCGAATCAAGGATCTTAAGCATCGGTGCTGCATTGTTTGTTGTACAACTTGCATTCGAAATGATAATGTCCTGCGCAGTCAGTATCTCATCATTTACACCCAATACAATTGTCTTGATATCACTTTTTCCTTTTGTAGGTCCTGAAATAATTACCCGCTTCGCTCCTGCTTTGATATGCTGCTCCGCTCCTTCTTTATTCGTAAAATGACCGGTACATTCTAATACTATATCCACTCCTAATTTACTCCATGGAAGATCACCCGGATTTTTTTCTGAATAAACAGGAATTTTATTCCCATCAATTATAATTGTCTTTTCTTCTGAAGAAACTGTCCCTTTGTACTTACGATGAATTGAATCATACTTGAAAAGATGAGCCAATGTCGCAGCATCAGCAAGGTCATTGATCGCTACTAATTCCAGATTACTGTTCTGTAAAAGTACTCTCGTAGAAATTCTTCCAATTCTTCCAAAACCGTTGATAGCAATTTTTATTCGTTTCATTTTTTAGTAGGTAGTAAATGGTGAGTAGTAAGTGGCGAGTAACACTGCATAGATAACTGGAGAGACTTAACCTAACTGGAAAATTCAAACTCCCGGCTTTCATTTTTCGTTCCGATAGCTATCGGGATTCATTCTTCATTCTTCATTCTTAACTATTCACGGTTCATTATTAGTTCTTAATTATTCGTTACAAAAGGTGTTTCTCCGCATGATAACTCGACCGAACCAAAGGTCCACTCTCCACATAACGGAAACCCATTTTTATCCCGGCTTCTTTTAGTTCTGCAAAAAGATCAGGATGTATAAATTCATTCACTGGTAAATGATCTTTTGTTGGCTGCAGATATTGTCCCAGCGTGAGAATCGAAACATCTGAATTTCGCAGATCCTGCATTGCTTCAAGAACTTCTTCTTTTGTTTCTCCCAAGCCTAACATTATTCCGGATTTTGCCGCAACCCCGGATGCTGCTATTCTTTTTAATACTTCAAGACTCCGGTCATACTTAGCTTGCACGCGAACTAGCTTCGTTAATCTGCGAACTGTTTCCAGATTATGCGAGATAACTTCCGGTCTTTCATCGATCACTCTCTGAAGATTTTCCCATATACCCTGAAAATCCGGAATCAGAGTTTCCATCGTTGTTCCCGGTGAAAGCTCTCTGATCTTTCTGATCGTTTCTACCCACACGTTCGAGCCACCGTCTTTAAGATCATCGCGATCAACTGATGTGACAACACAATGCTTAACACTCATTAGTTTTACCGACTTGGCAACACGGAGAGGTTCAAATGGATCTACGGCTTCAGGACGACCGGTTGCAACAGAACAAAAACCACAACTTCTTGTGCACACATTTCCGAGGATCATGAAAGTCGCTGTTCCTGCACCCCAACATTCGCCCATATTAGGACAGTTACCACTTTGACAAATGGTATGTAATTTATGTTCGCTGACAATATTTCTAACCTTGGTGAACTCTTCTCCAATGGGAAGTTTCACTTTTAACCACGACGGTTTAGAAGGTTTACTTTGTGCTGTTGAATTCTCTTGAATCATATTCTATCTCTTACCACTTTCCACCCCACACTAATGTAAGGTATAAGTTTAAGAGTACTTTATTGTTAAAAATTCCCTGTGTAGGGTTTTGAGACATAATTGGTATTGCTGTAGGATGAGCATCTGCTACAACCCCAACTTCTATTGCAGTAATTTTATCATGCCATCCGGCATACTCAAATGAAAATCCAAATTTACCATAAGCTCCCGGATATAATTTCAATTGATCGAAGCCTTCAAAATAAGGACCGGGTCCATAGATATATGTAGGTAATTGCATAAGCGGATCGTTTGGATCATACTTCCTTGTTACCACATATGGTATAGAATCTGATGTAACAATTACATCCAGAAAAACGGGCTTCGTTATTCCAAGAGAAAATCCGATGTAATAATTGTATCTGACTTCAACTCCACTTCTTTCACCTTTGCTGAAAATAATATTTTGTCTGCCATATCCGCCTCGGAGCATATATGCGAAATTCAACTTGCCATAAAAAAATGGTTTTGAATTATCGAAATAAGGATTTGCTAATTTATATTGCTTAGGATGACGCATAGAAACAAATTCTATATCAAGCATGTCTTTCTTATAACCTGTCCTGTGCCAACCCTTTTTAAAATTCAATCCGAAACCATTTGAATGAATTGTCAGACCGCCTTCAGCTTCTCTTCTATAAAGTACGGGAATGTCTTCTTTGTAAGTAATATTATCTTCCGTCTGCGCAGATACTGACAGATGGTTCATAAACAGAAAAATGAAAAGCAGACGTCTCATAGAGTTCTACAAAAATAGCATTTTTTTATTTAAAAGTTATAAAATGGGGTATTTGATAGTTTGGTGACAGTCCTTCGCTTAATTAATAGCTTTACTCTTAAACTCTTTTTACACCATTCGTTTAAGTTTACGTTTAAGCGATATGTAAGTTAAAAACTAAAGGTAACAGTTTGTTTGAGGTCGGGATGTAAGCTCAAAGCTACCGGACATGTATGCGCCGCATTGGTAAGAATGGCCTTCTGTTTATCTGTGTATGAAAAATTACCCATATCAAATTCAACTACTATTTCTCCAACTCTTCTTGGATTTGCCACCATGATCTTAGTGACTTTACATGAAATATTTTCGAAAGGTATATCATGAGTTCTTGCCGCAATTCCCATTATTGTTAACATACAACTTGATAAAGAGGCTGTCATCAGGTCACTGGGCGAAAATGCTTCTCCTTTTCCTTGATTGTCCAGAGGTGCATCAGTAATCACTTTTTGACCCGACTTTACATGTTCTGCTTCAGTCCTAAGTCCACCCAGGTATTTTGTACGAATTGTTTCCACTAATTGCTTCTTTGAAATTTTTGTAAAAATAAAAAAAGCGAATCGGTTTTGACGATTCGCTTTGGGATTTCTTTTTAGCAGAAGAATTAACCTCTGATCTCAGAATGATGGCGCGGTTTCCCGATTTGTCCATAAGCAGGACATTTTTCATGTGATTTGCATGATGCAAATAACAGGGTTACTGCAGCTAATACTAGGGAAATACGTGCTATTTTTTTCATCTTTTAAGTTGTTGCCTTTATTCCAACGCAATATACGTTAGTATGTTTTACGAAATTTAAAGTTCTGCAAAATTATCAATTTTCGAATATGTTGAAAATTAAGTTTTCAACAAAGATAATCTACCCATACCATTACATTTCTTTAATTTTATTACAATTCTTACCGTCCATCTTAGTAATTTCACCACCTATGAGTACTATTGATCCGAAATTACACGAAAGCTGGAAAAATGTCCTTTCTGAGGAATTTTCAAAACCTTATTTTAAATCACTAAAGACATTTCTAGAAGAAGAAAGGAAATCAGGTCAGATTATTTACCCTCCCGGACCATTGATCTTTTCCGCTTTGGATTCAACCCCATTTGATGAAGTTAAGGTGATTATTCTGGGACAGGATCCATACCATAACCCGGGACAGGCAGAAGGTCTTTCTTTTTCGGTTCCAAAAGGTCAAAAACTTCCACCCAGTCTGCAGAATATTTTCAAAGAACTTAAAACAGATCTTGGTATTGAAACTCCTAATCATGGAAATTTAAAAAGTGGGCAAAGCAAGGAGTTCTTCTTCTGAATGCAACTTTGACAGTAAGAGAAAATCAACCGGGTTCGCATCAGAAAAAAGGATGGGAAAATTTTACGGATAGTATTATCCGTGAACTTTCATTCAGAAAAAACGGACTGATTTTTATTCTCTGGGGAAAATATGCTCAAGCAAAGATAAATCTGATCGATACTACAAAGCATTTCATTCTGCAAGCTCCGCATCCTTCACCATTTTCAGTTGAAAGAGGATTTTATGGCTGCAAACATTTTTCAAAAACAAATGAACTTCTTACTGAACAAGGACTAACTCCTATTGACTGGAATACATCTTCAGACGAATTCAATGTATTGCTTTCCGATTCGTTATGTAATCCGAACTAAAACCAAGCAGGTGCCGGGTAAAAATAATATTTTATTAAAATTTTTTCTGTTTCTGATGATCATTTCATACAGCAAAAGTTCCATTGCACAGATTAAAAAAAATGTCAGATTTGAATTGAATGATACAACGAACACAACATTATTCAATGAAGAACTAAATTCATTTGATCTGTCAAAAAAATATACTGACACTCTACAACTAAAGGAAGACATCGGACAATTTGTCGAGAAAATCCGTTCACACGGATTTCTGGCTGCTTCATGTGATAGTATAATTACAAAAGAAGAATCAATATTGATTTATTTTTTTCTTGGAGAAAGATATTTGTGGACTAATGTCAATCCCGTGAATATTGATGAATCATTTTTATCCGGCACAGGAATAAAAAACAAAAAGAAGAAAAGTATTCCATTCAATTATGTGAAGATAAGTTCATGGATGGAAACAATTTTGAAAAATTGCGAAAACAATGGCTATCCTTTTGCCAATGTGAGATTAACCAATGTACAACAAGTAAACAATGAATATGCTGCTGATCTCGAATTAAACAAAAACAAACTCGTCAGGATCGATAGTATTATCATAAAAGGAAATGCAACAATTGCTCCTGTATATATCTATAATTATATTGACATTAAAGAAGGATCGATTTATGATGAATCAAAACTGATCAGGATTTCAACCAGACTAAAAGAACTTGCTTTTGTAACAGAACTGAAACCAAATCAGCTCTTATTCACGGAAAATATTACTAAGCTCTACATCTATCTGGATAATAAAAAAGCAAGTCAGTTTGATGGTGTCATTGGTTTTTTACCTGATGAAAACAATGAAGGGAAATTAAATCTCACCGGCGAGGTTCATCTTAAACTTCAGAACTCCTTGCAGCGAGGCGAAGTAATTGAATTTAACTGGAAGCAATTACCCAACAAAACGCAGGATCTGAAGATCCATTTACTTTATCCTTTCTTATTAAATACACCATTTGGTATAGATGGAAATTTATCAATTTACCGGAGAGATTCTACCTATACTGACGTGATCAAAAATTTAGGGATTCAATATTCTATTTCGGGAAATAATTATTTAAAAGCATTTATTAACGACAAGCAAAGCGACCTTCAATCTTCAAAGGGCCTTGAAAATATTACTGTCCTTCCCGATTATGCTGACATTTCAATCCTAAGTTACGGTGCAACATTTCATTTTGAAAAACTTGACTACAGATTGAATCCAAAGAAAGGTTATGCTGTTGAATTCACGGGAAGCACAGGAAACAGAAAAATAAAAAAGAACACAGATATAAATCCAATCGCATACGACAGTTTGAAATTGCAAAGCGTGACGTATGAAGGAGCTATTTCTGCGGATTTCTATTTATCACTTGGTGGGAAAAGTGTTCTGAATCTCGGGACAAAATCAGGCATTGTGTATAATGACAGGTTATTCACAAATGAACTCTTCCGTATCGGCGGATTAAAATCTCTGCGAGGATTTGATGAAGAGTCCATCTATGCGAGCACCTTTTCCATTGGCAAAATTGAATACAGATTTTTACTTGAGCAAAACTCCTTTCTCTTCGCTTTCATTAATGGCGCCTACTATGAAAACAAAAGCCGCAACTTCAATTTGAAAGACACACCATTCGGCTTCGGTGCCGGAATGAATTTTGAAACCCGGATCGGAATTATGTCCATCAGTTATGCCTTAGGAAAACAATTCAGTAATCCGGTATATTTTAGAAATGCTAAGGTACATTTTGGGATTGTCAACTACTTTTAAAATTAATAATGAATAATTAATTCCATTTATTGTTACTTTTGGGCCGATGAAATTACAAAACGATTTATTACTTCGTGCAGCAAGAGGAGAAAAGACTGAACGGACTCCGATATGGTTAATGCGTCAGGCAGGAAGGATTTTACCGGAATACAGAGTGGTGCGGGAAAGTTGCGGAGGATTTAAACAATTAGTTGAAACACCTGAACTTGCATCTGAAGTTTCAATACAACCTGTTGACATTTTAGGTGTTGACGCTGCAATAATTTTTTCAGACATACTTGTCATTCCTGAAGCAATGGGTTTATCATATCAAATGGTTGAAAGCAAAGGCCCTTGGTTTGAAAAGACTATTGAGAATTCAAGTGATATCGACAAACTGAAAATTGCAGAAGCCAGCGACATTCAATATACAACAGATGCTATTAGTCTGACGAAAAAAACTCTGAATGGCCGCGTTCCCGTAATCGGATTTGCCGGAGCTCCATGGACTATTCTATCTTACATGATAGAAGGCAAAGGAAGTAAGACTTTCAGCAAAGCAAAAAAGTTTCTTTATACAGAGCCAAAACTCGCACATAAGCTTCTTGACAAAATTACAAAGAGCACTATCAATTATCTGAAAGGTCAGATAAGTGCCGGCGCTGATATTGTACAGGTCTTTGATTCATGGGCAGGTGTGCTTTCTCCCGAACAATACAGCGAATTTTCATCGCGGTATATTTCTGAGATTTCTGATTCAATCAAAGAAGTTCCTGTCATTGTTTTCGCTAAAGGTGCGTACTTTGCCCGCGAAGAATTCAGCAAAAGTTCCTGTTCAGTGATCGGTTTGGATTGGAATATGAATATTGAAGAATCCAGAAAAATTATCGGTCCCGGAAAAACTCTTCAGGGAAATATGGATCCGTGTTTACTCTATTCTGATCTCGAGACTATTAAAGCAGAGACTATAAAAATGCTGAAGGCTTTTGGTCCGGACAGACATATTGCCAATCTGGGACATGGATTGTATCCTGATACTGAAAAAGACAAAGTAAAATTCTATATTGACACGGTAAAAAAATTCAGATTTTAGTCGATGATCAAAGGAGATAAAAAAACAATCAATGCATGGGCCATTTATGATTGGGCAAATTCATCGTATTCTTTAGTTATCTCCTCTGCTCTCTTTCCAATCTATTTCCATGCAATTACCACTACTGAGAGTTCAAGTAATGTGAAATTCCTGGGGCATGTCTGGAATAGCGAATCATTACAACTTTACTGCATCTCCCTCGCTTTTCTTTTTATAGCTGCTCTCAATCCGATCTTATCTTCCATTGCAGATGTCAGTGGCAGAAAAAAAAGATTCATGTACTTCTTCAGTACATTAGGAGCTATTTCCTGCGCATCACTCTTTTTCTTTGATTCATTGAATACTCTTTGGGTCGGCATTGTCGGATCGATTCTGGCTGCAATCGGGTATGCAGGTAGTATTGTTTTTTACAATGCATTTCTTCCTGAGATTGCGGAGGAAAAGGATCAGGATAAAGTTAGCGCAAAAGGATTTGCATTAGGATATTTAGGAAGTTCATTGCTTCTGATCTTTTCATTGACAATGATATTATTTCCGCAATGGTATGGAAATATCAGTTCCGGATTAGCTACACGTCTGGCTTTTGTATTAGTTGGTATCTGGTGGTTTGTGTTTGCACAATACACTTTCTCAAAATTAAAAGATAGTAAAGCTTCTAATGAAGCTAAAGAACATTATATTTTCAATGGTTATCTGGAATTAAAAAAAGTGTGGAAAGAATTGAAAAACTCATCCCTGCTCCCATCCTATCTCGTCTCCTTCTTCTTTTTTAATATGGGTGTACAGACAGTAATGTATGCTGCATCATTGTTCGGACAATCAGAACTTCATCTTGATTCATCGGTACTGATCATGATCATTCTGATTATTCAATTCGTAGCAATCTTTGGAGCTTTTGTTTTCAGTTCCTTGTCAAAAAGGTATGGTAATTTAATAGCACTTTCCATTGCAATAATTATCTGGGTCTTTGTCTGTGTAGGAGCATTTCTATGTAATAAAGAATACGGAGTAGATGAGAAAACAATGTTCATGGGACTTGCTGCCGTTGTTGGATTTGTAATGGGCGGAATTCAGTCATTGGCACGGTCAACTTATTCTAAGATGCTTCCGGAAACATTAGATCATGCTTCATATTTCAGTTTTTATGATGTATGTGATAAACTTGGAACAGTAATCGGTACTTTTGCATTTGGTCTCATAAATGAAATTACAGGAAGTATGCGAAGCAGTATCATTGTTCTCGCCATCTTCTTTATTATCGGATTGATATTATTATTCCGTGTCAGAAGAATTAAATCCGAAGTATCAGTTTAGTTTAATCTTAATCAGAAATTATGTTAGTCGATATATTTATTCCTTGTTTCATTGATCAGATGTTTCCGCAAACAGCGTTTAACATGATCAAGGTACTTGAGAAAGTTGGATGCACTGTCAATTATAATCCCAATCAAACTTGTTGCGGGCAGCCTGCCTTTAATGGCGGATATTGGGATCAATGTAAAGAAGTGGGTGAAAAATTCATTCATGACTTCCCGAATGACAGATACATCGTTTCTCCTTCGGCATCTTGTGTAGGCATGGTTAAAAATTATTATCCGGAATTATTTCACAATACAGTTTTGCATAATGAATATAAAACTGTACAAAAAAACATTTTTGAGCTGAGTGACTTTTTAGTGAATATCCTTAAAGTAACCGATGTCGGTGCAAAGCTTGACGGAATTTGCTGAATCAACTCAGGCAGAAATTATGATCTCAACAGATGTTTCATGTTTAATGCACTTAGATGGTTACATCAAAAAAGAAGGCAAGAAACTGAAAGTAATGCATCTTGCAGATGTACTCGCATCAGGCTGGTAAAAAATTAAATCAGCTTGTAATTTTTATATTCACCGATTCTCCAACCGGTCATTTTTTCCAATGACAATTTAAACTTCGATTTGAAAGACAGTTTCTTTTGAGTCGGATCAAAATCAAATTTCCAGTTAGACGACAATATTCTTTTTTCCATTACTACCGGATGAGTCCCATTAAAATGAGCAAGTGAGTCTATTTGAGAGTAGTCAAACTTTTCAGCCGGAATAATATTTTTCTCAACCCATTCATCATTGTGCCAGAGCTTATGGAAATATTTAAGCTTCTCCATTTGCTTTTCAGGAGGTTTGACCCAGCCATAGTGATAAACAAATGCATCAACTGCTTTCACTTTTAAAGGGCGGCCATTCTTTTGAAAACCCTGGGCATCACGAAAAGAATAGATCTTAGAATCTTTTCTGATTATACGCACTTCTTTTCTGTACCACTTAGTTGAATCACCTATAAAATCGTAGCTGCCATAGAAATGTGTGTAGTTCAAAAGCAAGCCTTCAACCTTAACATCATACTTATACAATTCCATAGCATCATGAATCGTCTGATGATATTTTTCATGAATCACTTCATCACCTTGAATATAAAAAGCCCAGGTTGTATCGTCAGGCAGATATTGCATTGCCTTGTTTGTTTCTTCTGCTAAAACCTTTCCTCCTTCTCTTAGTGAATCGTCCCAAACGCTATCATAGATCCTGATCTTATCGGAACCAATTCGTTCAATCAGGTTTCTTGTATTATCATCCGAATTCCCAACAAGCACTATGAATTCATTACACATTGGCAATACAGAAGTGATCGCTTCAACGATTGGGTAGTCGAATCGCACTGCATTACGAATGAATGTAAATCCGCAGACTTTCATTGTTAAATTCCGGTATAATTTGATGGAGAAATGGCAAGCAATTCTTTTTTTATAGAATCTGATACAGCTAAAGAATTAATGAACTGATGCATGACTTTCTGATCCACTACTGAATTAGTTCTTGTCAACTCTTTCAATTGCTCATAAGGGTTTTCAAAATTCTCCCGACGCAAAATAGTTTGTATTGCTTCTGCAACAACTGTCCAGTTTGCTTCCAGATCTTTTTCAAGAGCTGATTTATTCAGGATAAGTTTATTCGCACCTTTCAGAAATGATTTCAATGCAATTAATGTATGTGAAAAAGGGACACCAACATTTCTGAGTACAGTTGAATCTGTCAGATCACGTTGAAGTCTTGAGATCGGCAACTTTGCCGACAAATGTTCAAACAGAGAATTTGCAATTCCAAGATTCCCTTCTGAATTTTCGAAATCTATCGGATTAACTTTATGCGGCATCGCTGATGATCCTATTTCACCGGCTTTGATCTGCTGTTTAAAGTAATCCATTGAAATATATGTCCAGATATCTCTGTTAAGATCGATCAGGATATTGTTGATCCGTTTTATTACATCAAACAATGCGCACAGCTGATCATAATGTTCAATTTGTGTAGTGTATTGTTGTCTTTGAAGCGACAATTTCTCAAAGCAAAATTTATTTGCAAAAGCCATCCAGTCAATTTCGGGATAAGCTACATGATGAGCATTGAAATTTCCAGTTGCTCCACCGAACGTTGCAGAGAAAGGAATAACAGATAATTGCGAAAGTTGATTTGCAATTCTTTCGATGAATACCAGAAACTCTTTCCCTAAACGTGTAGGAGATGCCGGTTGACCATGTGTTCGTGACAGCATTGGCACCTTACTCCACTCTTCACTGAATAACGTCAACTTTTGAAGTACTTCACGCATTTTCGGCAAATATACTTTTGAAACTGCATCTTTAATTGCTAATGGGAATGCTGTATTATTGATATCCTGTGATGTAAGACCAAAATGTACGAACTCTTTGAAATCGCCATAGCCAAATTCAACTAATTTGTCTTTCAAAAAATACTCAAGTGCCTTAACATCGTGATTCGTTATTTTCTCACGTACTTTTATATTTTCTGCATCTGCATCGGTGAAATTTCTGTAGACATCCCGCAATTTCTCGAAGCCCTCTGATGGTGCATTTTTCAATTGCGGCAACGGTAACTGACATAATGAAATAAAATATTCAACTTCAACTATCAGTCTGTAACGCATTAATGCAGCTTCAGAAAAGTAAGCAGACATTTCTTCAGTCTGATTCCGATACCGGCCGTCGATCGGAGATATTGAATTTAGAGGATTGCTTTCCATTATTGGCTTAGAATAAAGTGCGAATTTAAGACGATTTTAAGATATTCTTTTATGAATTACTTTATTATTTGTATTTTTCTTCAACATTTTCAATAAAGGGCAATCCAATGAAATTCAGCCTATATTAAAATACTATATTTGGAAATCAGAAGCTTTTTAATCAAAACTCAATCAACACCCCATGCAGGACACTTCTTTTAAAGAATTAAGTTATGAAAAACATTCTGAATTCTACAAAGACCTGAATAGTGAAGCGCAGCTAAAAAAAACATCAAACTTTTTTTGAAGTAAAAACCGTTGATCTCTGGAGGCATACCCGTCAACTTGAACTTATAAAAATCTATTGTGCATTATATAAGAATTCCGACTGGCTTACTGTCGGTGATGGCGGATTCGGGTCTTCAGCTACGTATATTGAAATGCATGGCGGCACAGCAGTTTCTACTGATCTTGATACTTCCTTTCTCAAAATTGCAGCTGAGAATAATCTGATATCAAATTATCAGTTTGCTAATGCAGAGAATTTACCGTTTAAAGATGCACAATTTGATTTTACCTTTTGCAAACAAAGCTACCATCATTTTCCAAGACCATTTATCGCAGTCTATGAAATGGTACGTGTTTCAAAAAAAGCAGTAATATTAGTAGAACCTGCCGACTGGATTCCCAGTCCTTTTGTATTTTCTACTCTGCAAAAAATAAAAAGAAAGCTTAAACAAATTGCAGGTTTAAAAAATCCACACCATGAAGAAGGTTCGTTTGAAACTGTGGCAATTACATTTACACCATTTCAGAACGTGAAATCGAAAAACTTGCAATGGGAATAGCATTGCCGTGCATTGCCTTCAAAAGGTTTGACGATTTTTTATTATGAAGGTGTAGAAACAGAAATGATGGAAAAAAATGGCCCTCTCAGAAAGAAGATCAACAGAATGCTTTTATTAAATACGATTAAAAGGTTTTTAGGGCTGGCCAGACAAAACAATATAATGTGCATATTGTTTAAAAGTACTCCTGATTTAAATGAGCAGGCATTATTAAGAATAAATGGGTTTGATGTTATTGAATTACCGAAAAATCCTTACGCCTAGGAAATAAAATTGCGACCATCAGTAGAAAACCGCCCCCTGAGCGCCCATTTGTTCAGATGAAATTAATTGCAAAGCTGGCTCTTTTTAATAGTATTTACCATAAATAGTGTCATTTTAAAACAAATTCCACATCAATTCAACCCCGCTTTCAATCATTTCAATCTTACTTTTCAACGGTTGAGCATATTTTCCAAAAAAAAGTGCCCGGAAACTTTGGACATGAAAATAGTTTCCATAGTTTTGCAGCGCAAATGAAACTTACAAGCACAGAAGACCGGATTTTGAATGGGGCCCGCGAATTGTTTTTTAAACAAGGCATTCGCACTATTACGATGGATGATATTGCCGGACATCTGGCGATTTCAAAAAAAACGATATATACACATTATAAAGACAAGGACTTAATAGTAAAGTCGATGTTCCAGATCGTTTTGCATCAGCAAATGCAACATATGAATCACATAAAAAAGATGAGTGCAGATCCGATTGATGAGATCCTGAAGCTAATGGAACATTTGGGAAGCTTTATTTCACAGTTTAATCCGGCAGTATTTTATGATCTTCAGAAGTATTATCCTCTTGTTTGGGCTGAATTCAGAGTTTTCAGGGAAAAAGAACTGATCGGTTTTGTGGAAGACAATTTAAAAAGAGGGATCAAACTTGAACTTTACAGAAAAGAAATAAAAGTAAAGATCATTGCGCGCCTAAGGATTGAAATGGTTAACCTGGGATTTAATACGGATGTCTTTCCGATCAACCAGTTTAACCATGCTGAAGTCCATGTCGCAATGCTTGAACATTTTCTTCATGGTATAGTAACATTGAAAGGCAATAAAATGATTGCTAAATATCTAAATCACTCAAAATAAAATTCACTTTTCAAAAATATAAATCTCAGCTAAGCGTCAATAACATTATGAAAAAACCACTCATCGCACTGCTCATACTCATTTCTCTGGGTGCACACTCCCAAGGGCCTGATAACGTAATGCAATTTTCAATTAAGGAAGCCATCGATTTTTCTTTCCAGCATCAGAAGGATGTTCTTAATTCTCAACTGGATGTTGAAATTGCAAATTCACAAGTAAAAGAAACCATAGGAATGGGACTTCCGCAGATTTCTGCAAGTTTCGATGTAAAGGATTATGTAAAAATTCCGGTATCACTTATCCCGGCTGAATTTTTCGGAGGAGAAGCAGGAACATATGAGGCTGTCCAATTCGGAACTCAATGGAATGCAACTGCAGGCTTAAGCGCTTCCCAATTGATCTTTGAACCATCATACTTAGTAGGAGTTCAGGCTGCAAAAACCTTTAAGGAACTTTCCATAAAAAATCACGACCGGACGAAACTTGAAACTGCTGTAAGTGTTACCAAAGCATATTATATGGTATTACTGATGCGTGACAGGAAAAATGTAATTGATGCAAATGTAAGTCGTTTGCAAAAATACAATTCCGATATCAAAGCAATGTTTGAAAATGGCTTTGTAGAAAAGGTTGATGTGGACAGAATTCAGGTAACCTATAACAATGTTCTTTCTGAACAGGAAAAATTTCAACGTCTTATTGAAATTACAGAGGGAAATCTGAAATTACAAATGGGGCTTCCTCAAGCATCAACTATCAATTTAACCGATAGTTTAAATGCAGAAGAAATAAAAACAATAGGAGTTTCAATAGATAAGGCTTCTCCGGAAAAAAGAATTGAATATGCTTTACTGAAGACTCAGGAAAAAATACAGGAATATAACGTTAAGAGATATAAAGCTCAATACCTGCCAAGTCTTGTTGCTTATGGAAATTTAAGTTCAAGTGCACAAAGAACTGAATTCAATATTTTCGATCCTGCATATAAATGGTATCCGGTAGGAATTATCGGTGCAACACTTAGCCTGAATCTTTTTGACGGTTTGCAGAGAGAAAATAAGATCAGACATGAGAAATTAAGTTTGAGAAAAATCAAAAATGAGATAACTTATTTTGAAGATGCTATTGAATTACAAGTTTCATCATCACGTTCTTCACTTGCCAATGCAATTTCAGCTTTGAAGATTCAGGAACAAAATCTTGAACTGGCAAATAGTGTAACTAATACCAGCAAGATAAAATATGATCAGGGGGTTGGATCTAACCTGGAAGTCCTCAATGCAGAAACTTCTTTGAAAGAAGCGCAATCAAATTACTACAATGCTCTGTATGATGCCATCATTGCCAAAATTGATCTTGACCAGTCATTAGGAAATTTTAAATATTAAAAAAATCACAACTACACATAACCATTATAATATGAAAAAGATAATCACTTTCTCTTTACTTACAATTGCACTTTTTGCGTGCGCGCCTAAAGGCGACGATAAGAAAGCCAAATTAGAGCAACTGAAAAAAGATCAGGCTGCATTAAAAGCTGAGATCACTAAACTTGAAGCAGAATTGTCTGCTAATGACAGTACCGCTAATAAATCAAAGTTAGTCGCAACTACAGAAATGAAACCATCAACATTCAAGCACTTCATTGAAGTCCAGGCTAAGGTCGATGGTGATGAAGATGTAATGTTAAGCGCTGAAAGTGCAGGTAGTATAACATCTATTTCTGTTGAAGTTGGAGATGAGGTTTCGAAAGGCCAGGTATTGGCGACTATTGACGACAGAATACTTCGTCAGAGTATCTCCGAAGTTCAGACTCAATTGGATCTTGCAATGACTGTATATAACAGACAGAAAAACCTTTGGGACCAGAAAATAGGAAGTGAAATTCAGTTTATCCAGGCTAAAAGTGGTAAAGAAGCTGCTGAAAGAAGAATGGCAACTTTGAACCAGCAACTTGACATGACTAGAATTAAATCACCTATCAATGGTGTGGTTGATATTGTGAATGTAAAGATTGGTCAGACGGTTGCACCGGGTGTTCCTGTGATAAGAGTTATTAATCTTAGATCACTGAAAGTTAAAGCTGAGATCGCTGAAAGTTATATCAGCAGGGTTTCTAAAGGTGATGAAGCAATCATATATTTCCCTGATGAGAAGAAAGAAGTGAATGTAAAAATTGATTACTCAGGAAATCGTATTGATCCATTGAACAGGACATTTAACGTAGAAGTTAAACTGAATGATAAATCCGGATCATTTCGTCCTAACATGATCGCTATTCTTAAAATTGTAGATTATAAAAACAATAATGCATTTATTGTTCCTATCGCTGCAGTTCAGAAATCAGGTGATGGACAATATGTATTTGTGAAAAGCGTAGAAGGCGGTAAAACGATTGCAAAACGAAAAGTTGTAGAAGTTGGGACAATATACAATGGTGTGGCAGAAATAACATCAGGACTGGCTACCGGTGATGAAGTGATCACTTCGGGTTATGCGAATATTATTGAAGGTGATGAGATCACGCTTTAATAACATCCATAAAAACATAATCTAATTTTTCATCATTAAACCAAAGCAAAGTCATGTCTCAAAAACATAAAGAATTTAAACCATCGAGTTGGGTAATTGATAATAAGATCGCAGCATTTGTAATGACGCTGATCTTATTCATTGCCGGTATTCAAGGATACCAGAGTTTACCAAAGGAAAGTTTCCCTGATATTTCATTACCTAACATTTATGTGAGCGTAATCTATCCCGGAACTTCTCCTAAAGATATGGAGAACCTTATCGTTCGTCCAATCGAAAAAGAATGTAAAAGTATTGCCGGAGTAAAGAAGATCAAAAGTAATTCACTACAGGATTATTGTAATGTCATTGTTGAATTCAATTCGAATGTGAACATTGATGTTGCAAAACAAAAAGTGAAGGATGCTGTTGACAGGGCAAAGACCGATCTTCCAAAAGATCTTCCGAAAGATCCTGAGATCATTGATATCAACTTTTCTGATCTTCCTGTCATGCAGGTTAATATCAGTGGAGATTATGATCTGAATAAATTGAAAAAATATGCTGACGATGCTAAAGAAAAGCTCGAGAGCATGAAGGAGATCAAAAAAGTTGATATCATAGGTGCTCTTGAAAGAGAGATTCAGATCAATGTCGACATGTTAAAGATGCAGTCAGCACAGATCTCAATGACTGACATCATGCGTGCGATCCAAAGTGAGAACCTTACAATTCCCGGAGGTTCAGTGAATATGAATGGTATCCGCCGATCAATAAAAGTTACCGGTGAATTTAAAAATGCTGAACAGATAAGCAATATCGTTGTACAAAGTATAAACGGAAGTCCTATTTATCTGAAAAATATCGCTGATGTTGTAGATAGCTATAAAGAACAGGAAAGTTTTGCACGTCTTGACAAGAAGAATGTAATCACTCTCAACATCATCAAAAGAAAGGGAGAGAACCTGATTGAAGCATCTGATAAGATCGTTGCTTTGATGGACGATTATCAGAAAAATCACTGGCCGAAAGACCTGAGGGTAACCCTTACCGGTGACCAGAGTGAGCAGACAAGGATGACCTTACATGACCTTATCAATACGATCATCATAGGTTTCATTCTCGTATTATTAGTGTTGATGTTTTTCATGGGTCCGGTCAATGCATTCTTTGTGGCTTTATCAGTTCCACTTTCAATGTGTCTTGCATTCCTTGTAATGCCGGCAATTGGTTTCTCGTTGAACATGATCGTATTATTCTCGTTCCTGCTCGCACTTGGAATTGTTGTTGATGATGCCATTGTAGTAATTGAAAATACGCACAGGATATTTGCAAATGGAAAGCGAAGTATAGTTGAAGCAGCAAAATTAGCCGCAGGCGAAGTATTTCTTCCTGTACTTTCAGGAACACTTACTACACTTGCTCCCTTCTTCCCGCTCCTATTCTGGCAAGGTGTTATTGGTAAGTTCATGTTCTTTCTTCCTGTTACCCTCATTTTAACATTGATCGCATCCTTACTTGTTGCATATTTGATCAATCCTGTCTTCGCCGTACAGTTCATGAAACCGCATATTGAAAATGCACCAAAGAAAAGTCTTAAAACGACTTACTTGTTTTTTGGTGCGGCAGTTTTAGTCGGATATATGATAGATTTCGGTATGGGAAATCTTGCTGTTGTATTGTTTCTTTCATGGTTAGTGAATCACTTATGGTTAAGACATAAATTGAAAAAATTCCAGGAAGTTACATGGCCAAATTTCCAGAACAAATACAGAAACTTTCTTGTATGGTGCTTACATCGTCCATGGAAAATGCTTCTGGGTGTAGTTCTTCTGTTCGCAATTTCGCTTGTAATGCTAGTGGTGAGAAATGGCGGAGTCAGTTTCTTCCCGGTTGCTGATCCTAACTTCGTTTATGTTTATACAAGTTTACCTGTAGGAACTGACCAGAGTTTGACAGACTCTGTCACTAAGGTTATTGAAGAGAAAGTTTACAAAGCTATTAACTGGCCTAATCCAATTGTAAAATCTGTAATTACAAATGTTACAGTTGGTGTAACTGATCCTCAGGATGAAGACCAGGGTAATTATCCCAACAAGAGTAAGATCTCTGTAGCCTTTGTAGAATTTGGAAAGAGAAATGGAGTTTCTTCATTGGCTTATCTTGATTCAATACGAATGGCTATCAAAGGTATTCCCGGAGCTGAAATAACTGTTGCACAGGAACAAGGTGGCCCACCTGTTGGAAAACCGGTGAGTATTGAAATCACAGGTGACGACTATGAACAATTAGTTATCACAAGTAAAGAACTGAAACGTACGCTCGATTCACTGAAAATTGATGGTGTCGAAGAATTGAGAAGCGATTTACAAGATTCAAAACCTCAGATCGTATTTGACATAAACAGAGAACGTGCAAACCGTGAGGGCATCTCTACATATTCAATAGGTAATGAAATTTATCTGGGTGTACTTGGAACGGATATTTCTAAATACCGCGATATTGATGATGATTACAACATCGTCATCAAGTATAAAGATGAGCAACGTTACAATGTTGACATGTTACGGAACCTGAAAATCGTTTACAGAGATATGAGTATGGGTGGAATGGTTCGTAATGTTCCATTGGCATCATTTGCTGATGTTAAATATTCAGATACATATGGTGTGATCAAAAGAAAAAACCAGAAACGTGTAGTAACAATTTCATCTAATGTACTTTCCGGTTATAATGAGAATGAAGTTGTAGCAGATGTACAGAAAGCACTTAATGGTTTTACTGCACCTGAAGAAGTAAGCGTAAAGATGACAGGTTCACAGGAAGAACAAGCTGAAACAGGAGCATTCCTTGGCTGGGCCGGAGGAACTGCCCTTATGCTTATCATTATCATTCTTGTATTACAATTCAATTCAGTGAGCAAGCCGCTTATAATTATAACCGAGATCGGATTCAGTATCATAGGTGTGTTCATCGGTTTCTCTCTGTTCAAAATGGAATTCTCAATCGTAATGAGCGGTGTGGGTATTATAGCGCTCGCCGGAATTGTGGTCAGGAATGGAATCTTACTTGTAGAATTTACAGATCTCCTGATAGCCAATGGTGCTCCTACTTTCGATGCCATTGTTGAAGCCGGAAAGACAAGGATGACTCCGGTTGTTCTTACTGCTGCTGCAACAACGCTAGGATTGATACCTCTTGCCGTTGGATTGAATATGGATTTTGTTACATTGTTTCAGGAAGGTAATCCGCATATTTATTTTGGTGGTGACAATACAGCATTCTGGGGTCCTCTTTCATGGACTATGATCTTCGGATTAATATTTGCAACTTTCCTTACTTTGATTTTAGTTCCTGTAATGTATCTACTTGCTGCCAGAATTAAGAACAGAGTTCGTAAATACACAAAGAAACCTTTAGATACAGGTGTTGCAGCAAAAAGAGTCGAAGACCTTATAGAAGTTGAAATTTAATTTACTGATACCGGCTTTACATCTGCATCAAAAATAAATGATGCAGATGTAAAGCTGTTTTATTTGAAGAAGGCTATTATAAAATGATCAAAATTTCAGTAGTTTCTTATCTGAACAGCAAACCATTTATTTATGGTTTCAATAAAACTAGATTTAATTCTGTTGCGGAAATAGAATTGGATATACCCTCTGTTTGTGCTGAGAAATTATTGAATGGAAAGGTTGACATCGGATTAGTTCCGGTCGCCATACTTCCTGAATTAAAAAACTACTCCATTATTTCTGATTATTGTATTGGTGCGAATGGTCCTGTTGATTCAGTATTGCTCCTCAGCAATGAACCGCTGGAGTCTGTGAAAACAATTTTACTCGACTATCAATCCCGCACTTCAGTTTTACTCAGCAGAGTTCTGGCTAAAAAATTCTGGAATATTTCACCTGAATTTCTACCATCTGAGCCGGGCTACGAAAATGATATTAGCGGTAGTGTTGCGGGTGTTGTAATCGGCGACAGAGCACTGATATTAAAAAATAAATTCAAGTATTGCTATGATCTGGCTGGCGAATGGAAAAAGTTCACAGGACTGCCATTTGTGTTTGCGACATGGACAGCTATCACTCCTCCAGACGACGCATTCATGCTGGAATTCAATTCTGCTTTAGGCGAAGGCATGAAACTTATCAGAGAAATTTCAAAAAATGAAAGCACTCATGAGCTTTCTGAAAATGTCATCTTCAATTATCTGACAAAATCTATCGATTTTAATTATGATAAAGATAAAAAAAGCGCTCTTGAACTTTTTCTCAGATATGCTTCTGAATTAAAATAAGAATTATAAAATATAAGTCAAAAAAAAATCCTGCAGTTCATGCAGGATTTTTTTTTGACTTTTCAATATCAATTATTTTTTACAAACTGAACAGTTCTTTTATAAGACTGGCTATATACAGTTACGAAGTAAGATCCACTTTCAAGTTTTGTAAGATCGATCTGGTGAACACGACCATTTGGCTGGCCTATCTCCTGCTCTGCTACTATTTTTCCGATTGCATCAGTAACACGAACTTTCATACTCTCATTTGTGTTTTTTGAAGTGTACATATCGATATTCAAAATTCCATCTGTTGGATTTGGGTAGATTGAGAATTGGAGATCGTTTATTGATTCAACACTTTTAATAATATCGTCACATGCTACTGATGTTGTTAATGAAGGATAGTAGCCATTTAAAGAGACAAACATTCTCGTAGCCTGGTTTGAAGTGAACATATTCAGACAATCGTCGTCACTGTAATCCATATAATTCATAAACATGATACCATTTCCTGTTGATGTACAATTATCTAAACGAGGAAATGTATAACAGCCATATGTTTCTTCAGTTTGATTTGGCGTATCAGCTATATTGTCTGTGCCTGAACACAAACCATTATCATCACCCCAGATATGAAACAACCGGAAACAGTGACCAATTTCATGAGTAAGTGTACGTCCTTCATCAAACGGCCAACTTACATTTCCTACCCTGCCAAAAGAATCGAACTGAATAACGACTCCATATGTATTTGTATGTGCGGTTGCAGGAAATTCTCCATATCCTAAAATTCCACCATTAAGATTACATACCCAGATATTGAAATAGTTTTCTACATCCCAGGCGTCTAATCCACCGGTAGCAAAAGATTTCACATCGTCATTTGTAGTAAACGAAGTGACAGTAGTCTGCCGTCTTTCAATACCATTTGTAGTCATACCACTAGGGTCTCTTTGGGCAAGACAAAACTGAAATTGCGTTGCTGATGCTGCTGTTCTGAATGCAACAGGTGTATTATTTGTATCAGCATTTAAACGAGCAAAATCTTCATTCAATGCATCTATCTGCGACATGATCTGAGCGTCAGAGATATTTTGTGGTGCTTGTTTGTATACGACGTGAACAACAACAGGTATTACAATAACAGCATTTGAATTTGAAGAACGTGAAGCAGTATAATTTTGCAGCCAATGCTGTAATTTTATCTCGTCGATTTCATTTTGAACCTTCAGATTTGGATTTTGTGATTGAAGCCACGCAGTGTGCTCAGTTGTATAACAACGTTTTTTTCCTGTAGGTGAATTCTGTGCACTAATAACTAAGGCTATCAGGCCGAATGCAACAGTTAATAGTAATTGTTTTTTCATTTTAGGTTATAGATTTCCGTCAACAAATTTAAGATAAATTAACAATGTAAATACAATCGAATTTTACCTGACAATATGATGATAATCAGATTGACTAACGAAGTCCTAGTTTTGAATAAAAAACTGCTCTTTCAACATTTTCAATTGCCCCGGGAACCATTGCTTTCATAGAAAACTCATGAATAGACTCCCGAATTAAACGCAGGGTCGGAAAGCCTACTTTTGCAGTCATCTTACGAACCTGCCGATTTTTGCCTTCTACTAAACTCAATCGGATCCATGAGGTCGGAATATTTTTTCTGAATCGTACCGGTGGATTTCTCTCAGGTATTTCGGGCATTTCTTCAATTATTTCCGCTTTCGCAGGACGGGTAATAAATGATTTTCCATCAATACTTAATTCAAGGCCTTTGCGAAGAGAATCTAAAGCCTCCTCTGTAATCTCCCCTTCTACCTGCACAAGATATGTTCGCTCATGTCCGGTTGTCGGGTCAAGCAATCTGCTATTGACTCTTTTGTCGTTAGTTAATAAAAGTAGTCCTTCGCTATCGGCATCTAATCTACCCACCGGATAAACATCAATAGGAAATTTCTCAGAAAGATCTGCTAAAGTTTGATGTTCGCCTTCCTTTGTAAACTGGGAAAGCATGCCGAAAGGCTTATAAATTGCGTAGTATGAAAACACTATTGGGGATTTGTGTGTAAATGACGTAAGAAATGACGGAATTCATACTATTTCGGATAAATAAATGTTTATTTTTGTTATAAATCAAATAAATGATGCGGTTAAAAATTCAAATGCCCGGAAAATTAATCTTTTTCAGCCTGCTTATTATTTCAGTTTTTGCCTGCAAGAAAAAGGAAGCTGATGAACCGGTTGTATGTACTGCCGGAACGGGTGGGTCTACGACATTGATTGTCGAACTCAGACACCACGATCTGCTTATTCCGAATGATTCAGTAAAACCTGATACAGTGTGGATAAAATATAATGCCGTTAATGCAGGAGCAGGTTACGATGTACGGAAAATAGGAATCGTAGGTGATTCAAATGTTATATTCAATAACCTGAAATGCGGAAACTATTTCCTTACGGCTTCCGGTTATGACCGGAGCATTGGATTTGATGTTACCGGTGGACTTGGAATTACTATTGCAGAGAATGCTGATACGGTTTTGGCCACGGTTCCGGTGGTTGAATAACGAAGAATGAAAAGTGAAAAGTGAAAAGTGAAAAGTGAAAAGTGATCCGGTAAAAAATTAAAATAAGCTTATTACACAAAATGAGTAGTATCAAATATGTAATTTTATTTGTTGGGGTTTTGGTTTTGTATTCCTGCAGGAAAGAAAATGAAGTTCCGGTGGTGAATGGGAATGTGGTTTTGAATGTTCATGCTGTGCATCATTCGTGGGATGTGAGTAATGTGAAAATATATCTGGAAGCAAATACATTGGTTTTTCCCGGAAGAGATTCAACTGTGTATGATAAAAGCCTGACGACGGATGGCTCCGGAAGAGTGACTTTCACGCAATTGTTTCCGGGTAACTATTACATATATGCTTCCGGATTTGATTCTACCTGGGGCGCGAATGTGATTGGTTATAAGCTTATCTATCTGACAGAAGAA
This sequence comes from Bacteroidota bacterium, assembly GCA_016711505.1. NCBI lineage: Bacteria > Pseudomonadati > Bacteroidota > Bacteroidota bacterium. The sequence continues at coordinate 241,490 of JADJSV010000020.1, read as the reverse complement.
AATCTGATAAATAACGAAATGTCGGTTACACTGAATGTGAGCGAATAATAATACTCTATGAAACAACTACTCTTTCTTATTTCACTAACATTTTTTGCAAGTTGTAAATACGACAAACTGGAAGTTCCAATTGATCCTGTTGCTGCATCTAATTTTCCTGAAGAGGTTGGTAAAATTTTAGTTAACAAATGTGCTACTTCCGGTTGTCATAATTCTTTGAGTCGTGGAATTGCCGGCGGACTGGATTTTTCTACCTGGGACTTGATGTTTGATGGTGGTAGAAACGGAACATCAGTTATTCCATATTCGGTTGACAATAGCTACATGCTTTACTCTATCAATACAGACAGCACACAAGGTCCGGTATTGCTTCCTACAATGCCCTATTTACAGACACCTCTTTCACAACAGGAATATGAACTACTAGTAAACTGGATCGCCAACGGGGCACCTAACAAAGACAATTTTGTAAAATTCTCTGATAATCCGAACCGGAAGAAATTGTATATAGTAATGCAAGGTTGCGATAAAGTTGCTGTAGTTGATGAAGCGACGAAGGTAATTATGCGGTATGTCGAAGTTGGTAACAATCCCAACATTATTGAATCACCACATCAGGTACGTGTTTCACCGGATGGACAATATTGGTATGTTGTATTTATTAATGGAGACATCCTGCAAAAATTCAGTTCAAGTGATGACCAATTAGTAGGCGAAGTTAATATTGGTCTGGGTGACTGGAATACTTTGGTTTTTAATAATGCAGGAGATACAGGTTTTGTGAATGCCACTCAGGCAGGATTTTTTGCTGTTGTTCCTTTGAACACTATGGCAAATTATCAGATCCGGACATCTGTATTTCCACATGGAGGGATTGTTACTCCTGATGGTCGTTTTTTATATCTTACAAATCAGAATGGTAACACAGTAACAAAAATTGATCTTTCAACTTTTGATGATGAACAAATTCAACTCGATCCGATTATTACAAATCCACCCTTCCCATATTCTCCACATGAAATTACATTGACTCCGGATGGTACACGTTATATGGTATCATGTCAGAAAACGAACGAAGTCAGAGTGTTTCAATTAAGTAATGATAGTTTAATTACTATTATAAACGTTGGTGCATATCCACAAGAGTTTACAACGATGGCCTCACTCAATAAAATTTATGTAACATGTACGGAGGCACAAGTTGATGCGAATAAAAAGGGGTTGGTCTATTCAATTGATTGCGATACTTATGAAACAGACAGTATTTACGTCGGTTTTCAACCCCATGGAATAGCCGCCGATGAAAATTCAAAACTTGTATATGTTGCAAATCTGAATATTGATCCAAACGGACCTGCTCCTCATCATGTATCCTCTTGCAGCGGAAGAAATGGAAACCTTACAATTATCGATGCAACAACTTTCAGCATGTACAGAAAACAACTTTCAGATGGAAGTTCATTTCAGTATAAATGTGAATTGCTTGCGGCTCCGTATTTTATTTCTCTGAGAGAATAAAATTTATAGCAACAACGAATCAATCTGAATTGGTTTAATTCAAAATATTTTCACTAAAAATTTAAGTCCAAGTAATAACATTCAGAATAAAATTGAAACCATAATAAGTTTAGAAATCAGCATCCGTTATCCGCCCAGCTAGGATTTTTCATTTTTCATCCCGATAGCTATCGCATATGCATCAACTTAATTATATAAATATCTATTGAAATTGAGTGAGTTCTCTTCTACTATTCTGCCATCAACTTTAGATCAAATTCATTAAGCTAAACTCAACAATTCATAATAAGGATATGTATTTAGAATTGACAGGCCCGTTAGGGCCATACTTTTGGTAATACCAGACTACACGAGAAAGTCAAGCCCCTTTAGGGGCGTACTCTTTCTACAATGGATGTGTCCATTAATTCATCTGCATAAAAGTTCCAGAACACAGTAGTGGCATTCGGCATGTTCCTGATATCCAATGGTGCTTTCGTTGTCAAAATAAGCGATCTATTTTAGAGTACGCCCCTAAGGGGGCTTCGCGCTCTTATCTGGTCTTGTATTACCAAAAGTATGGCCCTAACGGGCCTGATAATTTATTAAGAACAACGAATATTTCATTCGTCTTAACCAAATGACATTAAGCATTTGCTGACGGCAATAAAGGCTAACTTGAAAAAATACTTTTTTATAAATAATCTCACGCTAATAGATTGAAATACTATTCATTTGTTTTTTCTCTTAAGTTGACGCCTATGTGATAGCTATCGGAATCACTTTTCATTTAAAGTCAAACGCTTTTTCTTATAATCAATTACCGCATGATATTTATTCATAACATCACTACCAAGAACTCCATCGATAGGACTGAATCCCATTTTTTCATAGCTGGAATTGACATGTGTAAGGTCAAGAAGTATTGCATGAAAATTTTTGATCCTGATCTTTCCAATTTTAAATTGATTCAAATTTGTCGAACTTGTCGGCATACTATCTGTACCTAAGCCTGTAGAAAGTTTGTCGTGATCTTCGCGTTCCACTTCTTCGACATAATTAAAAATTCGTGTTCTGTCAAAAACAGTTCGTGAAGCACCGGTATCTATGAGCAGCCGGCATTTGCGGTCATTGACTTCCGTTTCAATGATAAGATGCAATCCATCATCTTCGATCGTGATCATTTCGATATCGATGATCGTTTTACTTGAAAACATTTCTGTCAGTTAGTGGAGTTTCGTCTTTCGACATAAATAAAAATAAAAAGTCCCGCAATTTACGGGACTTTCTTCAATAACTTATCTATAAATTATTTTACAGCCGGTTGATTCATGTTATCTAAAACATCCATCACTTCTTCTACTGACTTAGCAGATGAATGAAGCAATTTCATTTCATCATCATTCAGTTTCAATTCGATGATCTCTTCGATTCCATTCTTTCCTAATTTAACAGGAACACCAAGATAAATATCTTTCAGTCCATACTGTCCATTCAACAATGCGCAACAAGGGAAAATACGTTGAGAATCTTTGATGATCGCTTCTACCATCTGAGCTGCAGCAGCTCCGGGTGCATACCATGCAGAAGTTCCCATCAGGTTAACAAGTTCGCCTCCGCCTTTTTTAGTACGGTCAACTATTGCATCTAATTTATCTTTGTCGATTAATTCTGTAACAGGAATTCCGGCAACAGTTGTATAACGTGGCAACGGCACCATTGTATCGCCATGTCCGCCCATAAGAACAGCTTGAATATCTTTCGGTGATGTATTCAACGCTTCTGCAAGGAATGCACGGTAACGAGCTGTATCAAGTATGCCAGCCATACCGAATACTTTCTTCGAATCTACTTTAGCGGTAAGGAATGCACAGTATGTCATTACATCCAGCGGATTTGAAACCACTATGATGATTGCATCCGGAGAATATTTAATGATGTTCTCAGTAACAGAACGAACAATACCTGCATTGGTAGCAATAAGATCATCACGACTCATTCCCGGTTTACGGGGAAGTCCTGAAGTGATCACAACAACATCCGATTTTGCAGTCTTAGAATAATCGTTCGTTGAACCAATGATCCTGGTATCGTAAAGGTTGATCGGGGCAGTCTGCCACATATCTAACGATTTACCTTCGGCAATCCCTTCTTTAATATCTAGAAGAACTACTTCGTGAACGAAGTCTTTGTGTGCGATTACATCAGCACAAGTGGCACCAACGTTTCCGGCACCTACAACTGTTACTTTCATGAGGGTCTATTGTTTGTTTAAAATTGATGGGCGAAATTAGATACTCCTTTTCGATTTTGGAAATATAATCTTTCTGAACAGGTAAAAATCGACATTAAAACCATATTCACCTCTTTCAACAGAAAAAGCAGGAAAAAAGTTGGAATTTTTAGTTAATATTTTTAGCTTTCGGTTTGGGGATTCGACTTTATGATAAAAGTCTCCTTAAAAATGATCGATCTGAACTCAGGACCGATCTGAGCCCGGGATAAATTAAATTGATCCCTAGTGTAGACAAAATAACCTAACTCTCTCATTGTGTTTTGAATGATTAAAAAATTACTCTGTTTTAGCATCATATTTTTCTTTACCACGCAAACTGAGTTGTTCGCCCAAAATTATTTAATGAGCAACAGTTCTGTAACAACATGTGGAGGGAGTTTCTATGACAGCGGTGGAAGCGGTGGCGATTATTCTAATAATGAAAATTACACAATGACATTTTGTTCAGCAAATTCAGGTCAGTGTGTACGTTTAACATTTACTTCATTTTTCACAGAAGCTGGGTTCGATACATTATTCTTATATAACGGGCCAACAACAGGAAGTCCATTAATTGGTTTTTATACGGGTGCAACGGGGCCAAGTATTATAACTGCGAACACCGGTTGTTTGACAGTCAGATTTACCAGCGACGGAAGTTTTACTGAATCAGGATGGGAAGCTACTGTAAGTTGTGTTCCTTGTCCTGGTACCTGTGCAGTTACCTGTACCGGTGGACCTCCTCCAGCTAATGATGATTGTTCCGGGGCGCTAGCTGTGAATCTTCCTGCTCCTACTCCTTGTCCGGCAAATTTATTTACTCCGGTTGTGATCAACGGCACAACTACTTGTGCTACTTCAGATCCAAATCTTGGTACACTGCAAAGTTGCAGCCCGTCATCAAATGCACTTGCTAATCCAACTGCTGATGTATGGTATAGAATTACGATCACTGCACCTGTGTTGAACATTGATATTACCGGTGGAATTCAAACTCCTCAGATTGCATTATACAATGGAAATAGTTGCGGTACGATGTCAGGTGTTGATTGTTTTATCGGTGGTGGAGGAACGCTTACAACTTCAATAAACGGATTACAAGCAGGAAGTTACTGGCTTCAAGTTGGCGGTAGCAGTTTATCTGATCAATGTAATTTTACAATGACATTAAGTAACGCATATGATTGTTCAGGATGTGTAATTGCAAGTTCTCTTGTTGCTAATCCGCCGCCGGTAAATGGTGTTTATATGGCAGGACAAACGGTGAATTTTTGTTATACAATTAATTCTTACGACCAGACATCACAAAACTGGCTTCATGGTGTGAGCCCGGATTTCGGAAACGGTTGGGATATGTCTACACTGACGACTACTCCTGCTGCTGATTGTTCTGACTTTGATCCGTTAGGTCCTGTAACATTAATTCCAGGAACATGGATCTGGAATTCCGATACAGTTAGAAGTTCAGCAACCAATGCAATATTCCCTCCGGGATTTTATTTTGAAACTGCTGCCGGAACTTTAAGCAGTAATCCAGACAATAATGCAGGAAATAATTACGGTGATTTTAATGATGGAAATACCTGCAGCTGGACATTTTGCTGGAGTATAAGAACGCTTCCTCCCGGATCATGTATACCTGGTGCAAGTCTGAATGTTGATGTAGATACTTATGGTGATGGTGAATCAGGTGTATGGGGATCTTTAGCGTGCACATCAGATCCGATCACACATTTTTTTGCTGAGCTTGCTTGTTGTCAGTTGCCTGTTGTAAGTGTTTCAAATATTAACTGCTCAAATGGAACGGCAACTGCAACCGCTACCGGACAAGGAACAAGTCCATGGGATTACGTCTGGAAAAATAGTGGCGGTACAACAATTCAGACGGCTATGAATATTGCCGGATCAAACTCAATGTCTGGATTAGCTGCAGGTACATATACAGTAACTGTTACTGATGACATCGGTTGTACTTCCACCCAAAGTATAACTGTAATTATTCCTACAGCAATAAATCCTCAGGTTGTTGCTACGAATGTAAATTGTAACGGCGGAACGAATGGAGCAGTTAATACAAATCCATCAGGTGGAACCGGACCTTACACCTATTCATGGAATCCGGGAGGAGCTACTACACAAAATATTACGAACCTTTCTGCCGGTAATTATACTGTCACTGTAACAGACGCAAATGGTTGTACTTCTACTTCATTAGCAAATGTTACTCAACCGACAGCAATCACGGGTGCTATCAATCCAACTCAACCTTCATGCGGTGCAAATAATGGTTCCGCTACTGTTGTACCTTCAGGTGGAACCGGTCCATATACGTATGCATGGTCACCTTCCGGCGGTACAGCCGCAACAGCTTCCGGTCTGGGAGCCGGAAATTTTTCAGTGATAATTACTGATAGCCGTGGATGCACCGGCAGTTCAAATATTATTCTTGCTGCACCATCATCACCTGTCGTATTTGTTGCAGGAATAACTAACTCAAGCTGTCAGAGTCCTACAGGAAATATAACTGTATCTGTAAGTGGTGGAACAGGTCCTTATAATTATGCATGGTCTCCATCAGGAGGATCCGGTGCTACTGCAAGCAATTTGCAACCCGGTGTTTATACTTGTATCATTACTGATGCTATGGGATGTAGTTCTTCAGCAACAGCAACTATTGGTGCTCCTGCTACAGTGATTGCATCAATATCCGCATCAACAGACGAAACATGTCCGGGTAATCTTGATGGTACTGCTACAGCTTCTGAAGCCGGCGGAACTCCCGGTTATACTTATTTATGGACCCCCTCGGGGAATACTGCTGCTACTGCGACAGGTTTGACCGCCGGGCAATATACAGTTCTGGTAACAGATGCTGTTGGTTGTACAAGTTCAGCATCAGTTGTTATTAGTACTTCCCCAGCTATAAATGCTGCTATCAGTTCTACTCCGGTATTATGTAATGGAAGTACTACCGGATCTCTTTCAGTTGTTGCAAGTGGTGGAAATGGAACATTGACTTACTCATGGTCGCCTTCTGGTGGTACAAATACTACAGCGAATAATTTAAGTGCGGGTACATACACGGTTACAGTCACAGACGCTAACGGTTGTACATTGACCACAACATCTACTCTGGCAGACCCTGCTCTGTTATCAAATAGTATTTCATCAACGGGATCTATCTGCGGACAAGCAACCGGATCAGCAACTGTTGTTGCTTCCGGTGGAACTTCGCCTTATTCGTATGCATGGACTCCGGCTGCGACAAACACAGCGACATTAAATAATCTTGCGACCGGACAATATTCTGTTGTAATTACGGATGCAAACAATTGTACTTCTACTGCAACGATTGCAGTTGCTGATCTACCGGGTCCTGTTGTTTCTTTGTCTACTGTTTCTGATGTCAGTTGCAATGGTGGAACAAATGGAAGTGCAACTGTACAAGTTACAGGCGGAAGCGCTCCGCTAACTTATTCATGGTCACCATCAGGTGGAACCGCAACCTCTGCTTCATCGTTGAGTGCCGGCAATTATACTGTACTTGTTACCGATGTGAATGGATGTACATCAACAACACCGGTCGTGATTGCAGAACCTGCATTGCTTACAACTACTCTTACTGCTTCAATTGATCTTTCTTGTTTCGGTTCAAATGATGGCAGTATTGCAGTTTCGGTAAATGGTGGAACACCTGGATACAATTATGTCTGGACACCAATAGCACCAAACTCAACAACGATTTCCAATCTTAGCGCAGGAAATTATTCAGTAGTAGTTACTGATCTGAATGGATGCACCAGTACCTTTGCAACAACCATTAATGAACCAACCCAGCTTTCAGCAAATATTATTTCTACGCCAGCAACTTGCGGCGCAATCAATGGAAGTGCAATCGCAAATGCTTCCGGTGGAGCGGGAACATATACTTATTTGTGGTCGCCATCAGGTGGAACAAATTCAACTGCTACCGGCTTGGCTGCAGGTGCTTACAGCGTTGCTGTCACTGATGCAAATGGATGTACAACCTCTGCAGTTGCAAATATTTCCAATATCGGTGGACCAACGATCAATGCATTTGCAACTGCTGATGTAAGTTGTTTTAATGGAAACGATGGAACTGCAAATTCAAGTGTTGCAAATGGAACAGGACCATTTACTTATTTGTGGTCACCATCAGGCGGTACTGATTCAACTGCAACAAATCTTTCAGCAGGAAATTATTCTGTATCGGTAACTGATGGAAACGGCTGTACTTCTGTTGCGAATATTTTAATTTCTGAACCAACAGCCATGGTTGCTCAAGCAACTTCCTCACCTACTCTTTGTTTTGGTGATGCTACCGGTTCTGCTTCTGTTAACATTGCAGGAGGAACGTCCGGTTATACTTACCTATGGTCACCGGGAAATTCAAATTCGATTTCGCCTACGGGATTAACAGCAGGAAATTATTCAGTCTTGATAACCGATGTGAATGGTTGTACTACCAGTGCAAGTACAACAGTAAATCAGCCTACGCAATTAAATGTTACCATAACTCCAACAGATGCATTGTGCAATGGATCAGCAAATGGATCAGCACAAGCAAATGCAAGCGGTGGTACATCAGGATATAATTATTCGTGGTTTCCATCAGGGGGAACAAGTTCAATTGCATTGAATTTATCTGCGGGAAATTATACTGTAATAGCAACAGATGCAAATGGCTGTACGTTTTCAAGAACAACTGCTGTTGCTGAACCTGCTCCTATCAATCTGGCAACCTCATCTACACCGGCGACATGTGGATCTGCAAATGGTACGGCAAATGTTGTTGCTGCAGGAGGTGCATTTCCGTATTCTTATTTATGGTCGGCGGGTGGTGGTACAAATGCCACTGCATCGAACCTCAATGCAATCACTTATACAGTCGTAGTAACTGATGCCAATGGTTGTACTTCTTCTGCAAGTGAAAGTGTTTCTAATACAGGTGGTCCAACAATAGCTACAAATGTGCTGAGTAATGTTTCCTGTTTTGGGATCAATGACGGTAGCGCAAGTGTTGCTGTTTCTGCAGGGACTGCACCATTTAACTATCAGTGGTCACCAAGTGGCGGGAACGGACAAAATGCCAGCAATCTTACTTCAGGAAATTATTCTATCACAGTTACAGATGCAAATGGTTGTATCACTAATGACAATGTCATCATTACCGAACCGACTGCATTGCTTACTCAAATTTCTTCCACCGATGCAAATTGCGCAGGTGTTGGTGGGTCTGCAAGTGTTATTGTTGCGGGTGGTACAGTTCCATATTCTTATTCATGGACAGGCAGCACATCCACTTCTGCAACTGCGAGTACATTAACCGGTGGAAATTATACAGTGACTGTTTCTGACGGAAATGGATGTACAACTTCTCAATCAACGACAGTCAATCAGCCTGGAGGAATAGCAACTGTGATCAACGCAACTCCTGTTACTTGTAATGGCGGAAACAATGGTAGCGCATCTGTTGTAGCCAATGGTGGTTCCGGTGCACTTACCTACTCATGGTCGCCTTCAGGTGGAAACAATTCTTCAGCCACTAATCTAATAGCAGGGAATTATTCTGTGACCGTCAGTGATGCCGGTGGTTGTGTTTCAACAGCCTCTATTCAGGTTACTCAACCTTTAGCAATTAATTTAGCAACAAACGTTACTCCTTCAGCGTGTGGTGCTGCAAATGGCAGTGCAGATGTTGTTGCCAGTGGCGGCACAGGGCCGTATCAATATTCGTGGAGTCCATCAGGAGGTAGTTCTGCTACAGCAAGTAATCTTGTCGCAGGAAATTATATTGTTACCGTTACTGATGCAGGCAACTGTATATCCACTGCAAGTGCATTAGTAATTAATACGGGTGGACCAACTGTTACTTTAAATGCTGTCAACGATGTTAGCTGCTTCGGAGGAAATGACGGTAATGCAAGTGTAAATGCATCAGGAGGAAACGGACCTTATACTTATTCATGGTCACCTTACGGCGGAACATCTTCAACAGCAACAAATCTTGCCAATGGCAATTTCACAGTAACAACAATTGATGCAAATGGATGTGCGACTGCAGTAAGTGTTTCAGTAAGTGAACCGACTCAAGTATCTAGTACTACAACTTCCACTCCATCTGCTTGCGGTAGTCCTACCGGAAGCGCTACTGTTATTGGTTCCGGAGGAGTTGGAAATTATTCTTATTCATGGACAGGCTCTACGACTTCAGATTCTACCCTATACAATCTTACAAATGGACATTATTCTGTTCTGATCACTGACCAGAATGGATGTACATCAACAGCTTCTATCAATGTTGCTCTCAGCAATGGTGCAAATGCAATATTGCAATCATCAACAGATGTTTCATGTGATGGTGGTTCTGATGGCAGTGCTGTTGTTTCTATCAGTGGTGGGACTCCACCTTATTCTTATTCATGGGCTCCTTATGGGGGAACGAATGCAAATGCTTCAGGATTGTCTGCGGGTAATTATGTTGTGTCTGTAAGCGATGCGAACAATTGTTCATCGACCGTAAATGTCATTATCAATGATGGCGCAATTCTCATTCTGCAAACTGCAAGTACTCCGGCGTCATGTAATGGCGGATTAGATGGAAGTGCAAGTGTTGTTGTCAATGGCGGCGCAAGTCCATTTAGTTATCAATGGATAGGCTCTTCAAGTTCAACTTCTGTTGCAAATAATCTCGGCATCGGAAATTATACAGTGACGGTTACTGATGCAAACGGATGTGCTGAAGCAGAAGTTGCAACAGTAAATTCTGCAACAGCAATTGCATTGAATCCTATATCTACTGATTTAACTTGTAATGGTGATCTGTCAGGAACTGCTTCAGTAAGTCCGGTTGGTGGTACGCCACCGTATTCATATCAGTGGACAGGAAATATTTCATCTTCTGGTTCTGCTGCAAATTTATCAGGCGGTATGTATTCTGTCACGGTAACAGACATCAACGGTTGTGCAGCAATTACTAATTTCAATATCAATGAACCAACTGCTGTTGTGATGTCTGTCTCACCTGCATCGACAATATGTATCGGACAAAATATACAGATCGGTGCAACAGTAACCGGCGGAAATTCTCCATACTTGTATAGCTGGTCGAATGGTGCTACTACAGATTCCATTTCAGTAAGCCCTGCTTCTACTACACTATATTCTGTTTCAGTAACTGATGCAAGTGGATGTACTGCAGCTACACAGAACATAAACATCAATGTTAATCCACCGTTGAGTATAAATGCAACTGCTCCGGCAACAATTTGCGAAGGGGATTCAGTGAATTTATCTTCGCTGGCTACAGGTGGAAATGGAAATTACTCTTATTCATGGAACAATGGCGAGTTCATTACATCGAATGCCATTGCATATCCGACTACGGATATGACATATACTGTAGTTGTAACTGACAATTGCGGAACACCTTCAGCAAGTGCGCAGGTAAATATTATTGTAAGTCCAACTCCTACGGTTGATTTTGGTCCGGGAAATCTTCGTGGATGTTCACCATTCACTGTAAACTTCGAAGATCTGTCAACCACTCTAGCAGGTTCAATGTACTTATGGAATTTTGGAGATGGCAATACATCTTTACTTGAAGACCCTGAACATGTCTTTACTGAAGCCGGAAATTACGATGTGTCACTGCTAGTAACCAATTCATTCGGTTGTACAAGCTCTCTCCTTATCGACAACATGATCAATGTTCATGAATCACCGATTGCATCATTTGTCTCACAACCTACTACTACAACTACACTTGAACCGGACATTCAGTTTACCAATAACTCCATTGGTGCAGATCAGTACATCTGGAATTTCGGAGACGGTTCACCACTTGGATATGATGAAGAGCCTTTACATACTTACTCCGATACAGGTATTTTTGAAATTACACTTATCACGATAAGTAATGCCGGTTGCGTAGATACAATTAAAGGATTTGTAGAAGTTGAAAGTGATTTTACTATTTATATACCAAATGCCTTTACTCCTAATGACGATGCAATCAATGATCATTTCAATGCATACGGTATCGGCTGGGCAGATTACAATCTCTACATCCTCGATCGTTGGGGACTGAACATTTATCATTCAACCAATCCTGATAAACCATGGGACGGTACTCATCAATCGAATGGTGGAGAATGCCAGGCCGATGTTTACGTTTACAAAATTCAGGTGCATGATACGAAAGGGAAATTGCATTCGTTTGTGGGGCATGTTTCGTTGGTGAGGTAGGATTGCAAACTTTTTAAAGGAATTTAAATTTGAAAGGAATTACAAGTAATTTTTTTCAACACAAGATCACTAAGTTTTTGTCACAAGAGCACATGGCTGATCCTTGATGGATGGAATGTGCAAACTGTACGACGCTAGGCGGAATGTTGAGCGGAAATTAAGAACACAATTTCATCCACGTAAATTGTCAAGCGACATTCCTGCCGGGGTATGTTGTACAACTGTTGTTTGATAACAATGATATTGGAATTGTTGACTTTCTAAACACATTATATGAAAATAAAAGCAGTAACATTTTTCCTCTCAACAACTGTATTTGCTTAACCCCGGCAGGAATGTCGCTTGACCGATTACTTAACTGAAAGATCTTCTAATTCCGCTCAACATTCCGCCTAGCGTGTTACATATTAATGACATATTATTATTACACTCAAATTAAATCCGCATAAAAACACCATCATATATTGGTTGTCAAAAATGATTTCAGGATTTAGTTTTGCTTCATGTCACATGCATTTCAAATTCACAAACAAGACGCAGCTTATTTTTTAACTTCTACGGCAGTTGAATGGGTAGATGCCTTTATGAGAAGTCAACATAAACAAATTTTATGCGACAGTCTTAATTACTGCGTTGATGTAAAAGGGTTAGAAATATTCTCTTACGTTATCATGTCAAGTCATATGCACATGATTGCAAGAGCAAAAGAAGGAAACTTGAGCGATATTATCCGCGATTTTAAAAAATTCACTGGTGCAATGTTGATAAGAGATTTTCGAACATCCAATGATAGTCGAAATGCATGGATGCTTGACTTGTTTAAAAAAGGCGGTGAAAAACAAAAGAAAAAATCCACAATGCAACTTTGGCAATATAATAATCATGCGAAGGAAGTTTACAGTCCGAAGTATACTTTGTCAAAAATACAGTACATTCATAATAATCCTGTTGAAGCAGGAATTGTAACAAGAGCTGAAGATTATTTGTGGAGCAGTGCGCAAGATTATTCAGGGCAAAAAGGGCCTGTGAAGGTTTCAGTTATTAATTTGCATAATTTGTTTTAGCATACATTTTGATTTCTTTTTGCAATTTACAAACTTTATACTTGATACCCCGGCAGGAATGTCGCTTGGGCAGTTACTAAATTAAAAGTGTGTTCTTAATTTCCGCTCAACATTCCGCCTAGCGTGTCATTGCTTTAAGGCGGTGTGTTTAGGTACCCGCTCAACATTCCGCCTAGCGTGTTGGACATTTACAAATTGTATAAGGCATCTCCGCTCCTATAAGCGAAATGTTCAATATAATTATAAATGCAAATCAAATTTCCAACTCCATCAAATTCACCCATTGACAATTGTAAATCGTATGACGCTAGGCGGAATGTTGAGCGGATGCTAGCGACACGATTTGATGTTAGTAATCACTCAAGCGACATTCCTGCCGGGCATGAAGTACTGCATTTGTTAGAATACCAATGCAATCACATTTGGTAAATTTCAAAGATCAAAATTTAAGTCGAAATTCAAATTTCATTTCCACTCTTAACAACTTATTTACTTTACCCCAGCAGGAATGTCGCTTGAGAATTTACTAAATTGAAAGTGTGTCCTTAATTTCCGCTCAACATTCCGCCTAGCATCTTCCAGTTTACAACTTTTGAATTTTTAGGGTTGACGACTAAACTAATTAATAATAATTCAGCTAAAAAATTGGTAAAAAAGAAGGGGTTTAATGTTCGAAAAACAAATTAAACCCCTTAAACATTTTTTAATCCTTTTCAGTAAATCAATTCCCCAACTCCGACATAAATTTGATTCGCATTAGGCGAATATCTTCAAGCGTATAATCGTTCTCACCCAAAGCTTTCAGTCCTACTTCGGCTGAATCTGTTTCGGCTGTCTTGAAGTAGTCGAACACTTCTGCCTGACGTTCTTCGTCGATGATCTCGTTGATGAAATAATTAATGTCGATGCGGGTGCCGGAACCGACGATGCTTTCGATCTCTGTTAAGAGTTCGGCCATCTTTAAGCCTTTGGCTTTGCAAATATCGTTAAGAGATATTTTTCTGTCGATGTTCTGGATGAGGTACACTTTCAATACGCTTTTGTTCACGATTGATTTTACTACCAGGTCCATCGGACGGTCGATATCGTTTTCTTCTACATACTTTTCAATCAACTCAAGAAAGGGCTTTCCGAATTTTACAGCTTTCCCTGTTCCTACTCCGGTGATGTTCTTCATCTCATCCATTGTGATTGGATACTGAATAGCCATCTCTTCCAATGAAGGATCCTGGAATACTACGAACGGTGGAACATTTCTTTGCTTGGCAATTTTTTTACGAAGGTCTTTCAGTGCCGCGAATAATTCAGGATCTGCAGCTGCTGTGCCGCCGCCACCGAATTCATCGTCATCATCACTTTCTGTGTTCTCATAGTCGTTGTCTTCAACAACCATGATCTTCGTCGGGTTCTTTAAAAATTCTTTACCCGCATCAGTTACTTTAAGTGTACCGTATGTTTCAATGTCTTTCGACAAAAATCCGGCAAGTATTGATTGACGGACAATTGCTGTCCAGAAACGTTTACTTTTTTCTTCACCATCACCAAAGATCTCAAGCTGATCATGCTGATGCAACTTAATTGCATTCTCTGCATTTCCAGTGATAAGATTTACGATGTGTTCCATTGCAAATTTTTCTTTCACAGCTAACACTGCTTCAAGAACCATTTCAACTTCTTCTTTTCCATCGAAACTTTTCTTCGGATTGTTGCAGTTATCACATTCGCCACAATTATCTTCAGTATAAAATTCTCCGAAATAACTTAACAAAACTCTCCGGCGACAAACAGAAGTTTCTGCATAACCGACAGTCTCAAGCAAAAGTTGTTTACCAACCTCCTGCTCTGCTACCGGTTTACCTTTCATGAATTTTTCCAGCTTCTCAATATCTTTGTAGCTGTAGAATGTCACACATCTTCCTTCACGACCATCTCTTCCGGCGCGACCGGTTTCCTGGTAATAGCCTTCAAGACTTTTCGGTATATCGTGATGAATTACAAAACGGACATCCGGTTTATCAATTCCCATTCCGAAAGCGATCGTTGCAACAATGACATCGATCTCTTCCATCAGAAATTTATCTTGTGTATCGGCACGAACTGAAGCTTCCAGTCCTGCGTGATAAGGCAAAGCACGAACACCATTCACTGCTAAAGTAGAAGCGATCTCTTCGACCTTCTTTCTGCTTAAGCAATAAACAATTCCTGATTTGCCCTGATGCTGACGAATGAATTTAATGATCTCTTTTGCTACATCAACCTTGGGACGAACTTCATAATTCAAATTGGGACGATTGAACGATGCTTTGTAAACATCTGCATCCATCATTCCAAGATTCTTTTGAATATCGAGCTGAACTTTCGGTGTAGCAGTTGCCGTCAATGCAATGATCGGAACTTTACCAATAGCTTCAATGATCGGACGAAGGCGACGATATTCAGGACGGAAGTCGTGACCCCATTCTGAAATACAATGCGCTTCATCGATTGCGAAAAAAGAAATATTCACTCCACGCATGAACTCTACGTTCTCATCCTTGGTAAGTGATTCAGGAGCTACGTATAATAACTTCGTTTTTCCTGATTTAAGATCTTTCTTAACTGTTGCTATCTCTGCTTTATTGAGAGATGAATTTAAAAAGTGAGCGACCCCTTCTTCGTTACTGAATCCACGCATTGCATCGACCTGATTTTTCATCAAGGCGATCAATGGAGACACAATAACAGCTGTCCCCTCCATAATTAACGCCGGCAACTGATAACACATCGACTTGCCACCACCGGTGGGCATGATAACGAATGTATCTTTGCCTGCTAATACTGATTGGATAATTGCTTCCTGCTCTCCCTTGAATTTGTCGAAGCCAAAGTACTTCTGCAAATAACTTTTCAAGGGTTTCTCTGCCACTAACATTACAATTGTTTGGTTTTTAAGGTAATATAATAAAATAAACTATTTATTTCCCGTGTTTATGGAATAAAAATAAATAATTTTGCCGAATAACTACCTGAAAAACGTCTTAATCTTAAAAAAAGTTTATTCTATTGAAAAAATCATCACATATTAAGAAGCTGGCTATGAGCACGCTGGACATAGAAGCAGAGTCAATTAGCCATCTTAAAAAATTTATCAACGACCAGTTTGTCGATACAGTACGGTTTCTCACGTCAATCAAGGGAAGAATTGTTGTAACTGGTATTGGCAAAAGCGCCATAATCGCTCAGAAGATCGTAGCGACTTTCAATTCTACCGGCTCCCCTTCTATCTTTATGCATGCTGCAGATGCCATTCATGGCGACCTGGGCATTATACAGAAGAATGATGCTATCATCTGCATCTCGAAATCGGGTGATACTCCGGAGATCAAAGTATTGGTTCCTTTATTAAGAAACTGGGGAAACAAACTGATAGCTATTGTTGGGAATACTGATTCTTATCTGGGGAAAAATTGCGACTATGTACTGAACACATTTGTTGCTAAAGAAGCCTGTCCGAATAATCTTGCTCCAACAAGTAGTTCAGCAGCACAACTTGCAATGGGCGATGCACTTGCAGTTTGTTTGCTCGATGAAAAAGGATTTACAAGTAAAGACTTTGCAAAATATCATCCGGGCGGTGCTTTAGGAAAAAAACTTTATCTGAAAGTTAAAGATATCTATCCCTCTAATGCTGCTCCGAAAGTCAATATCAACGAAGACATCAGAAAAGTGATCGTTGAAATTTCTTCCAATCGCTTAGGTGCTGTTGCTGTCCTGAACAAAAACAAACTAGTTGGAATTATTACCGATGGTGATATCAGAAGAATGTTGCTCGACAATAAAGAGATCACAGGCATCACTGCTAAATCGATCATGAATGCTAAACCAAAACTTACGCATAAAGATGAAATGGCTGTGAATGCACTCCAGTTAATGAAGCAGCATAACATTTCGCAATTGATTGTTGTTGAAAAAGAGAAATATGTGGGGATGATACATTTGCATGATTTGATACGGGAAGGAATACTTTAAAAAAGCTATCTTTACCGCCCAATGGCATTATTTTCTTCTTCAAACAGTCAAACCGGCGAGATGTCTTTTTTAGGACATCTTGAAGCCTTAAGGTGGCACATATTCAGATCTGCAGTTACAGTGATGGTGCTGGCCGTGGTCTTCTTTTTTTTCAAAGAGTTTCTTTTTGATGATGTGCTGCTGGCACCGAAGCATCCTGACTTTCTTACTTACAGAGTACTGTGTGCGCTTTCTCATCGTGTAGGTTTAGGTGAAGATCTTTGTATCACTGTACTTCCATTCTCATTAATAAGTACTGATCTTTCTGCACAATTCACTACACACATGTGGGTAGCATTCATTGCAGGCTTTGTAGTCAGCTTTCCTTATATCATCTGGGAACTCTGGCGCTTTATTAAGCCTGCGTTGACTACAACTGAAAGAAAATTTGCAAGTGGAATCGTATTTTACACTTCATTTCTTTTTTTAACAGGAATACTATTCGGCTATTATGTAATCACTCCAATGACTGTAAATTTTCTTGGAAGTTATCAGGTCAGTGCCGAGGTTAGCAATACGATCACTCTCGATTCATTCATCTCAACAGTCACAACGATGACACTGATCGCCGGAATTGTTTTCGAACTTCCTATGCTGGTTTATTTTCTTACGAGGATAGGAATATTGACGCCAAAATTCATGCGTGAATACAGACGACATGCAACAGTTGTCATTCTTATTCTAGCCGCTGTCATCACCCCGACTTCCGATGTTACCACTCTTATGCTGGTTGCAATACCTTTATATTTTCTCTATGAGATCAGTATATTTGTAAGTGCATATGTCATTCGTGGAAAAAAAACTACTGCTTAAATTAAACGTCAATGGAAAATCAAGTTCAGGAATTCAATAACTACCGTGAAAAAATGAATGAGCGGATATTATCGCAAGACAATCTTGTGCTGAAACGTTTATTCAATCTTGATACAAACACGTATGCTGATGGTGCGCTGAATGTAAAGACCAAAGAAATGCTGGGATTAGTTGCATCTATGGTTCTCCGTTGCGATGATTGTATAAAATATCATCTTGGAAAATGCAAGGATGAAGGAGTTTCTACTGAAGAAGTATTTGAAATATTTGCTGTAGCGAATATTGTTGGTGGGACGATTGTTATTCCCCATTTGCGGAGAGCGGTGGAGTATTGGGACTCTTTGTAACTAATAACTAATAATGAATAATGGATGATTTCGGAATGCGGAATGCGGATTTCGGATTGATGAGGCTGGTACGAATTACGAATCTCGAATTACGAATTACGAATTACGAAAAATTAAAAACGAAGATTGACCAATGAAGTTAAGGGCAGAACAACTTGTAAAACGATACAAACAACGGACGGTTGTGAACAATGTTTCTATTGAGGTTTCTCAGGGGGAAATTGTGGGGTTGTTGGGACCGAATGGTGCGGGAAAGACAACTTCTTTTTATATGATCGTGGGATTGATCAAACCGAATGAAGGTGAAATTTTTCTGGAGAATGAAAAGATCACTGATCTGCCAATGTATAAGCGGGCACAACGTGGAATCGGTTATCTGGCGCAGGAAGCTAGTGTATTCAGAAAACTTAGTGTAGAAGATAATATCAAAGCTGTTCTTGAACTTACAAACCTCAGTAAGGAAGAACAGGCAAAAAAATTAGAGTCATTGTTGAATGAATTCGGACTACAAAAGATCCGGGCAAGTCGTGGTGATCTTTTATCAGGTGGCGAAAGAAGAAGAACTGAAATTGCCAGAGCACTTGCAGTTGATCCGAAATTTATTTTGCTGGATGAACCATTTGCCGGAGTAGATCCTATCGCTGTTGAAGACATTCAGGCAATAGTCTCGCATCTGAAAGAAAGAAATATCGGAGTATTAATAACTGATCATAATGTTCATGAAACTTTAACCATTGTTGATCGCGCTTACCTCCTCTTCGAAGGAAAAATTCTCAAAGCCGGAACTGCTGAAGAGCTTGCAGGCGACGAGCAGGTTCGGAAGGTTTATCTGGGGCAGAATTTTGAACTTAGGAAGCCGTGAGTGTTGAGATGTAAGTAACCCGGCATGTTTAATTTAGGGGCAATACCTCAATCAAAAAGGTCAAAGGTCAAGGGTCAAAGGTCAGTACTGTCGTGCTAACCTTTGACCCTTGACCTTTGACCAAAAATTTATTTCTTGTAGTCTATTTGAAATTTGTAAGCTTTGCTAATCACTACTTAATCCGTGAATTTCTAACAACGGGTTACTTACTAATTACTGCTTACCAATTCATATGTAAAATTTTCCATAATCGGATTACTCAATAACTTTTTACATGCCTCTTCTACTTTCACATTTGCTTCTTCTTTAGTAGCTGCTTCAATCTCGAGGGTGATATGCTTTCCGATTCTTACGTTTTCTATTTCAGATAAGCCCATGTTTTTTAGTCCGTGTGAAACTGCTTTTCCTTGTGGATCTAACAATGCTTTCAATGGCATAACATTGATCTCTGCTGTAAATTTCATATCAATTAATTTTTTTCGGTTATTAAGTTTTTGATCAGCGACAAAAGTACATATAAGATAATAATTATTGGAATCGCTGCTAAATTAAATATAGCAATAAGTATGGCTGACAACAGGATCAAAATGTATTGAAACTGATTTGATTTCCAGTCAAGCTTTTTGAATTTTAATGAAAACAAAGGCAATTCTGCAACAAGCAAATATGAAAGTAATGCAGTCAAAACAAGAATGAAAGCATGATTGAGAATTAAGCTGTCAAACCTTCCCGGATATTGAATCAGGATCAGAGGAAGTGAAATAACTATCATTGTACATGCAGGAGTTGGAAGTCCGATGAAGGAAACTGATTGCCGCGTATCCAGATTGAATTTTGCCAGACGAATGGCAGAAAATACAGTAAGTATGAAGGGCAAAAACTGGACAACCCGCCGGATATTCGGATCACTAAAAGCTGAAGTGAGATCCGACATCTGTAGTAATTTAAAAAGAATTGCTCCGGGAATAAATCCGAAAGTCACCATATCAGCAAGCGAATCGATCTGTTTTCCGAAATCAGGATTTGATCCGACTCTTCTTGCAATCATTCCATCGAGCAGATCAAAAAAAGCGGCTAGTAATACAAAGTAGGCTGCCATGTCAAGCCTGTTTCGAAAGATCATTACGGCAGCGATGCAACCCGAAAACAGGTTCAGACAAGTAAGGAAATTGGGAATTTGTTTTTTCATTATTTTTCTCTTGCTGCAGCTTTGAACCTTTTGATTTTAGTGAAACCTGAATTAGCTTTTTACGAGATCATTCACCCATTAAATTCTGTCTTTCACAAATTAAAGATTTGAATCTGATCAGGCGAAGTCTCCTTACGTGATCATTCACAAAACAGGATCTGTAAGATTTGTTCCAAAAGTAGTTTTTCCTGATGAAATATCAACTTTTCTGCATTTGAAAGTTATCGAATTTAGCCGAATTTAAAGGTTTTTAGTTAACAATACAGTACCATTCGAAAGCAAAATGTCTGTATGAAAAGCATTGAAATGCCCGTCACTATTGGTGTTAATGACATTCGGGCAATAAACATTTCCTTCAATTCGGGAGTATAATCTATTGTTCAAAAAATAATAACCGTTCGCCAAAATGTCAAAGTCAGTAAGAGCGAAAATGCTAATTTTACCACTATAGTTCTCTCTGAATAATTACAATATAGAAATGGTTTCTACGTTTGTCGTGCTGAACCATAAATACCAACCTATGAAATTATTAAACCTTGTTTTTTCTGCTTCAATTCTCACATGCGTAGCATTTCCTGCCTTTTCACAGGCACCAAAATACAGCAACGAATTTCTTTCAATTGGCGTTGGCGGTCGCGGAATGGGAATGGCCGGAGCAGTTGCGGCAAGTTCTGATGATGCGACTTCAGCATACTGGAATCCCGCAGGACTGAATGGTTTTGAATCAGATCTGCAGATCTCTGCAATGCATTCTGAACTTTTCGCAGGTATTGCCAAATTTGATTACGCTACCCTTGCTACTCATATCGATGATAAACGGACAATTGGTTTTACAATTATTCGTTTTGGTACTGATGACATTCCAAATACATTAGACCTTGTCGACGCATCCGGATTTATCGACTATTCACGGATCACCAGTTTCTCAATTGCTGATTACAGCTTCATATTTTCTTATGCAAAAAAATCTTCCATCCCGGGTTTAAATTTTGGTGGAAATGCAAAGATCATTCATCGCAAGGTTGGTGATTTCGGAAAAGCATGGGGATTCGGATTCGATCTTGGCGCTCAGTACAAAAAAGACAAATGGTTGTTTGGTGTTCAGGCAAAAGATGTGACCTCAACTTTCAATGCATGGAGTTACAACACAGAATTACTCGAAGCAACTTATATTGCAACCGGTAACGAAATTCCTAAAAACACAACAGAAGTTACTTTACCTAAGTTGATCTTAGGTGCGGGTTATAAATGGGATCTTTCAAAAAAAATCTCTGCCTTAGTTGAACTGGATGCTGATCTTACTTTCGATGGAAAAAGAAACGTATTGATCGGTGCTGATCCGCTTAGTGTAGATCCACATTTCGGATTTGAATTAGGCTATAGTAATTTTATTTTCCTCAGAGGCGGTGTTCAGAATATTCAAAAGGTTAAAAATTTTGATGACACACAAAGCACGATCCTGCAACCTAACATTGGACTAGGAATCAAGATCGGAAAACTTACTATTGACTACGCTCTTGCAAATTTAACATCAACTGAATTTCTCCCATCTAATATTTTCTCACTTAAGTTAGATATCAATAAACACAATACTCCGAAATAAATAACTAATGAAAAAACTTTTACTACTATTAAACTTACTTTTCATTTCTATACTTGGCAATGCACAAGGGCCATATGAAAATGACTGGATAAGATATAATCAGGAGTACTATAAAATAAAAATTGCTCAGGAAGGTATTTACCGTATTGGATTAAGCACTTTAACTCAAGCAGGTTTTTCTGCAGCTTCACTTGATCCAAGGAAAATACAACTTTTTCATAACGGACAGGAAGTCGCTATTTATCTCGAAGGAGAAAACGACGGAAGTTTTGATGCCGCTGACTTTATAGAATTCTATGGAACAAAAAATGATGGTAGTCTGGACACTAAACTTTATGCTGATCCGCTTTCACAGCCTGCAATAGAGTTCAGTATTGCCAATGATACATCTGTTTATTTTTTAACCTACAATCCGACAGCAAATGGCTTACGCCTTTCGCTTGTAAATGATAATAATTATTCTTCCTATACTCCATCTGATTATTTTATCAGAGAAGTTTATAAAGGCGGAATTGACGTACCTAATTGGGGAACATATTTTGGATACAACCGCGGCCGAAATCAGGAATCTATTGAGTACACTGAAAGCGAAGGTTGGGGAGCTGTATTCGGTAACTTTTCAGCAGGAAATTATCCGATCACATTTTCTGTACCTACAGCAAACATCTATTCTTCCGGTCCAGACATTCATGTTACCACTACTGTAGGTGGTGTAAACAATCTCGAACATAACTTTACACTGACCTATCAGGGGAATAATTATGCTGATACAGTTTATTATGCTCAGACGCTTCGAAGGTTAGAATTTTCCCATCCTGCAACGACATTTACTTCGCCTACAACAGATTTTACATACAGTGTAAGTACAACACCTGCCACGGTTACTGATTACAGTATGATGTACAGTCTGTATGTCAAATATCCTCACACATGGAATCTTGAAGGAAGTTCGTCTTTTAAATTACAGATTCCGGACGCATCAGGTCAGGCAATGACAAGAGCAGACATAACCAATTTTAACGGTGGTACCTCTCCTATTCTTTATGATCTGACAAACAACAAAAGGATTTTAGTAAATCAGTCAGGCCCAACTTATCAGACTTTAATAGGTAACAATGGATCTTCAACTCCGAAAGTTTGTTATCTGACAAATTCAAGTCTTATTGGTTATCCTTCTGTTTCAAAAATATCATACATTCAGAATAATCTTGGATACTTCAATGATTATAATTCAATGGCTGTTGATTCAGCATTTCTGATCATCACTAACAGAGGTCTATGGAATCAGGCAAGAACTTATGAAGCACATCGTGACCTGACCGAAAACAACCGAGCGCTTTTAATTGATGTTGCAGAATTATATGATCAATTTGCTTATGGTATAAATAATCATCCGCTTGGAATAAAGAATTTTTCAAGATGGTTACTTGATACATGGACAGTTGCTCCACCGGCACACATGTTCATTTTGGGTAAATCAATATCTTCAGCTGACTTCAGAATGGATCAAGCACAGCAATCTCTGTGTCTTGTGGCTTCATATGGAGTTCCACCATCTGATATGTTATTTACTGCTGGAATAAATGGTTCGATCTGGGCTCCAAAAATTCCTATTGGAAGAATCAGTGCTGTTGATGGTACAGAGATCTTAAATTACCTCGACAAAGTTATTGAATACGAAGCTGCGCAAGCGGGACCTCCGCAGCCATGGATGAAAGAAATTTTACATTTTGGAGGTGGTAATAATATTCCGCAACAAAATCAATTGGCAGGTTATCTGAGCAGCTATGAGCAAATTATGGAAGACAGTGCGTATGGCGGTCACGTAACAACGTATTTAAAAGATTCTCCGGATCCGATAATTGTTAACTTATCTACGAGTCTTCAGCAACAGATTGACACCGGTGTTTCAATAATGACATTTTTTGGTCATGCTTCCGGTGCAGGATTTGATAACAGTACAGATGAACCTACTGCATATTCAAACCGTGGAAGATAT
This sequence comes from Bacteroidota bacterium, assembly GCA_016711505.1. NCBI lineage: Bacteria > Pseudomonadati > Bacteroidota > Bacteroidota bacterium. Next base: position 217,526 of record JADJSV010000020.1, on the reverse strand, counting down.
CCTGTCATAATTGCTAACTCATGTTTCGCAGGAGATTTTCATACTTACAGAAAAAGTGTGAGTGAAAAATTTGTATTAGAACCACAAAAAGCTGCAATTGCATTTCTTGCCAGTGTTGGACAAGGAGTGCCAAATTTCCTTGACCCTTATTCACGTGCTCTATTTGAAAATACTTCTCACAGACATTACGGTTCAACTATTGGTCAGTTGGTAGTGCATACAATTAAAGATCTTGAACCATTCGGTAGCGAAGGCTACAAGATCGTATCGCAGGAAATGTCATTACAAGGTGATCCTTCATTACGATTTAATTCATTTCAAAAACCGGATTATTCAGTCATAGAACCGGACATTAATTTTACTCCATTAAATATTTCTACTGATATTGATTCTTTCGGAATAACCATTTCGACGAGAAATTTAGGAAAAGCTGTTGCTGATTCATTTATTGTAAAAGTGACAAGAACATTTCCTGACAATGTTGATTCGGTCTACACTTTCAATATTGGAAATTGTTATTACTCAAGTACGATCAATTTTAATGTTGCTACCGGCGGATTTGCTGCTGCAGGATTGAATCGGATTACAGTCCATATTGACCAACCTGATTCAGTTGATGAATACGACAATTTATTCAACAACACAGCAACGACACAATTCTTTATTACATCAAAAGATATTGTCCCGGTGTATCCACCGAAGTATGCAATTCATCCATTCAATACCGTTACATTAAAAGGAAGCACTTCTAACCCATTTGCTCCTATGAATGCATACAAATTTGAAATTGATACTATCGATCTTGATATTAAGGATGCAACACCAGGTGCGCAAACCAGTCCAATGTACCGATTCACTACTGTGACGGATAGTGGCGGTGTGATAGCATGGTCACCGCAAGGATATACACTGCAAGACAGTGCCGTATATTTCTGGCGTGTTGCAAATGATTCGATCCAATATGATACAGCTACTTTTAAATGGCAGCAAAGTTCGTTTCAATACATAAGTGGAAAAACAGGTTGGTCGCAATCCCATTTTGATCAGTTCAAAGAAGATAAATTTACAAATATCACTTACGACCATTCCTCGCGCACGATGGATTACGTGTTTAATAATTTCTCATTAAGAGTTACAACAGTCGGACAACCCAATGCCAGTAATTTTAATACTGTTGGTTACTACTTTAATAATTCTCCGCAAGAGTATGACGGATGCCAGGTAACTCCAGCTGTAATGGTTGCCATACTTGACTCAATCTCGCTTCAACCAATTACAACATGCGGAAATAATTTTGGTCAGGCCAATCAATTTATTCCGAATCCGATTACACCTTGTGGTTCAGGGAATGTTGTAGGTACGATTCCCGGTTGTAACAGAACCAGACCTGAAAATTATTTCATCTACAGATATAGTTCACCTTCTCAAATGGCTAGTTTCGATAGCCTGATGAATGCTGTGCCAAATGGAAATTACATTTTATTGTACTCGTGGTTCACAGATAATTACTCAGCGGTTGATCCTTTATTTTATAATGCCATAACCTCATTAGGATTCAATACAGGATCGCTTCCTGACAATACACCATATGCTTATTTTTTGCAAAAAGGATTTCCGTCAACGAAGATTGAAGTTCATTCAGGGAACCCAACTGATTCAATTGAACTTACTACAGTATTGACTTCACACTGGAACAGAGGTTCTATCACCTCCACTACACTCGGACCTTCTACTAATTGGGAAAGTCTTCACTGGAATCAACGTCCAAAAGAATCACAACCATTCGAAGATTCCATTTCTGTTTCAATCTACGGATTGAATGCAGGATTGAATGTATGGGATCTTTTAAAATCCGGAATTCAATATCAGTCCGGAAAAGACACAACATTAAACTGGATAGACGCAACGATTTATCCTTACATCAGACTGGAAACATTTACTCAGGATGATTCACTAAAAACTCCGGCCCAACTTACTTATTGGAGAGTCTATCATACAGAGGTTCCTGAATGTGCATTGAATGCGAATTACGTTTATGATTTTCATAATAACCCATTGACTGAAGGTGATACAATAAGGTTGTCATTTGGCATAGAAAATCTAAGCAACATCAGTATGGACAATCTGCCTGTCAAATTTTACATGTATGATAAAAGCAGAACTCTTCATTCTTTCCCTAATATATTTCTGGATTCTTTACGGTCGAATCAACAACTCGTTGCCAACTTAGTAATTGATACAACCTTTGGCTATTCAGGAAACAATAGTTTGTGGATCGATGTGAATCCATTTGGAACAGATCATTTACCGGAAAAATATCATTTCAATAATGTTGCTGAGATAAAGTTCAAAGTAGAGCGCGACAATATCAATCCGATCCTGGATATTACATTCGATGGTATTCATATTCTGAATGGAGATGTTGTTTCAGGTAAGCCTGAAATAGTCGTTCAACTCCACGATGAGAATAAATTTCTTGCATTGAATGATTCGACTAAATTCAAATTAAGCCTGACCACTCCTAATTCGAGTACGCCGCTTAATCTATCTTTCAGTTCGCCGATATATGGTGATGTACTTCGTTTTACTCCTGCTGTACTTCCAAAAAATAGTTGTAAAGTTAACTGGAGTCCAACTCTGGCTGATGATGGAATCTACACGATCGATGTTTCTGCAACAGATAAAAGTCTGAACGCTTCCGGAAAATATAATTACAAGATCCAGTTCGAAGTGATCAACAAATCAACGATCACAGAAGTATTGAATTATCCGAACCCATTCTCTACTGCTACCCGGTTTGTATTTACGCTTACAGGTAATGAAATTCCTACTCACATGAAAATTCAGATCATGACCATCTCCGGAAAAATTGTTCGCGAGATCATGCTGAATGAACTTGGAAATATTCACGTCGGAAGAAATATTACTGAATACGCATGGGACGGAAAAGATGAATTCGGAGATCAACTTGCAAACGGACTTTACCTCTATCGTGTTGTGACAAACCTCAACGGAATGTCAATCGAAAAACGCGAAACAGAAGCTGATAAGTACTTTAAAAAAGGCTGGGGAAAAATGTATTTGATGAGGTAATTGTTCAAAGTTCAAAGTTCAAGGTTCAAGGTTCAAAGTTCAAAGTTGGCTTCGTAGGTGACTACGAAGCCAACTTTGAACCTTGAACTTTGACCTTTGAACCCTTACTTAAGATTATGATACACCGCCTGCACATCATCATCCTCTTCAAACTTATCAATTAGTGCAAGGATCTCATCTTGTTGTGCTTCTTCTAATTCAACAGTGGTAGTTGGGATTCTTTCCAGAGCGGCTTTCTTTACGTTGATGTGTTTATCTTCCAGAGCTTTTGCCATTTTACCAAAATCTTCATAGGCAGTGTAGATCACAAATTCATCTTCGTCTTTTTCAAGACTATCAAGTCCGAAATCTATTAGCTCAAGTTCAAGGTCATCGGAATTCAATTTATCATCTTTCACAAGTCTGAAAACGCCTTTACGCTGGAACATGAAATCAAGAGAACCTGTTTTGCCCAGCTGACCGTTTCCGCGGTTAAAGTACATGCGCACGTTTGCAACGGTACGAGTCGTATTATCGGAGGCAGTTTCCACTAGAATTGCAACACCATGCGGGCCATATCCCTCATAAACGGTTTCATCATAATGCCCTTCGTCCTTTGAAGAAGCTCTTTTGATGGCACCATCGATCCGGTCCTTCGGCATATTTAAACCCTTGGCATTCAGGATGGCAGAACGTAAACGAGGATTATATTCCGGTTCAGGACCACCGGCCTTTACTGCTATAGCTATTTCGCGGCCTACTTTTGTGAAAGCTTTGGCCATTTTGTCGTATCGAGAAAACATCTTGTGCTTCCTCTTCTCAAATGCACGTCCCATAAGGTTGTTTTAGAAGAATGCAAACGTAAGAATTTTGTTCTAAAAGCCAAGTGGTTTAGGGTAAGAAACCGTTCAATTCAAAACACAATAAAACAGGTTAAAGGTCAAAGGTCAAGGGTCAAAAAAGATAAAGGGTCAAAAGTTACGCAGACACGCGTGACCTTTGACCCTTGACCTTTGACCTATTAAAAGCACTACACTCGTACTAAAAATAAAGCGGCATCAGTTCTTTTCATCCTCATCCATTTCCCGCTCGCTATTGGCCTTGGCCTGAACTTCACTTCCCGGTTTACCGATTACTTTGTAGATTCCATCACCGCGAAGGATTGAAGCGTAGAGATGAATTTGTAAATACCTCGATCGCTTTTTTCACTTCCTGGTCGTTTTTAAAGTTGGATTCAAGACGGCCTTTTTGGAAATAGTAGCGCGCTGAAATTTCTGATTCCAGAATTTGTTTGATCTCATCATCGTGATTCAACAGATCCTTGGATTTATAATCTTTCATTTTATTTTCAAGAGCAGTGAATTCACTTTTCATTACATCATAATGCTCTTCTTTGATCGCAGTTTTTTTTCAACTCTTCTATTCTTCTTTCTGTTTTATCTGTGTAGTCGTATTTTTTTTCACTCAGAAAAGAAACGAACTCCTGGTATTCAGTTGGAGAAAGAGTGAAATCTTTTGCAGCAGCAATTGAACTGTGCTCACGAGCATACTTATTTGCATAATCGAAGATCAGATAATTTGAAAATAATGCTATTGCCAGAGGACTATAGTAATCCGCATCTGTGTAGATGTCAGGGAAAATTCCGCTGCCATCAAAAACAGAACGACCATTTTTAGTTTTGAATTCCGTGATCAGTGAATCTGAAAATTTCGAAACACTTCCGTCATTGTTACGATGTGTATAATCAAGTGCCTGAATACATCTTCCGCTGGGAGTATAATATTTAGCAATAGTAACCTTTAGCAATGTATTGTAAGAAAGATTATACGTCTGCTGTACAAGTCCTTTTCCAAACGAACGTTGTCCGATTATGACACCTCTGTCCAATTCCTGAATAGAACCGGTTACGATCTCAGAAGCAGAAGCAGAACCGCGGTCAACCAATACTGCCAATGGAATTTCAGTATCGACTGCAGTCTTACTTGCAAAATAATCGATATTCATATCCTTCACTTTTCCCTTCTGAGAAACGATCTTTTGATTCTTATCTACAAAAAGATTTACAATGTCAACTGCTTCTCTGAGCAATCCTCCACCATTACCCCGCAGATCGAGGATAACGTTTGTCATTTTGGGATTCTGCTTGAGGGTTACTAATGCATCTCTAACCTCAGCAGCAGAATTTTCAAGAAACTGTGAAAGTTTTATGTAACCGGTATTCTCGCCTACCATTCCAAAATACGGAACGTTCTTGAACTTGATCTCATCGCGTACAATTGTTTTCTCAATTGGTTCGGCAACACCATCACGCTTAAAAACAATTTTTACAGAAGTCCCCTTCTGCCCTTTCATATATTCTGTTATATTATCAACTGTCCGGTTGGTAGCAGTATTTCCATTTACCGAAATAATTTTATCGCCTATACGAACATCATTTTTCTGCGCCGGAAATCCGTCATAAACTTCGCTGATCTCTATTTCTCCATTTCTCTGATGGACCAATGCACCAATTCCGCCATACTCTGCAGAGATGTGAGTCATCTTGTAATCTTCTATCTCACTTTCGGGAATGTAAACAGTATACGGATCCAATGTGCTTAGCATTGCATCGATGCCTTTCTTCATTAGTTCTCCGGGCTGAATGCTGTCGACATAATAAATATTTACATCACGAAAAAGTGTTGTGTAGATGTCGAGATTTTTTCCGACTTCAAAATAATAATCTTCTACAAAACTATATGACAGAAATGACCCGCCGGCAATGGCAGAAACGATCAGAAATTTTTTCCGGCGACCGATCCAGGCCTTTAATTTACTTAACATGTTTGTTTGATTTGAACCCGCTAACTTCCGGGATTGATTTATACATTAAATAACGCTAAAAAGTTATTCCTATTTTAACCTGCACTCCGTATTTTTTCAACTATGAAACAACAGTTATAAATACTATTTTCAAAGGTAATTCATCTTCATTTCCATACCAATTCAATTAACCATTCTATAACAAAAACAGCAACAATTACAGCCGCCAGTACAAGAATCAGCGGTCCGGAACTTAATTTAGGAGGTTTTTCTTCATTGTCCATGCTTACCGTAACATTGCCCCTTTTTGCGAATACCATGGATGGATGATATAACTCAATCTACCTGAACTGATAGCAGCATCTGTCTGAAGTAATTTTTCAACCTCCTCCTGAGTAGGAACATTGAATACAAAAACTCCACGCCAGTCGCCATCATCCATAAATGGCCCTGCCAGATCTAACTTACCTTCTTCATAGAGCTTGCCGATATTTTTCATATGAGCCGCCTGAATTTGACTGGCAGTAGTAGAATCCTGCGTTCGGTTTGGTCCTTTTGTCAGTATAACCAAAAAATACTGTTTCATTTTCGATTCAGCATCTTTCTCCTGAGCAAATGCCGGGAGACTTAAGCATAGAATTGCAAATAAGAGAAGTTTCTTCATCTTGCTTTAAACTGATTGTTAATTATTCTTAAATGTCCAAGGTGATGCTTTCCATGCCAGGCATACAATGCAGTAGCAGTATATAATTTGAATTCCTTCTGGCTTTCAGGATGAAAATATGTTCTTTCAAAATCATTAGATGAAGAACTCAATGTAATTCTTGATCTGATCTGATGTAGGTATTCCCGGATCAGCAAATTTACCTATCGGGTATTTCAATTCAATTAGATTGTCATGGATCATATATAGGGATTTATTTACTTACGAAGATATTATTTACTTTGCACTCAGAACAAATTAAACTATGAAAAATTTATCACTTTCGACGGCGCTTTTCTTGATTATTACCGTCCTGACATCCTGCCACATTGAAAAAAAAGCAGATACGATCCTTTATAATGGAAAAATTTATACTGTTGACAATGGATTTTCAGTTGTCGAAGCAATTGCTATTAAAAACGGGAAAATTGTTGCAATTGGCTCGACTGCTGATTTATTAGAAGAGTATACGACAAAAGAAAAAATAGACCTTGATGGCAAAGCGGTTTATCCGGGATTTATTGATGCACATTGTCATTTTTACGGTTACGGAACTGATCTTTTAAAATGCGATCTCTATGGAACAAATTCATTTGATGAAATTATTGTCAGGATGCAGGAATATTCTGCAACGAATAAATTTTCATGGGAATTAGGTCGTGGTTGGGATCAAAACGATTGGGAAGTAAAAGAATATCCGACAAATGAAAAGCTCGACAGTTTGTTTCCTGACAAACCTGTTTTTCTAATGCGCATTGATGGTCATGCTGCTCTTTGTAACTCAGCTGCATTAAAACTAGCCGGAATAACTATTGATTCAAAAGTAACAGGAGGTGAATATCTACAGGCTAACGGAAAACTTACCGGACTATTGATCGATAATGCCATTGAACAAGTGAGAAATAAAATTCCGCCTTTCTCAGATCAGCTCATTGAGGAATCAATTATGAAAGCTCAGGAGAATTGTTTTGCCGTAGGACTAACTACGGTTGACGATGCCGGTCTTGGAAAAGACACCATCATTGCATTGCACAATATGCAAAAATCAGGAAAGCTGAAAATGCGGATCTATGCAATGATCTCAAATGACCCTGCTTCCATCAAACATTTCATTGAGCATGGTCCATACAAAAGTGACAGAATGAATGTGAGGTCAATTAAAATATATGCAGATGGTGCACTTGGGTCTCGTGGAGCATGTATGAAGCAGGAATACTCAGATCAGAAAGGTCATTATGGTTTTATGCTTTATTCAGAAAAGTATATGTCTGATCTAGCTGATGAAGCTCTCGAAAATGGGTTTCAAATTTGCACACATGCAATTGGTGATTCAGCAAATAAAGTTGTACTGAATATTTACAAAGACCATCTGAGCCCTGAGAATAATAAAAGATGGCGGATAGAACATTGTCAGATCGTTGATGAGAAGGACAGAAAACTATTTGCTTCCAGTAATATCATTCCTTCTGTTCAGCCTACGCATGCAACAAGCGATATGTATTGGGTAGAAGAAAGAATTGGAAAAGAAAGAATGCCATATGCGTATGCTTACAAATCATTGAAAGATGAAGCGATGGGTATGATGGCCTTTGGTACAGACTTCCCTGTAGAAGCAATAAATCCATTGAATACATTTTATGCTGCCGTTTACAGACGCGATCTGAAAGATTTTCCTGACGGCGGATTTTTGTTTGAAGAAAGAATAAAAAGAAAAGATGCTCTCAGAGCCATGACGATCATGGCGGCCTACGCTAATTTCGAAGAAGAAGAAAAAGTATCACTTGAGGAAGGCAAATTTGCAGACCTTGTGATCCTTGATCAGGATATCATGAAGATTGATGAGAAAGAAATACCAAATACTAAAGTCGTTGCTACTTATTTAAACGGCGAAAAAGTATTTGGCAAATAATCAGTCTTTATTCGTTATGAGGTTTTTTACAACACTCCGGAAGTCGCTTGAAGGCTTTCGGATCGGCTTTAACTGAATCCGCATTGTAACCGATTTTCGCAACTTCGTTTCTGATCTTATCCGCATCAATTTTTTTTGAATCATATACAACCGAAAGCTGATGAGTTTTCAAATCAAGCGACGAGCTGATAATTCCTTTCACAAAAGATAGATCGCGCTCAATGGTCTCTTTACAAGTTTCACAAACGGCTGATGTTTTTATACTGAGAGAATCAGTTTGAGCTTTTACATTTGTCGAAATGATAAAAGCAAGTAGTATAAGGAGTTTTTTCATTTTTTATTCTATTTTTATTTTTCTTCAATTATTCTCCGCAGCCTTGACAATTATCCTGAATGCTGCCAAGCGCCACTTTTCACTTTTCACTTTTCACTTTTCACTTTTAAAAAACTATCGTATAGAAAACCTCAATCCTAAATAAACTCTTCTCCCTGCAATCGGTCCCCAGATATTTGTTGCATCAAATTTATCACCAAAAGGATCAGTTGAGTTTATAATTGGAACTTTCTGTCTAAAATCCAATAAATTCTCTGCACCACCATAGATCTCAAATCTTTTGAATTCTTTTGTTGCCTGGAAATTCATTGTAAAGAAATCCGGAGAGCGGGTATCTCTGTTTCCATTCTCAGGTAAGTAAACAAATTGTAATGCTTTCTGTCCTTCGTAAACAAGTGTGTAGTTAAACTTCCAATGGCGCTGTTTTAATTCATAAGACAAATTCATAAGGCCCCTGCTTCTGGTAACTAAAGGTACTTCACGTAATACACCTCTGTAAGTAGATCTGACATCATCAAATTTATATGCAAGACGAAGTTCAAGATTCTCTATTAATTCTGCTGTGAATGCTCCCTGAAGACTATTGCTATAAGATTCTCCTTCCAGATTATAAAAACTGATCTGTGTTGAATCCGAATAGACATCCATCACAAGTTGCTGTGAAAAGTCTGTCCGGTAAGCATCGAATGAAAACGAATAATCTTTTTCGTTCATTACAAACTTCTGTGTAAAATTTAAGCCATAATTCCATGCTCTTTCAGCTTTGGTTTTATCATTCAGGACAATGGTCCTGGAGGTTGCCAGAATTGAAATATGATCAGCAATAAAATATGGTCTACGGTAGCTGCTTCCTGCGCTGAGTCGTAGTACAGAATTATCAGTGAAATTATATTTCAAGTGGATACGGGGAGTAAGCACCCAGTCATCTTCAAAATGATAATCTTCCTTGCTCCAAGAATCATGGTGAATTTATTGAGAGTACTGTAAGTATACTCAAAGAAGACGCCCGGAATATTTTCTATGATCTCAAAATTATCACCCAAATAAAACTGATTCACTTCATTCATCTTATAGGTGAATCCAACTTTATACTGATGTTTTTCTTTTATAAAATAATTCTGAAATATTCCCTGATAAAAGAAAGACCGGTTAGTTGCATCGTAAGTCTTTAAACCAAAATTAGAATTCATGTCATGATAAACGAACTGGGCAATATTTCCAATGCTCATCTGAGGTCGCTTAGGATAAACAATTCCTAATTTTGCATAAGCCTCGCCCCGCTTGGTATCTACTTTAGTTAGGTACAGTTGTCCAGGATTTACAACATGAACATGACTTTCAGTTGCATCGAGTTGTCCACCGTTGAGATAATCTGCCAGGAATTTCACTCCTACTTGCATTTCAACTCTTCGTCCGACTTGCAATTGCCATCTGTTATACAAGTTGATCTGCTTGCCTTTTGGCATATCCATAAATCCATCGTCATTCATGTCATCAGCAGTATTCATATAGCGGCCATGTGCTAATAACATTGTGCTTACTTTTGAACTTACTTTTTTCTTGTAAAAAGTATTTATCTCCATTGCTGCTTTTTCATCGGAGAATAAATTGAGATAGAATTTCGGTGTGGATTTTTCTAAAGGTTTTTTGAATTCCACGTTTATCAATCCTGTTGTTGATTCATAGCCATTCAAAACTGAACCACTTCCTTTTGTAAGCTGAATGGATTCCATCCATGGACCGGGAATGAAAGTTAGTCCATATATTCCTGCTATACTTTGCATGTTTGGAATATTCTCAGTTAAAAGCTGGGAATAGATTCCGGATAAACCCAGGAGTTGTATTTCTTTTGCTCCTGTAACTGCGTCTTTATATGCAACATTGATAGTGGGATTGGTTTCAAATGCTTCAGACAAATTGCAACATGCTGCTTTGAGTAATTCACCTTCCGTTATTTTTTGAGTGTTGATCGGTTGCATTGTTGAGATCATCAAATCTTCCCGTTTTGCACTTATTTCAACTTCCTTTAATTCTTTATTCTTAGAAAGAGAAATCGTTTTAAAACTGATATCTGTAATTAACAGTGTATCCGGTTTAAATCCAATCATGCTCACAACCATTTTGAATGGAAGATTAGCATGCACGTCTATTACAAAATTTCCGGCTGAATCTGTAACAGTGCCTGCATTTAAGCCCGGAAAATAAATTCCTGCTCCGGCAACCGGAAGTTTCTTCTCTCCTGCTTCACTAACATTGCCTCGTATGAGGTTGTGGGCAGTCACATTATTTGCGTATGAAAACAGAAGAAAAACAAATACAATTATTTTGAATTTCATTTTTTTATAAATTAAATTTTATATAATCTGATTTCCTGAATGAAAACACGAAGTTTTTCAGTAAAATCATTAAACAATAAAAAATTAAAAAATGGACAATCTCAAATCAAGAGCTGACGAAATTCAATAGAAAAATCCTGTACTAATAAAGGCGGAGAATGATCAATTTGTTTTACTGAATGTTCATTCGTATTAAAACTAAAATTGATCAGCGATGTTTCGGATATGAAAAGATCCGGAGTTATTTGGTCATCCGCCGGAAGTGAAACTACACTTAACTTATGATACTGATAATCTACATTACAACACTTTCTTTCAATATTGCAGGAATTTACTGACTTCTTTTTTTTGCTACAACATTTATGATTATCAGAAAATGTAACTTCTGTTTTCTTAGAACCCATGCAAGTATGGATCATTACAAATACCCCACTGCATGAAACCAGCAACAGCATTGCAATAAATACCACGAAGGATTTTTTCAGAAATTTCATTTCACCAAAGTTACTACTAATTTCAGAAGAACTCCAAGAAAAATGGGAATGAACTTACACAGTTATGCAGTAAAAAGGTAATAAATTCAAGGAAAATCATATTAGCCTAAAAGCACAGGTACATTTTTCACTGAATAATCATCTTTCCAACCTTAAATCGGTTGTCCTTGGTTTGAATCCGATAGACATAGAATCCTTGAGGGAATTGGAGAACTTCATTCAAACTGTTCTCAAAGTCTTTACGGTAAATTAATTTCCCTGTCATATCATATAACCAGAAAGTATTTTCAGATCGGTCAGAATGAACACTGATAGTTTCTCCGGAATGTAAAATGGAAGGGTACAAATAAATATTTTCATCGGATATCACCTGATCAACACTAATGCAAATATCAAAGATTACCTGTGCAGTATCGCTGCTTGTGCATCCATTGGTATCGGTTACGAAAACAAAAACTTCCTGTGTATCTATACCGATGCCATGTGAAATTAAGAAGATCGATTGGGAAACAGTTCCCATACTCCATAAATAATTATTGAAACCCGGACCTGCATCGAGAACATAGATATCATCGTTACATACCGTTGTATCCGGACCTATCGTAACGAAAGGACTTGGCAGAATGGTTATAGAAATAGTATCTGTGTTCTTCTGACAACCATACTGATTAATATAGCTTACAAAATAATTTCCTGCTGTATTCACTGTTAACAATGAAGTTGTATCTCCAGTTGACCATAAGAAATTACTACCAGGTTCAGTTGAAAGCTCTACTTCGCCACCCTGACAAAAAGCCGGAGGTCCATTAGAATTGACCAAAGCAGGAATATTATCAAATGCAACAGGTTTAGGATCAGAATAATTTACACAACCATTTACATCAGTAACACTGACCAAAAAGACTCCATCGTAGGTAGCATAAAAAACTGAATCAACTTCGCCATTTATCACATACCAATTAAAATCATCGGCACCATACCATTGTAACAAAGTTGTTGAATCAACATCAACCGAAATTCTTAAACTATCACCCGCACAAACATAATCGATAGAAGGTGAAACAAGAATTGGAACAGGCGGATTAGAATAAATTGAATCTATAAAAACTATGTCAGTGTCAGCAGTACAATAGTTTGTTGCAATCAGCATATACTTTCCATTTCCGGTAGGTTTATAGTTTTCAGAAGTTGCTCCCGGAATAAGTGTATCATTCAAGTACCATTGATATTGTATTGTAAAATCAGCCTGGAATGAGTTCAAGAGTTCCGCTGACTCACATATACCCATGGTATCAGATCCGATAGAAACTTGTGGCGTTTCTGCAAAAAAACAAGAATAAATATTTGTTTCAGTAACATTTCCTGACGTATCGGTAAGAGTAGCAAAGAAACTTCCGGTAGTTCTTACTGAGATCTGAGGAAGAGTATCACCGCAAGACCAGCTAATACGCACAGACGGATCCGGTAATGGATTTATGGTAAGAGTAAGTGAATCTCCTTCACAAAAATATCTTCCTGTTCCGGAAATGGTATATTCAGATGGAGTATTTCCCAAAGAATCAACAATGGCAAAATAGATCCTGTTAGGTCCGTAACCTGTTGTTGTTCCAAGTATAGCAAAATTACTATCAGGCGTTTGTTCCAGATGTAAAGCAGTTTCATTAAGAGTGGATCCCATTTGTTTACTCGAAATACTATCGCCATTGGCATCGCAACGAATAAAAACAATATCATGCTGATTTAACAAGATCAGATCTGGCACTGTAGCTATAACAGCATAACCACCATCAACGGTCTGCATTGCCTGAACTGTGTTTTCATTCAAAGCAGAACCAAATTCACTCGTCCAGTTAACTTCACCATTTGCATCCAGTTTGATGAGAAAAATATCTGTTTGTCCGCTGTTGTCATGATTCCCTGCTACAATACACCCGCCGTCATTTGTCGGAGAAATTGATACTGTCTGTATTTGAAAATCATAAAGTGAATCTATTTGCAGATTTCCACTTGCATCAAATTTACGAATGTTTGATACCTGAAATTGTAACTGCGGACCATAAACGTACATGTCATAATACCCGAGTGAGAAAAAATCATCTGTCGCACTTTTTATCATGCTGTGATTATTTACCAGCGATCCATCATAACCAACGAATTCAGTCCATCGTGGAGAAAGATCCTGATTCAACCGGTAGATACTATAGTAATTTGTAGAGATAAAACCATCTGTGTAAATTGTAATTGCAGCAGACGAGTCATCAGTCTTCACAATGCCTACTCCACTTGTTCCCCATCCATCCAATGGTGGATAAGTCTGAGAACCCAGAAAATTACCCATTGAATCGAGCAGTAAAACTTCGGCAAGTGCAGTATAAAAAATACCTGCGTGTGTACCTACAATAGCAATGTTTCCATTATCAAGAACAGTAAGTCCATATGTATAGGCACTGAATGCATCTGAATATTGCTTCTCCCAAACCTTTTGACCTCTCTTATCAATCTTTAAGATATAATATCCACGGGTATTGTAAGTTGTATCAAGTGCAGTACCTGCAATAATATACCCATTTGAAACAGATTGGAAATACACACCTTCCCGGTCATTCCGTTCGCCGTATGCTTTCTCATAATATTGAGCGTGCAAAAAATCGCTACTGCTGCATGATATCAAAAAAAGTATAAATAGTAGTTTTTTCAGCACTTGTGGAGAAAGTTATTGGCAAAGTTAGTTCTTTTCAAGTAAAATCACATTAATTTTGGGTTGGAAAATCGTTAAGAAAAGGTCATTTTTACCGTGTTTTGAGAGTAAAAGTTAATTTTCTTTCCGGAAGAAGTGAAAAAGTGTGCCTCAGTATTCAAGGTTTTTCATAGTGGAAAGTGTGAATCAGGTCAAAGGTCAAGGGTCAAAGGTAATGGTGCTAATTCACCTTTTAACCTTTGACCCTTGACCTTTGACCTAATTTCGTCTGACAGCGGACAAATCAAAAACAGTATTTATTCTCCGTCAACAATTTTGCTGCTATTAATCTGCGGGAGTCGCGAACATTTAGTGGTGCTACTTTTGCAAATCGTTTTAATCCCATTAAGATCATTCTTTGCTCATCGCCTTCTGCGAAAGAAGCAATAGCATCTTTTCCTGATTTGTTGATCTTATCTGATGCATCGTTGATATAAACCCGCATCATTTCGATTTGTTCTTTGCAGGCATCTGCTCCTTTAATGCCTACTAATTTTTCAACGCGTAACTGGATCGATTCACAAACATATAATTCGATCATCATATCAGCGATATTCATGAGGACTTCCTGTTCTTTTGCAAGTTCCATCATAAGTTTCTGAACTGCTGCACCGGCAACAAGAAGAACGGCTTTTTTGAAATTAGCGATATATTTTTTTTCTTCTTCGAAAAGCTCTCCGGTACCTGAACCAAAATCAGGTATTGACATTAATTCATTCGCAACTGCTGTTGCAGGACCCAGCAGATCGAGCTCACCTTTCATTGCACGCTTGAGCATCATATCTACGATGAGCATTCTGTTGATCTCATTGGTTCCTTCAAAGATCCTGTTGATCCTTGAATCACGATACGAACGGTCCATAGGTCCTTCTGAACTGTAACCCATTCCTCCATAAACCTGAACACCTTCATCCACTACATAATCCAAAACTTCACTACCATGAACTTTTAAAATGGCGGCTTCAACAGCAAATTGTTCAACGCCTTTTAACTTGGCGCGACCTTCTTCCATACCACCTGCGATCAGATCATTAATTGCATCTTCGATATTTTGTGAGCATCGAAAAATTGCAGATTCACATGCAAAGATCCGGATTGCCTGCTCAGCCAGTTTAAAACGGATAGCTCCATACTTAGCAATTGGTCGCCCAAATTGCTGACGTTCGTTTGCATATCCGATTGCAAGGGTACTTACACGTTTTGATCCGCCTATAGCAGCACCGGCAAGTTTCACCCTTCCGAGATTCAGAATATTTACAGCGATCTTAAATCCATTTCCTCTCTCACTCAACATATTTTCAACAGGAACTACGCAATCATTGAAAAATACCTGACGAGTACTGCTCCCTTTGATTCCCATTTTATGTTCTTCAGGATTCAGGGTGATACCAGGGAATTTTTTCTCAACAATAAATGCAGAAAGATTTTCATCTGAATCAATTTTTGCAAAGACAATATACACATCTGCAAAACCACCATTGGTGATCCACATTTTTTGTCCGTTGATAATATAATTTTTTCCATCCGCAGATAACACAGCTTTCGTTTTTCCTGAATTGGCATCTGAACCACTACTTGGCTCTGTCAGACAATAAGCAGCCTTCCATTCTCCGCTGGATAACTTCGGAATGTATTTACTTTTTTGTGCTTCATTTCCATAATACAAAATTGGCAATGTGCCGATTCCGGTATGAGCAGCATAAGCAACAGAAAAAGAATGACCGGCACCTAAAACTTCTGTAGCCAACATTCCTGTTGTAAAATCTTTTCCGAATCCGCCATATTGCTCAGGGATAGAAATACCAAGCAAACCAAGTTCTCCTGCTTTGTCGAGAATAGATTGCATCAATCCTTCCTCCTGCGCATCAATTCGATCAAGATTAGGATAAACTTCCGCTTCCAAAAAATCCTGACAAGTTTGAGCAATCATCAATTGTTCTTCAGTCCACTGCTCAGGAATGAAAACATCACCCGCTAATGTTTCCTTGATAAGGAATTCTCCACCTTTTGTCGATTTTTTTGTATCTAACATTTGTATTCTTTTATAGATTTTTCAGTAATATTATAATAACTCGTAAATGCCTGCAGCACCCTGTCCGGTCCCAACACACATTGTGACCAAACCATATTTCTGCTTTCTACGTCGCATCTCATTAAAAAGTTGAACAGATAATTTCGCACCGCTGCATCCCAATGGATGTCCGAGGGCGATTGCTCCACCATTTACATTGACGATCGACTGGTCAATTTCCAGTGTACGCATTACTGCAAGCGATTGCGATGCAAATGCTTCATTCAATTCGATCAGCTGAATGTCTTTCAATTTCATTCCTGCGTGTTTAAGCACTTTAGGAATTGCCTCTATCGGTCCGATGCCCATTACCCGTGGCTCTACTCCTGCCACAGCATAATCTACAAGACGTGCAATTGGTTTAACATTCAATTGCTTCAACATTCTTTCACTGACGATTATGACAAATGCAGCTCCATCTGAAGTCTGCGAAGAATTCCCGGCTGTAACAGATCCCCTTGCATCAAACACAGGTTTAAGTGTTGCCATTTTTTCAAGAGTAGAATCTCCGCGTGGACCTTCATCAGTATCAACTATAAATTCACGGACTTTTCGTTTTTCTTTTTCATCAAGATAAATCTCCTGAACATTGAAGGGCACTATTTCATCTTTGAATTTTCCATCTTTGATAGCAGCAACTGCTTTCATATTAGATTCCAATCCGAACTTATCCTGATCTTCTCTTGAGACTTTATATTCTTTTGCAACTGCTTCAGCAGTCAGGCCCATTCCCCAATAATAATCCGGCTTCTCCTGAACATATTTTAGGTTAGGAACAATTTTCCATCCGCCAAAAGGTATAGGTGACATGCATTCAACACCGCCTGCAATAATACAATCAGCCATGCCGGCATGGATCTTTGCAGAAGCAATTGCAATTGTTTCTAATCCTGATGCACAATATCTGTTCACAGTCATTCCGGGAACCTTAACTGTATCAAGTCCCATCAATGAGATCATTCTTCCGATATTCAATCCTTGCTCAGCTTCCGGTGTTGCATTCCCTACGATCACATCATCAATTTGTTCTTTATCGAGTTGAGGTACGACTGTTAGCAGATGTTTAATAACTGCTACAGCCAGATCATCCGGTCTGGTATTTTTGAAAACGCCTTTAGGAGCTTTACCTACTGCTGTTCGATGAGCGGCAATTATATATGCATTCATTTCAAATTTCCTTTACAAATTTAATTACTTCTTCTTTGGATCAACCGGTTTAGGAGGTGTATTTCCCGGAGGTGGTGTACCCGGTTTAGCTCCGGGAATTCCGCCCTTCTTATCAGCAGCCTTCTTTTCCGCAGCCTTCTTTTCCTCATCAGCTTTCTTCTTTGCTGCTTCAAGTTCTTCTACATTCACCCCATCCTTATAAGTCGCTTGTCCGACGACAACACCTTTACGACTATAGGATTTCCACACACCATCCTTCTTTCCATTTTTATATGCACCATCCTGACGAATTGAACCGTCTTCAAAATATTTTGTCCATTTGCCATCTTTCTTTCCATCTTTATAAGCTCCTTCGAGCTGAACCTGTCCGGAGAAAAAATACTTTGTATAAACACCATCTTTTACACCCGCTAAATATTCTGTTTCTTCACGAGGCTTGTCGTAGCTGTAAAATTTTCTTTCAATGCCTTCTTTTACATCGTTGACGAAATCAATTTCTGCGATCTTATCTCCGAAAGTATTGAAGAACATCCATTGTCCTTGTTTGCGGCCGATCTCATCAGTTTTATTACGGTGTTTTTCTTTTCCCGGCGCATATTTTGGTTTCTCTTCCGAACCTTGTGAAAAGAGCAAAACCGGAAACAGCGCAAGCAGTAAAAACACTTGTGTCTTTCGGTTGATGAATAACTTATAAATTGCGTGTATCATATTATTGATGATTGTTAATTTCTTAATGGTTTACCGGAGGTTAATATACTTTGTATTCTCTCGAGTGTTTTCTTTTCTCCGCACAATGATAAAAATGCTTCCCGTTCCAGATCGAGGAGGTATTGTTCAGAAACATAACTGTAAGCAGACAGATCTCCGCCACACAAAACATATGCAAGTTTTCGTGAGATCTTCTGGTCGTGTTCCGAAATGAAATTTCCGGATTGCATTGAATTGGCACCTGCATAAAACATTGCAAGACCATTTTTACCAAGAACCTTTACATCTTTTCTTTGAACCGGTTTGGTGTAGCCGTCAACCGACATTTCTATTACAGCTCGTTTTGCTTCTGAAATTACACGCGATGGATTGAGTACAACCTCATCGTGTCCGGGCTTCAGGATCTTAAGATCGAAAGCTTCCCATGCACTGGTAGATACTTTTGCCATTGCAATGCTCATGTAGAAATCTTTCATCACCAACTCATCGATCGTACCTTCTACGTAAGCGTCACTAGCACGAACGGCAAATTCTTTACTTCCACCACCGCCGGGAATAAGTCCGACACCAAATTCAACCATTCCGATATAGGTTTCAGCTGAAGCCACTACCTTATCAGCATGTAACGACATTTCGCAACCCCCGCCTAAAGTGAGAGCATGTGGTGCAACCACAACAGGAATACTACTATAGCGAACACGCATGTTCATATTCTGAAATGCACGGATAGCCATATCGATTTCGTCAAACTCTTGTTCAACAGCAAGCATAAAAACCATTCCGAGATTAGCACCTGCAGAAAAATTCTGTCCTTCATTGGCAATCACTAATCCGCGGAAATCCTTTTCTGCAGTTTCAATTGCTGTGTTCATTCCCTGAATAATTTCACCACCGATCGTATTCATCTTTGTATGAAATTCAAGATTCAATACGCCATCACCAATATCCGTTAGTGTACTTCCTTGATTTTTCCATACTATCTTTTCACGATTCGCATCCAGCAAAATAAAATTCTCTGAACCCGGTTTTACTTTATAGGTTCCGTCAATTGAGTAATAATATTGTTGTCCGTTTTTATACTGATAGAAATTTTTATTTCCTTTTGATACAAACTCTTTCACCCAAGCTGCAGGTTTGTGACCTAACTGCTCCATTAATGTTACAACCTCTGCAACACCAAGAATATCCCAGATCTGAAACGGACCGGTTTCCCAGCCGAAGCCTGCACAAATTGCGTCATCAATTTTATAAAGTTCATCCGAAATTTCCGGAATTCTATTTGAGATGTATGCAAAGAGAGAACAAAAAGATTCACGATAAAACTCACCGGCTTTATCTTTTCCTTTAAATAAAATTTTAATTCTCTCTTTAAAACTATCTATCGTTTTCGTCTGCTCAAGTGTGGCAAACTTTACTTTTGATTTAGGGACATATTCAAACGTTTTAAGATCCAGTGTAAGAATCTCACTTTTACCGTTTGCTCCTTTAACTTTTTTATAAAAACCCTGATTAGTTTTATCTCCGAACCACTTTTGTTCAACCATTTTCTGGACAAACGCAGGTAATTTAAATGCAGCCCGTGCCTCATCATCAGGACAACGTTCATAAACATCATTGGCGACTTTCACCATCGTATCTAATCCAACAACATCCGTTGTCCGGAAAGTCGCAGATTTCGGTCGGCCCAGAACAGGTCCGGTAAGTTTGTCGATCTCATCTACTGTCAGTCCCATTTTTTCTACCAGATGCAATAGCGACAATATAGAGTAAACTCCTATCCTGTTTGCGATGAAAGCCGGTGTATCCTTACAGATCACAGTCGATTTACCAAGGAATACATCCCCGTAATTTTCAAGGAATGCAATTACTTCGGGATCTGTTTCTGCTGTTGGGATGATCTCCAATAATCTCAAATAGCGTGGCGGATTAAAAAAGTGTGTCCCGCAAAAATGCTTTCTGAAATCATCACTTCTTCCTTCAGCCATCAGATGAATTGGAATTCCTGATGTGTTTGAAGTGATCAGAGTTCCGGGCTTTCTGTATTTTTCAACTTCAGAAAAAACAGATTTTTTAATATCAATATTTTCAATCACCACTTCAATGATCCAGTCACTTGAGGCAATGTCTTTCATGTTATCTGTAAAATTTCCTGTGCGAATCCTTGAGGCAAAAGATTTTTTATAGATGGGAGATGGATTTGCTTTTAGAGTAGACTGAAGTGCCGTATTGACAATCCTGTTTTTTACAAGTGAAGAATCAAGAGCCAAACCTTTTTTCTTTTCTTCTTCATTCAATTCCTTTGGTGCGATATCGAGTAAAAGTACTTCTGTTCCAATGTTTGCAAAATGGCAAGCGATTCTGCTACCCATTATTCCACTTCCCAGAACTGTAACTTTTTTAATATTTCTTTTCATAAAGTTGTTGTCGGACAAATTATTTTACTCTGAGTACATTTTTTCAACCAAAGAAGAATACTTCTCATTAATTATCTTCCTCTTCAGTTTCAGGGTTGCAGTAAGTTCTCCACTATCTACTGTCCATTCGTTAGGTAGTAAAGAGAATTTTTTTATCTGTTCAGCCTGACCGAAATCTGCATTATAGATTTCGACTTCCTTTTGAATTCTTTCTATTACTTCGGGTTTCCGAATCAGATCCTGATTATCAGAATAAGAGATATTATGTATCTCGCACCATTTTTTCAAATGTGCGAAATCAGGAACGATCAATGCAGATGGAAATTTTCTATTTTCACCAAGTACCATGATCTGTTCAATGAATTGCGACTCTTTAAATTTATTTTCCAAAGCCTGCGGTGCAACATATTTTCCGCCTGATGTTTTGAAAATTTCTTTTTTACGATCTGTAATTTTTAAATAATGATCTTCAATGAAGCACCCGATATCACCGGTATGAAACCAACCATCGGCATCTATAACTTCTGCTGTCAGATCCGGACGATTAAAATATCCTTTCATCACATTCGGGCCTTTACATAGGATTTCACCGTCTTCTGCAATCATTACTTTTACACCTTTTATTACCGGACCAACAGTTCCGAAGGCACTACCTCTATGTTCAAGATTATTGACAGCAATTACCGGTGAAGTTTCTGTCAGACCGTATCCTTCTAAAACGTTTATTCCGGCTGACCAGAAAACTCTTGCCAGTCGTGGTTGCAAGGCGGCACCACCACTAACGATCACTCTTACATTTCCTCCAAGCGCTTCACGCCATTTTGAAAAAATCAATTTATTGGCAAGTTTCAGTTGCAGTTCATACCAGGCACCATTTTTTCCATCCTTCTCATATCTCAATCCAAGATCGAGTGCCCAGAAAAATAGTTTGTGTTTTATTCCTGTAAGTTCTTTTCCTTTGTTTACGATCTTATCAAAAACTTTTTCAAGCAATCGAGGAACCGTAGAAAATACATGTGGCTTCAATTCTTTCAGATTATCACCGATCTTTTCAATACTTTCTGCATAGTAGATCGACACACCGATATACATGTAGAGGTAAGTCAACATCCGTTCATAACTATGGCATAGAGGCAAGAAACTCAATGCGCGATCGCCGGGGCCAACGGGGCACAAGTGTTCGCTGGATAATATATTACTGACGATATTATCGTGCGTCAGCATTACACCTTTAGGAGTTCCTGTTGTGCCACTGGTATACAAAATAGTTGCAACATCACCTGGCTCTGCTACACTCATCATTTCATTCACATCAATTCCTGAACTTTTTCCTTTTGAAATAATATCGTTAATGTTAGGAATGTCTGGAATTGAATCGATGGTATAAATTTCAACCAACGTCGGAATTTTTGAACGGACAGCATTTACTTTATCGTATAAAGACCGGTCTCCTGCAATTACTAATCTCGCTTTACAATCGTTGAGTATGAATGCAATTTCAGGTTCAGATAATGTAGTATAGATCGGAACATTTACGATTCCTGCCTGAAGCATGCCAATGTCCATGATATTCCACTCAGGACGATTAGCAGAGATCATTGCAACAGCATCACCTCTCTTGATACCTAATTCAGTAAGACCTTTTGAAATCTGGTTTGCTTGTTCAATGAAGTCGTCTGTTGACCAGGCCTTCCAGGCACCATCTATTTTGCCTAATAAAGATTCACTTGTTGCGAACTTTTCTTTCTGACGTCGTGGAATGTCAAATATTCGGGTAACGTTGACCATGTGTTATAATCAATACAAAATCGGAGACCTTATTTTTGGGTCCCGATTGAGATGCTCTGATGTGTGCCAAAGTATAGTTTTTAGCCGTTCCTGAGCTAAAAATCTATTTTTTTTATTCAGCGTTTGTTAACAATTTCGACTGTAAAAGCTACATTTCAATCAGGACTTTTACCAACAAATAAACTTAGGTTTGTAAATTAAATTGTCTAAAAGAAATGAATTTCAAAAACAACCTTACAGAGGCACTAAATATCCGTTTTCCATTAGTGATGGCGCCTATGTTTTTAGTGACTACAGTACCAATGGTAAAAGAAGCGGTTTCAGCAGGAATTTTAGGTTGTTTCCCGTCATTGAATTTCAGAAATGAAGGTGAATTGGAAGGGGTACTAGACGATTTGAACAATTTCATGGCCGGCAGATCGGGGCAACAAGGAAATTATGGTGTAAATATCATAGTACAAAAAGCAAATCCATGGTCTCAAAAGCATCTGGCAATCTGCCTTTCGAAGAAAGTTCCCGTTTTCATCACCTCTCTTGGCAATCCGGAGGAAACAATTAAAGGTGCACATGCATATGGCGGAAAAGTCTTCTGTGATGTGACTAATCTGATCCATGCAAAAAAATGTGCTGATCTGGGATGCGATGGATTTGTTGCCGTCGGACAAGGAGCCGGAGGACATGCAGGACCTTATCCTGTTAGCATGCTAATCCAGGCTCTGCGAAAAGAATTTCCTAACGTACCAATTCTTGCAGCAGGAGGAATAGCAAATGGTTCAACTTTGTTCAGTGCAATTGCTGCAGGTGCTGCAGTAGGTTACAGTGGAACCCGTTTCATAGCTAGTACAGAAGCAACTGTTTCAAAAGAATACAAAGAGGCGATCATTAATTCACATATGGAAGACATTGTGCTCACGGAAAGAATCAGCGGGACACCTTGTACTATCATAAATACTGATTTCGCCAAAAAGCTTGGAACGAAACAAAACTGGTTTGAAAAATGGATGAGTAATAATCCACGGACCAAAAAGTTTTTTAAGATGATCATCCAGCGACGTGGATTTAACTGGCTTGAAGATGCCGTTAAGCCGGGTAATTACAATAATCTTTGGTGTGCAGGTCAAACGGTAGAACTTGTCAAGAAAATTCAGCCAATAAAAGAAATCGTGAGCGAGATCGAGAAAGAATTTTATGAAGCTTATTTAAAAGTTCAGAATCAAATTTCAAATTGACAATTAATCATCTGATATGAAAATTCAAAAGCTGATGTTAAAGGCTGAAAGCTCTGCTTTTAGCAGGAGAATTCTGCAGTTCGTTCTTAGTTATTCTATTCCTTTTAATCGCCCACATGGATTCAGAATACTTGAGGTTTTCAAAGATGGCTTTCACATTCAACTTCCCTATTGGAGAATCAACAGGAATCACATTAATGGAATTCATGCATGTGCACTTGCAACTTTATCCGAATTTGTTTCCGGATTGACTTTAATAAAAGTTATTGGAAGAGATGATCTGAGAATAATTATGAAAGAAATGAAGATGACATATCATTTTCAGGCAAAGAAAAATGTATCTGTTATCCTGCACCTTACTCCACAAATGCTGGAACAAAATGTTTTCACTCCATTAAAAACTCAGGACTCTGTATTTTATTTAATGAAAGTTGATGTTTACGACACAGACAAAAACCACATCTGTACCGGTGAGATCAACTGGCAGTTGAAGAAGTGGAATAAAGTACGGACGGCTTGAATGAAGAAGTGGAATGAAGTGGAATGAAGTGAAATGAAGTGAAGTGAAGTGAAATGAAGTAAAATGAAGTGAAATGAAGTGGAATGAAGTGGAATGAAGTGGAATGAAGTGAAAAGAAGAAAGTGAAAAGTGAAAAGTGAAAAGTGAAAAGTAAAAGTGAAAATAAATATGATCAAGCAACCCTTCTTTAAAAATAAAATATTTTTTCATTACTCACTATTAGTTATTAGTTATTAGTTATTAGTTATTAGTTATTAGTTAAAAAAGTGTTCAAAGGCTTCACATACAGTTTCACAATCTTACTTCTGCTGTTGCTGGTGATATTATCATTTAACGCGCGTTTTGCTGCGGATGATTATTATTTTTTGTTTCTGGAAAAATCGGCTGGGGCAATTGGTGGAATGATATTTCAGTATACTGATTTCAGTGGACGCTGGCTGAGTCATTTTGTAAGTCTGATGTTATTAAAACTCTCAGGTTTCAAATACTTTCTTGCGGGATTTTTCATTTTAACATTTGCTACATTGTATTTAATCCTCTCCTCTCTTTTTTACAAAATTTACAATTGGTATGATGTTGACGAAAATGATTTTAACAGCGACTTCCCACCATTACTCATTATCGCTTCGCTTGTCTTATGTGCATTTTCCGTCGGCGAAAACTGGTTTTGGTTTATAAGTGTCACGACATATGTGTGGAGTATTATCTTCGGATTGATCCTCGTCAACCTATATCTGAACAATAAAAAAAGATTTTACACACCTGCATTGCTTATCTTCTCTTCTCTGTATATCGGAAGTGCTTCCGAATCATTTGCTGTCCTGATGATTTTGTTTTCTCTTCTGTTTGTAACTTTCAAGATCCGTTCAGAGGGAATTGAAGTGTTCAAAGCCAGCTCAAAAAACAGAAGTTTGTTATTGATGATGATTCTGATCTTTGCCTCTTTTTTAATTTCTA
This sequence comes from Bacteroidota bacterium, assembly GCA_016711505.1. Classification (NCBI taxonomy): domain Bacteria; kingdom Pseudomonadati; phylum Bacteroidota; species Bacteroidota bacterium. Next base: position 192,284 of record JADJSV010000020.1, on the reverse strand, counting down.
CCCTTTCACCGGGAACTTTTCATAGAAATGCACTATTACCATCCTTGTCACTTTTTCAAAAATGTGAAATTCTGTTTCGTTCTTTTGGAAAGATCTTAATTCAGTATATCCCTTCGAAAATACATTTATTTGTTATTTTTGGATTACCATGGATTGCCTTTGGATTCTACATTCAGGAAATGTTACAGAACAAGACATATGCCATCATTAGAAATATTTTCGTCATTCTTCTATTAACATTTGCTGCAATTTTTATCTGCCTGTTCCCAACAGTTTTCATACTTGGTGAGACTGGTCCGGCAAGAGCTTTGTTGATCATAACTTTAGTTCTAACGATCTCTTTTGCCATTTTATTCACTCTGACAGGTATGTTGTTCAAAAAGGAATCTCACATATTAAAAATTTCATCTATAGCTTTCTTCTTTTCAATAATCTATCTTTTTTATGAAAACATTAAGCAATACCGCGTTACAAAAGTGTTTGCAGAAACATACGATGAAAGGATTGCAAGAATCGTTGAACTGAATAATGAAAATTTCACCGGTATAGCTGAATTTTCTCCACTACCCGCTCCGGGCATGAACTATCATGCTGAATTTTCAACTGATACATTGTATTATGTAAATCAACATTGGAAAAAAGGTCTGCAATTAAAATATAATGTCGTACTTGCGCACTGATCAAATGAAAATTCAATATTAAAATCATGATCCGAATCTTAAAAGCGATCTGGGGTATTTATGGCCTGATCATATTTGTTATCACTCTGTTCATTGCTATAATTTGCTACTTCGCTATCTTCACTTTTGCAAACAAGTCAAAAGCAGCAGGAATCGCACATAAATATGTATCAAGAAACTGGGCAAGAACGCTTTTTATCTTTTTTGGTATCCGCCTGAAAATAAAAAACAAACATCTTCTGAAAAAGGAAGAAACTTATGTTTTTATTGCAAATCATTTATCGCAACTGGATATTCCGGCTGATGCTATTGCAACTGACCATGTGTTTAAATATCTTGCAAAAGAAGAATTGACGAAAATTCCGTTAATGGGATATATTATTCGAAATCTATATATTTCAGTTAACAGAAAAGATAAATATGCCCGCGCAAAAAGTATGGAGAATATGCAGAAAAATATCCGCGAAGGAATTTCAGTTTTTATTTTCCCTGAAGGAACGAGAAATAAAAGTTCCGAACCATTATTGGATTTCAGAGATGGCGCTTTTCGTCTTGCTATAGAATCGCAGGTTCCAATTGCTGCACTTACACTTTTGAATACAGGCAAATTACTTTCTCCAATGCGCCCAATTGAATTATCTCCTGGTGTTCTACATTGCGTATGGTCGGAGCCTATTTCAACAAAAGGAATGACACAGGATGATATACCGGCATTGAAAGAGAAAGTTATTTCAGAAATGAAAAAACATCTTAAAGGAAATATCTAAAGGTGATTCAACAATTCAATTTCGCAATTGATTTTTTCCTTTAGCTTCTTTTATAAGCTTGATATACTCCCGCACCTTCGGTTCACGACGTCTTTTCCATGTATCTAAAATTTTTAATGCATCATCGTATCGTTGCAATTTATAGAGGACAGCAACTTCGTTATAAATAGCATCATAAAAAAGCGGGTTGATAGCAAGAGCTTCTTCAAATAAATTAATTGCAGTTTCATTTTCATTTTTCATTGCAGTTGTAGTTGCAAGATTATTTATTACATGAAGATGGAATGGATTTTCGGCATACGCCAGTTTAAAATCTTTGTGTGCTGACTCCAGATCTCCCAGTGAATAATGAGCAATCCCACTATACCAGTTCATTGGTGTTGTAGTCGGATCTAAACTGTAATATTTACTCCTGCCTTTATTTATTTCACGAACTACCGTCCCCCATTGCTGATTTTCGCGTGCTTGTAAAGCTTTTGCCAGATGTTGTTCTGCCTGAAAGCGCTCAGTCCATGCCCAAAGATTATATGTGCTGATTAAAATTAAAACCAATGTAATACCTACGATTATTTTTCTTGAACCATATTCCTTTTTATCAGAATTACCAATCGAAGCAAATGCAAGTAAGAAACACATCATTATTGAAGGCTCTATCCTGTCTTTCGGAAAATTGAAAAAGGAAATTATTGCAAAGGTTATTAATGAAGTTAAGACTGCAAACTCAAAATAATCAACTTTGTCTTTACACAGAAACAATCTTTTTATCAGTAGAAAAATTCCGGCAACGATCATTCCTGCATATCCAATAAAGCCAAGCAATCCCGATTCACAATAGATTCCCAAATAATCGTTGAGTGGTTCAGTCGTAAAGATTTCGCCATTCTGATTAAATCCATATGATTCAAAATTTATCTTCCAGTTTCCGGCTCCCACTCCAAAAAAACCTGAGTCTTTGATCATTTGCCCTGAGATCTTCCATACTTTAATACGTCCGCCGGCGCTGCCTTTATCGAATTCGAACACTGACAATATTCGTTCCTTTATTGCTCCGTCAGATTGCCGGTTTAACTTGACGGCAATAGTTCCAATCAGAACTAAAGAAACCAGCAGAACAATTTTAGATTTTCCTGAAATTGCGATTTTAAATCCCTGGTTCAATTTCAATAAAAGAAACAAAAGACCTGAAAAGAACATTGCCGCAGAAGCAGCAACATATACAGATCTTGTAAATAGTAACATAATTGCTATAAGTGAAAAAAAGACTTAAAACGACAGCCAGGATTCTCCATGCATTCTTTAGCAACATACATCCACAAAAAACAAAAGGTAAACAAAGTCCAAGATACTCTGCAAACAAATTCCTGTTATTCATTAATGCCGATACTTTCGTCATTCCTCTGCTGGTCAGGCTACAATTATATTCATAGTATTGGTAGACACCGATCATCAACAACAAAGAGACCAGTGATAAAACTACTTTTAGAAACAATTCTTTCTCAAAGAGATTTTCTCTGCTTAAAAACACTGTGAACCCGATGTAAACAGAAAAGTATAAAAATACTTTCTGGACTTCAATCAAAAACTCAGTTTGATTGAGAGCATTCATTCCTGAAATAAGGGTTGAAACTAACCAGATCAGAAACAATATCGAGACAGGATTAACTATAGAAATTGCAAATTGACTTCCTCTTTTGACCTGGGCCAGAAACCATATTGCAGCCACAAGAAACCACAGTGTAGAAAATAAGAAGCGGGGAATAAGTGCACTATCGATGATCGAATCCGAATAGATCAATGCACAACCAAAAAGAGGAAGAATTAAAAATAAAATGTTGGGCAGAATCAACTTCTTCATTGGCCAAATATAATGGAATTGTATGTATATTCGAAGAATATTGCAACTGTCAGAATTTAAAGTATGACTTTTTATTAACAGCAAACATCTTACATCTTAATTATCCTGGCATTTTATATTTTGAATTCAGGATGCAATTCAAAAGATGAAAAATCAATTCTAAAACCTTCCGGAAGATTTGTTATTGCCAATGGACATAAATTATGGATAGAATCTTTTGGAAACGGAAAGCCTTTGTTTCTTATTATGGTGGACCGGGTTCATCGCATGCAGATATGCATAGTTATGATGGATTGAGTGATTCATCCACGCTGATCTTTATCGACTTTTTCGGAAGAGGAAAATCTGATACTGCATATTCACCAATTGAATATTCTATTGAAGGCGATGTTTGACATCTGGAAAGCTATCCGCAAAACGCTTGGATATGAAAAAATAAATGTGTTAGGTCATTCTTACGGAAGTCTGGTTGCACAATTATATGCAATAAAATTTCCGCAACATGTCGAACAACTTATTATCGTCAGCGGTTTATATAGCGGAAAAATGTGGCAGGAAACTAATGATGAATACAATTACATATTTTCAAATCAAATGCCTGAAGTCTGGGACGCTGTTCTGGCTTTAAGAGAAAAAGGATATCGTTCATCGGATAAAATACATTATGAATTATATGAAAAGTTTCCATTGAATTTTGTTCATGGTTATTGCACTGACAATACATTTGATCTTCCTGACAGTTGCCAAGTGAGCTTTAACCATCGAGTATATTATCAGATAGTTGGCGCAGATGGCGATTTCACACTTAGTGGTGATGCTGCAACTTATGATGTCACAAAAGAATTAATAAATCTTCCTATGCCAATATTGATAATGACGGGAAGGTATGACCGAATGTGCAATCCAAAATTAACTCTTGAATATAAAAAATTCTGCCCACAAGCAAAATTTATAATGTTTGAAAACTCCGGGCATAATCCGCAGATCGATGAAAGAAATTTACTACTGAGAGAAATTAATGCTTTCCTTGAAAATTAAATGAACTTGATTATTTTCAAGGTTGTAAAATTTTCTTACAGCAACTCAATTTCTATCATTTCATGCATATAAATATTCAGGTTTTAATCTTTTCCATATTTACTTCATAGAGATAACTCTTTTGGTTCTTACACCTGCATTATCAATCACAGAAATGAAATAAATTCCTGAAGGCAGATGTGCAGAATCAAAAATTAGTTCATGTATCCCTTGTACTTGTTGTCCTTCGAAAAGACACTGAATTACTTTGCCCTGATAATTTATCAGGTTCACTTTTACAGTTGTTGATTGATTCAGTTCGTAAGATATTTTTGTTTTTGAAGTAATTGGATTTGGATAAACTGAAATCGTTGGCTGGTCTGAGCTTAGTTCATCAACACCAACACCAATTGTAGTAATTGAAGTATTTGTAGCAATTGGTGCATTATGATCAAAATAAATATATGCTGTATTCAGAATTCTATCTTGAACAGTCAACGTAGTTAGTGCATTTATTGTGTAACTAATAAGTCCATGGCTGCCGGGTTCATTAGAATTACTATCCGGTAAATTTATATTATCGAACCGGAATTCTACTACTCGTCCGGGATAAATGATCATTCGGTAATTAGCACTTGCACCGATTATCTGAATTGAAGAGAGATCAACGTTTTGACTAATTGTGTCGAGAATGCTAATATTAAATGCAACATCATTTCCTGTATTTTGAAATTCAATAGTGTACTTCAAAGAAATTCCGTTTGGAATTAAGGCCGGTGATAAGTTTTCAGGTGAAACTGATTTTATATTCGGGTCAAAAGGACCTCTCACTTCTTGATTTGCAAAATCTACATTTCTACCCGGAGTATAATCAGGTCCGACACTACCGACTATCCATGCATTCAGATTTAAATTTGTTCCAATGGGCAAGCTTGGCGGAATTGAATAATAGAGTCTTATTTCATTGAATTGCAAAAAATTCAATCCCGTAAAATTCCAGATCATTGTATCGCCCGATAATGAGAATCCCGGATCAGAAACTGAATCCAAAACCATTCCCGGTGCAGGAAGAAATTTAACCTGTCCATCTTCAGAGATTGGACCATGATTGATATAGTTTATCCGAATGACATCACTTACACCCACACGTACAAAGTGATTTGCAGAAATGTTGATGTTCAGATCATGAAATAAGGAATCGATCTGGACAGCAAAGTCGCGATTTGTCAAGCTTGCACCAGTCCCTGGAAAATTGATTGTGTAATCTGCCGGAACCGAATTCAAGTATGGAAGAAGATTTTCTACACTTAAATTAAACGTACCACTAGGTAAATAACCGGAAAAATCTCCAGATGAGTCACTGATTTCATTATATGGACTAATATTCAATATTGCATTATTATAAGGAACGTCTGAACTATCAAATACTCCGTTGAAGTTTAAATCAAGAAATACTTTGCCAGAAAATGAATTACTACCATTAATGTTAACAGCATTATAATAAATTAATGTATCATCTATCTGATTATAGTAAACAAGGTCATATAATCCTATCGGTGCACTAACTGGAATATTAAAATGTTCCTTCAATATAAAATTACCATCAGGATTAGTTTTAAATGGATTAATAATAGTTGAAGATTGACGTAAAAAAGTTGATTCTGTTGGGGAGCCTTGTTCAAAATGAGTACTTGAACCTGAAATATTTAATTGAAAATTATTTTGACCCTGAAAAGTAGTATTCGGAAGAGCATTGCTTAACGAAGGTGAAGCATTGATTTCAAATGATTGGGTTGGGGAAAAAGCCGAACTGACCGATGTAACATAATTCCTACACTTAACATGCCCATAAGTTTTACCGCTTGGTAAATTTCCTTGTGTATCCCATTCAGTCCATCTATAATATTGGTTAGTGTAATAATAGATATTTGAAAAAATTGAGTCAGTACTAAGCTCAAAATAATAATCGACTGAGCCTGGAGATCCATCCCACTCTAGAGAGAAATTTGTATTTGTTATTACCTGATTGTCTAATGGAAAATTTAGAACAGGAATTTGAGGTATTGGCTGATATAATATCCAAAAAACATTTGGAAATGTTTGTAACACTCCTGCTGAATCAGTGAAGGATAATGTATAAGACCCGGGAGTTGTACTTACGGTTGTCTGGCCATTCATACGAATGACATCTGATGGATCACAATATGCCGAAACATTAATTGTTGATGGACCTGATAAGGTAATACTAAATGAATGATAATATCCCCAAAGACTTACGCCTGTAGTTGTAGCCAGAGTACTAAAATATGTTCCTCGATAAACAGTATCGGTTTCAAGTGTTATCGTTTGTGCCTCTGCTCCTTTACAATAAGTTACTAAAATCAGTAAAAACAGGTAAAATTTAAGCTTCATAAGAATGTGGGGTTAATTTCGATAAATCTATGAAATTCAGAATTAATAGCCAAAATATAAAATCGCAGACAAAAATCAATATCTAAACCATTCATCTACATTCTTGTTACCTTTGTAATTCTAATTGAATTTTATGTATCGCAATACCCAACACTGGATCAAAACACTTGAAGAAAAAGGTGAATTGGTTCGTATCAAAGAATTTGTAAACCCTGAACTGGAGATCACAGAAATTACAGACAGGATCTCTAAGCAATATGGTCCGGCGCTGTTATTTGAAAACAACGGAACAGATTTTCCTGTTCTCATTAATTCAATGGGAACTGAACAGAGGATGGCCTGGGCTTTAGGAGTTGAAAAACTTGATGATGTTGCTGCGGAAATCGAAACATTAATTAAACAACTTACTACTCCTAAAGATAGCATTTTAGATAAATTGAAAATGCTTCCAACTCTTGGATCAATTGCTTCATGGATGCCCAAAATTATAAGTGGTAAAGGCGAATGTCAGGAAGTGGTCATGAAAGATCCGGACATTACTAAATTTCCTGTTCTGAAATGCTGGCCTGAAGATGGTGGACCGTTCGTTACTCTTCCTGTTATTCATACTAAAGATCCATTAACGGGTTTGCGAAATGTCGGACTTTACAGAATGCAGGTTTTCGATCCGAAGATGACAGGAATGCACTGGCATCGTCACAAAGTAAGTGCCCGCCATTTTAATGAATACAAAAAGCTTGGCCAGAAAATGCCTGTTGCAATTGCACTGGGCGGAGATCCTGTTTATGCTTACTCTGCCACTGCCCCACTTCCTGATGGCGTTGATGAATATATGCTTGCCGGATTTATCCGCAAGAAAAAAGTTGAATTGGTTCAATGCCTGACTCAGGATGTACAGGTTCCTGCAGATGCCGACATTATTATCGAAGGCTATGTTGACCCAAGCGAAGATTATATTCTTGAAGGCCCGTTTGGAGATCATACAGGTTATTATTCTTTAGCCGATATGTATCCGCGCTTTCATATCACTTGTATCACTCACAGAAAGAATGCTGTTTATCCTGCGACAATTGTTGGTATACCACCACAGGAAGATGCATGGATAGGAAAAGCAACAGAACGGATATTTCTTGTGCCCATAAAAATGACAATGGTTCCGGAAATTGTTGATATGGTATTACCTGTTGAAGGTGTGTTTCATAATTTAGTTATTGTGAAGATCAATAAAGATTATCCGGGACAAGCAAGCAAAGTAATGCACAGTCTTTGGGGAGCCGGACAAATGATGTTCACAAAAATGATGGTTGTTGTTGATGGCGATGTAAATATTCACAACAGCAGTGAAGTTGCAAAATATGTAAGTGAGAATTTTGATCCTGCGCACGACATTCACTTTACTCAAGGACCTGTGGATGTTCTTGACCATAGCTGTTCTGTAATGGCCTTTGGGGGAAAAATCGGAATTGACGGTACCAAGAAAACTCATGAAGAACTTTCAGGACGAATTTCATTCGGTTCAGTTAGCAACAAGACCCCTGACCAATCAGAAATTCAAAATGAATTTCCTGAAATAAAAGCTATCAACTATCAGGTTCTTAAACTCGGGATTTCAATTCTCTTCTTATCGATTGAAAAGAACAGAAAGAATCATGTCAAAGAAATTTCTAAAAAATTGTTTGCCAGAAAAGATTTTTCGGAAATAAAAGTTATTGTTTTTCTCGAGCACACATTCGACATTTCAGATACTGCTGATGCCGTATGGAGATTTGCAAATAATGTTGATCCAAAACGCGATCACATTTTAGTTGAAGATGAATCCGGTGTTTCGCATTTATCAATGGATGGGACAAGAAAGACAAAAGAGTTCGATGGGTTTCAACGTGACTGGCCAAATATCCTGGCATCCGATGACCGAACAATTGAACGTATCGACGAGATCTGGGATAAACTCGGACTTGGAAAATTCATTGAGTCGCCTTCGAAAAAATACAGAGAACATCTTTACGAAGGTGGTGCTGTGGCAAAGTGAGTTATTTTTTATATGGATTATGTGAAGTTCTGACAACAAGTTTGAAATCGTCGATCCAGAATTTTTCACCGGCAGGGTTGTGAAAATAGGCAGTTAATTTATCTCCCTTCTTCGCGCTTCGTGGAAATTCACCACAAATTAAAATCGAATACCACTTACCCGGTTCATGGCAATAATCAGTTAAACCCGCACCATGGAATTGATATGAATGTGTTGAATCATCGAATGCTAAATTAATCGAAGCTTGTTCAGGCAATTTGTCAAAATATACTTTCGCAGAAAAAATTGCATACCGATCAGCGGACTCGGGAATTTCTTCAACAGGTGTTTTTACTGAAGTACTAAATGTTTTTGTACTATCCATCCATTCAGAATATTTTCCTGAGAATGCATGTTCATCTGTCTCATGGATTGGCATAAACGTATCGCCATCATAATCATTAATAAAAGTATAAATAACAGAGTCCGTTTTTATTTCCTCACCTGACTTTGAAAATAAATAGGAAGTAGCGTTGAAATAAATTTTCTTCTGAATAAGTTTTGGATATTTCGAACGAATGACCTCAAGGATCTCATACGGATGATAGCTGTTCGTCCAGGAATAACCAAATTCATCGGAAGTGCTGGAATCTACGATCTGAAATAACCGCCCATAATCTTTTGGACTTTCTAATTTGAAAATTATCTGCCGGGGTTTTGAGGCAAGTTTAGAATAATAATAATTGAAATATTGCGGATTGATCACATTAACGACAACAGGTACATCCGGCGGAAATGAATTTACATCTTCTGCAATTTCTTTGAAAACTCCGAAATGATTTTTTGAATAAAATCCGGAAGCTATAAGACTATACATTCCCGTAAATAGAAAAAATAAGATCACCGGTAACTGATACTTCAGTAAGAATCGCGGCGTAAATGAAAATATAAAAAAGAAAATGAATGGCAATACAAATAACAGTGTTGAAAACTGAATGACCGGATGTCCGAGCACTGAATACAGGTATGCAAGCAGGAAGACAAACATAAACCAGATCACAGATAATATTCTCCAGCGGGTTATGTTTGGCGAATGAATTGGGAAGATTGCTCCTAAGATCAACCAGACTACAACAACGACAATAAATAATTTTGAATTGTTGAATACAACATAGAAGAAATCCCACAAAAATGTTTTTTCAGGCGGAGCCAACCAGCCACCGATATCTCCCGTCTTCATCTGTTCTTTGAAAATTCCCAGCTCCGGAATGAAAGATAGTAAAGCAATTGTACCTCCTAAAAGATACAATTTCAAAAGATCCTTTTTCACAAAAAACATTCCACTTAAGCCAAGTATTGCAGCAAAAGCAAAACTGAAGTAATGATTATGAATACAAAGTATGGAACCAATCAACCAGATCCACCAAAATTTCATTTTCCCTTTACCACTTTCATTGAAAAGAAAAAATGTCCAGCCATAAGTTGCGAGCAGGCAAAAGAACATTCCTGTGCTATACATTCTTGCAATCTGAGTGTACTGAATGACAAGCGAACTGGTAGTGAAAGTGATAATTGTTAACAGTCCGATAAATTCATTCGCCCACTTTTTACAAATGAAATACAACAAAATTGTTGAACCAAATGCACACAAAACAAAAGGGATCCGCAATAAAAATGCATCATCACCAAATAACTTCATCCAGTAAAATATGTACGTTTGAATGCCGGCAGGATGATAGTCGATATACACGCCCTTTGTGATCATTTCGGAAAATGTATCATAGCGCGATCGTGTTATCGCACTCAATTCATCATTGGATAATGAAAGATCTTTCAGGTTAATGAAATGGAGTACAAAAGAAATTGCCAGAATAAATATCAGCAACCGATCATTTCTTTTTTTAATATCCATTTCCAGATCTCTTATTTTGCACGTTGACGGATGGCTTCATAAAGCATCACTCCACAAGCAACTGAAACATTTAACGACGAAATTGTTCCTGCCAATGGAATACGTGATAATTCTTCTGCAGATTTTATCAACTCATTGCTTACACCATCTTCTTCTGAACCCATAATGATCGCCAGTGGTCCGCTGAAATCTGATTTAAAATAATCTTCACTCCCTTTTTCACTTGCAGCGACAACACGAATTCCACTTTCCTGCAAATAGGCAACTGTTTGCTTTAAATGGTTCTCGCGACATACAGGAATTTTGCTCAATGCTCCTGCAGAGGTCTTGATGGCATCAGCAGTAACCTGAGCCGCTCCCCTACCGGGAATTACGATTGCATGTACTCCGGAACATTCTGCAGTACGCGCAATCGCTCCGAAATTCCGTACATCCGTTATCCTGTCGAGAATTAAAATTAATGGAACCTGACCTTTCTCAAAAACGAATGGAACGATGTCTGTTAATTTATGATAAGTGATCGAAGAAATGTAACATACAACATCCTGATGATTATTACGTGTGATGCGATGCAATTTTTCTATAGGAACTTCTGTATAGGTAATATTCTTTTCCTTTAAAAGTTCTTTCAACTCTCCCATCAACTCACCTTTTGCTCCACGGCAAATAAACATTCTGTCGATTTCTTTTCCGGCATGAATTGCTTCCATTACCGGACGAATTCCATAGATCAATTGCGTGTCTTCTTTTGGCTCTGGGCGACGGGAACGAAAACTACCTTTGTTATTGTTGTTGTACATACTTTTTTCTGATACTAATTAAAACTATTGAATGCCCTGCCTTGACGCCATGTTTCGACAGCGCGATACCAGTTACTTTCATATATCGGCGCTCTCGACAAGGTCATATCATTGGGTGTAAATGGATTATTCACTTTTGTAAAAAAGAAATTTAATGCTAATGCACTGTTTGGAGTTCCGTAGATCCATGTTTCTGATTCAGCACCCAGATAAAGAGTGGTAGGTGATCCAAAGATCACATAGATCATCCCTCTGTCTGTTCTCCAACCCTCAGTATAAGATGTAAAAAATTTGTTTGCATCTTGTACCCTGCCATAATATTTACGGATCAAAGCACGGGTTTTTTCTTCAGAACCTCCACGCGACAGCCAGAAATTATCAACCGCTGTTTTCATGTTCGTGGATTTTTGCATTTCCTCAAATTCTTTTTTAGATGTAAGATACCTCAGTGATTCTAAGAGTTGCTGTTGTTTTGAAACATTCGGATAACCTGATTCAAAGCGAAAGATTGTTCCGCCTTCTTTAATGGTTGTATCTGATTGCAAATGATAAAATCCTTCCTCAGGAAGATTTACTAAAGTCGAATCATTTACACTGATTTGAAATACACTGTCAGGTGTATAATCAAATTCAGTTTTTATGTCAAAAGAAAAAGGTGGCGCAGGAAGTAAGAATTGACGTTTATAATGCTTACACCATAAAGTCCGGATACCCGGATCTTTATAATGGATCATAAAACTATCTGATTGGTTAAAATAATTCTTCAGAATTATATTTCCCGCCTTATCAGTAAAAGCAAAGTCGTTTCTGGAAATTGTACTGTTAATTTCCAAAGGAACAAAGTAATCTTCATATGCTCCTTTATTGAGATCATAAATCACTATCCGAAGTTTTAATTCTCCATTTTGTTTAACAGGAACTTTCATCGATAAAACCTGCTGAATCGATTTATCAAGAATGTCGAAAGAAAACACTGAAGATATGCTGTCGAGCACTTTCGTATTGTCATACGAGCGCACAACTTCTGCTATGATCTTTACAAATGACTTATAGCCATTATCAGGTTGTCGCACATAAAGAAATTCTTCGGGAAGTACTTTCGTATAAAGGATCAACATAGAATCCTTCTGATTCCAGACTGAAAATTCAGGATGATAAACATTATCATTTGGCTTGTAAAAAGAAGCCAGATTGGTATTGCTTAAATCTCTCGTTGTAAAACAACCTGAGAACACTAATACAAGTATGAAAGCCGGTATAAGTCTGCCCATCGTTATTCTTCTTCTACACTTTCCTGTGCCTTTTCCAAAATAGAAGGTGGAAGATCCTTTGTTGATTTCGCCCCAAGTTTTTTCAGGTCTTCTACCCGCTTAACAAGATTTCCTGAGCCTGAAGATAATTTATTCATTGCATCTTCGTATGACTTCTTTGCACCATTCATCTTTGTACCGACTTCAATCAGATCGTCTACGAAGTTTTTAAACTTATCATACAATGCACCACCTTGTCTGGCAATTTCAATTGCGTTTCTTGTTTGTCGCTCCTGCTTCCAGATAGATGAAATTGTTTTCATCGTCGCAAGTAATGTCGATGGACTTACGATCACAATTTTTCTGTCCCATGCAAAAGTGAACAACTCATTATCTGCCTGAACTGCCAGACCAAATGAGGATTCTATTGGCATAAACAAAAGAACAAAATCAGGAGTGTTTATTCCAATTGATGTCTGATAATTTTTTTCACTCAGACCTTTAATATGCGAACGAACTGAAAGTATATGATCGCGTAAATATTTCTCACGGTCTTCATCTGTACTTGCATTTACCATTGCATCATAAGCAACCAGACTTACTTTTGAATCGATAACAATATGTTTGTTGTCGGGCAGATTAATAATTATATCGGGTTGAATGCGACGTCCTTCTTCGTTTGTAGTATTATACTGAACTTCGTATTCACAACCTTTAACCAATCCTGAGCGTTCCAGAATTCTTTCAAGAATTGCTTCACCCCAATTGCCTTGCGTTTTTGTGTCCCCTTTCAGTGCCCGCGCTAAATTATTTGCTTCATCAGAGATCTGCTTATTTAATTCAATCAGATTTTTGATCTCACCCTTTAATGTATGTCTTTCCGCAGATTCAATTTTATAAGACTGCTCTACTTTCTGTTCAAAGTCTTTTATTTTTTCTCTGAGTGGTGTCAGAATAACATCCAGATTTGTTCTGTTCTGCTCTACAAATTTGAGACTCTTTTCTTCAAGGATCTTAGAAGAAAGATTTTCAAATTCCATTGTAAATTTCTTCTGCAGGTTTTCAACATCTGCTTTCTGATTCTCCAGTTTATCGAGATAGTTGTTAACCATTTCTTGTTTTGTCGCCAGACTTGAACTCAAAGCAATGATTTGATCTCTTTCCTTTTTCAGGATATCGTCTGAATTTTTTTGCTGAAGAATCATTTGCTGAATTCTGTCAGTCAGCACACTCTTTTCTCTTTCAAGTTCAGTAATTTTGAATTGAAGCTCCTTCTCTACTGCATTTGGCTTGTTCTTCACAAAAAAGTAAGCAATGACTGCTCCAAGTAGCAATCCAACAATTAAAAATACAATCTCCATACAATGAGGCCTTTAAAATGGTATTGAAGCAGAACTTATCCGCTTGATGTTTGTAAATTTACAAATAAATTCTTGCCAAAAACGTTAGAATCCGGGTCTGCTAATGAAAAATTATTTCCTCGTCTGGATGTTCCTCCTGACCACTCCATTTCGCTTATTTTCTGCTGAATACATCTTAAACCTACATCCTGAATCCTGGAACATTAATCAGAAAGGTTATCATATCAGTGAGGTCCGGGACGGCCGAAATGATAAGTCAACAGGAACGGTAATGGTCACAGGAAAGATAATGACTGCCGGTTTTAAAAAATCACTGACAAGTGATCTATTGGATCTCGTTCAACACTCAGTAACCTTTGACTCAACCACAATTCCGGTCATATTGGAATTAAAGAAATTCAGATTAGATGTCAAAGGAAGTCCGGCAAAACATCAGGATGTGCTTGATTTCTCCATCCGTTTTTACAGAGAAATTGATGGTGATATTTTTGAATTGTTTCAACTCAACGGTAAACCCACAATGAATGTTCTGGGAAATATTCCGGAAGTAGCAGAAAAAAATATTCTTACTGCCATGAAGCAATCTTTACTGAATTTTGACCAATGGATGAAAGAGAATATCAATATTCCTCCTATGGCAAATAAAGTTGTGGTGGAATTTTTGCACAATATCAGATTAAAACCTGATATAGGTGACACGCTTATCTGGAGCGAAGGATATCAGTTAGCATGGACGGATTTTCTGGGACCTGTTAAAGCATCTGATTTTGCGGCTGAAAGTAATTGTATGTTTTATTACAAAGCCAGACCTGAAATTCAAAATGGAACTTTAACGCTCTACATAAATTTTGATGCTTGTTTTATAAAAAGAAGTTCATGGGTAAAAGAGGGTGGTGAGAGAGATTCGCTGTTGTTGCACGAACAATACCATTTCAACATCTGTGAAATGTACGCCCGAAGATTCCGGAAACAATTAATGCAAACAACTTTAAGTCCTATGAAAATCGAACAACAGGTAAAAGCACTTTTCGATGAAGTATGGGCTGCATATGTTCAGGCACAAAACGAATACGACGAACAAACCCAACATGGTTTAGTGAATACTGAACAGAATAGATGGATGCGGGAAGTGGATGCTGAATTGTTGCAGTAAGTAAAATAGTTTAAGGCTCAAAGTTCAAGGTTCAAAGTTGGCCTTGTAGTCACCTACGAAGCCAACTTTGAACTTTGAACTTTGAACTTTGAACTTTGAACTTTGAAACCTAGACTAAAATACAATCACCATATACCCCTTCTGCTCCAATGGCGCAGTTGGGACATTATTGAACAGCGCACTTTCAGCGGCTTGTTTGGCTTTTGTTTTCAGGTACTCACTGTTAGTAGTTGAACCTGGTGCACCCGGAATGGCTTTCATCACATGACCATATTTGTCAATAGTAACATCAACAACTACTGTTCCTTTTTCCTGAGTTAAATTGTCAACACGCGGAGCTTTTGAAACAATTCTGTCTGCAACTTTATAACGAACCATATACGAACCTGACATGATCTGTTTCTCTCCTATTTCTTTCTGGAGTGCAGCAGTTGATTCTCCACCGGCTGATTCACCGACTTCACCAAATGTGATCGAATAGATCTCGTCAGTTTTAATTTTCATTAAGTTTCCTTTGTATAGAAAGTTAACCACACCGTTTGCAAGGGATTCAACCTTGCCATTCATTTTCTCGCCAGACTTCATGGCAATTATCTGTTGTGCATTTACCTGAATTCCACAAGCAATCAAGGCAATCAAAATTATCTTTTTCATTTCTTTACGATGGTTTTATACAAAATTAGAAACCCTGAAGCATAATATGCGCTGGCATATCTGAATACCATCATACAATTTCAATACCTTTCAAAACCATTACAAATTCATAATGAAGCAAAAAAAATATCAGCTGCTGATTTTTATCTTCATACTGGCCACTAAATTCACCATTGCCACAAGTCTGCAGGAAATAATTCCGAACGGCTATGAAGTCAGAGATAGTGTTTCCGGTAATCTGAATAATGACCAATTTACAGACATGATTCTCGTTCTTAAACAAAAGAATGAAGACAGCCTCGCTGCAATCAGTGATACAACAATCAAACGTGAAACAATAATTCTCTACGGAACAGCAAGCGGCTATTCAGTTATTGCCAGAAGTATGAATGCTGTTTATTGTGTTATTTGTGGTGGAGTTATGGGTGATCCATTTGTTGGTATCAGCATTGATAATGAGAGTTTCAGTATTTCACATTATGGTGGCGCCGTAATGAGATGGGGACGCGTCTCTACATTTTCTAAAAACACAAATGGAACGTGGGTTCTTGCAAAAGATGAAAATGAAAATTTCAGCGCTGTGAATCCTGAATTACCAAACGATAGTACTATAACAACACCTGAAGATTTTGGTGTTATCACTTTTGAACAATTCGACATAAATAAAGAATGAAATCCAAGCAAACAACACTAGCAGTATTTTTCTTACTAATTTCAGCAACGCTTTTTGGACAAGGTGAGTTTTCTGTCAAAAAAGAATTCCGGGCTGATTGCAACGGTACAAACAAGGTATTGCAATCTACTGAAGAATACGATCAGGCTCAGAAAATAAAATCATCGACACAACCAAAAAGAAAAACTGAGTTTGTGTATGATTCGAATGGAAATTTAATTTCAAAAATTCATAGAGATCTCAGCGGAAAGTTACTTCGATACAATAAGATCTACTACAATGAAAACAATGAATATTCAATCGACACTCTTTTCAGCGGCGATAGTACAGCTTCAATGATCTTTAAAAGACGACATTCGAAGAAAGCGAACGAAGATATTATTACATGGGACAACCTTGTGCAAAAAGGGTCCACAGTTATACAGACTATTAAACTCGATGAGCAAAAAAATGAAATTGAAAATACTGTTTGTACATCTTCCTCAGAATGCACTATTTCAAAAAACACGTATTCAGAATCAAAGTTAATGAAATCTGAAATCTTCCGTCGCGAAGAAATGAACCGAAAGCCTGTTTTGATCGAAACACAGATTTTTGAATATGACTCGTCAAACAGACTTTCGAAAATTACTTTTACAAATGAAATAGATAGAATGTGTGACCATACACTTATTTACAATTACGAATAACATTTTAATTGATAAAAGGAATTCATCATATTGCAATTATTGTTTCCGACTATGAACGGTCGAAGAAGTTTTATACGGAAATTTTAGAATTAAAGATTGTATCTGAAAATTTCAGAAAGGAAAGAAATTCATATAAACTTGACCTCAGTGTGAATGGCGAATACAAGATTGAATTATTTTCCTTCCCTTCTCCTCCGCCAAGAGTCAGTCAGCCGGAGGCAACCGGACTAAGACATCTTGCATTTTCAGTGAACGACCTTGAAAGTACAATTACAAGATTGAATAAATTTGGAATCGTTACAGAACCTATCAGAACTGATGAATTTACGGGGAATCGGTTTACTTTTTTTGCCGATCCTGATGGGTTGCCGATTGAACTTTATGAATTAAAATGAAAAAGATCAATACAAGAACTCAATCTTCGAAGTAAAATGAAAAAGTTCAACACAAGAACACAAGATCACAATAAGAGCACGGAATTTAACACATTATAATTCCGTGCTCTTATTGTGATCTTATGATCTTGTGTTTTATTTTACGCTCTTCAACTTTCTGATTAGAAATTATTTAAGATTCTGGCAATAATTCCTGCTACAAATCGTCTCACAAATTGATACCTTTGCACGATCTATGAAATTATTACTTTCCTATCTTAAAAATTACAAGAAATTCGTCCTTTTAGCATTAGTTCTGGCGGCAATCAACCAGTGTTTTTCGTTAATGGACCCTGTTATTGCAGGAAAAATGATTGATAAATTCGGTGTTGGTTATAAAAATTATGCCAACGATTCAGACCGGTTTATACATGAGATCCTCTATTATCTTGCTGCCTTAGTTGGTGTAGCAATGGTTTCCAGAATAGCGAAAAACTTTCAGGACTACTTTGTAAATGTAGTTGTTCAGCGGACCGGAGCAGACATGTATAAAGATGGTATCAGTCATTCTCTTGAACTTCCATATCATGTTTTTGAAGATCAACGCAGTGGTGAAACACTGGGCAAACTTCAAAAAGTCAGGAGCGATTCTGAAAAATTTATTGTGTCTTTTATAAGTCTCGTGTTTCAGATCCTCGTCGGATTGGTATTCGTGATCACCTACTCTTTTACTGTGCATTGGTTAGTAGCTCCTGTATTTTTAGTTACAGTTCCTGTTCTTGCCATGATAAGTAGCGCCCTTAGTAAAAACATCAAGAAAGTCAGTAAAGAAATTTTAAAAGAGACTACCTCACTTGCAGGATCAACGACAGAATCATTACGGAATATTGAACTTGTAAAAAGTCTTGGCCTGGCCGGACAGGAAATTGAACGTCTCAACTCTACGACAGGAAAGATCCTGAAACTTGAATTAAAAAAAGTGCGTTTCGTCCGGAGTCTATCATTCATTCAAGGTACGGCTGTTAATTTACTTCGAACTGCATTCGTGTTCTTATTGTATTGGCTTGTCTTCGGGGAAAATATCACTCTCGGACAATTAATGACTTTAACATTTTTCAGCTTTTTTATTTTTGGTCCGCTACAGGAATTGGGAAATGCAATTGCAATCTATCGCGAAGCGCAGGCATCTTTACAAAATTTCGAAGACATCTTAAATACGCCATTAGAACCTCGTCCGGAAAATCCTGTGAGTATTGGAAAACTGGAAGAACTGCGATTTGATAATGTTTCATTCAGACATCAGACCTCTAAACAATTTGCAGTGGAGAATATCAATTTCACTGTTCGTAAAGGTGAAAGCATTGCATTTGTTGGTCCATCCGGTTCAGGTAAAACGACTTTGGTAAAATTACTTGTTGGCTTATACCTTCCTGAAGACGGGACGATCTTTTATAATAATGTTGCCGGAACTTCAATCGAAAAAGATGAATTGCGTGAACAGATCGGATTGGTAACTCAGGATTCACAATTGTTCAGCGGATCGATTCGTGAGAACTTACTTTTCGTAAACCCGAAAGCAACTGATGAAGAATGTCTGGCCGTTTTGAATAAAGCAGCATGTCAGAGTTTAATGCAACGCGCAACCAATGGTCTCGACAGTGTGATCGGTGAAGGCGGTGTAAAAGTTTCCGGTGGAGAAAAGCAGCGATTATCCATCGCTCGCGCCCTGCTTCGTCAGCCGAACTTGCTGGTATTCGATGAAGCTACCTCCGCACTCGATTCTATTACTGAAGAAGAGATCACAGGAACGATTCGTCGGTTGTCAGATCACAACGATCATATAACGATAATGATCGCTCACCGTTTAAGTACGATAATGCATGCCAATAAAATTTTCGTTCTTGAAAAAGGATCGATCGTGGAATCGGGAAGTCATGACGAATTACTTTCTTCCAAAGGTCTTTACTATGCAATGTGGAGGCAACAAATCGGAGAAAGAAAGCGTACAGATACTGTATCTGCGAATGGCAATGGAAATGCCGTTCACGCTTAATTTCAAATGAAACTATGCTTGATGATTTAAGCCGGCAATTGCGTCAGCGACTTGTGCTCCCTTTACCCGGAACAGAAGCGCATTATAAAATGGCCAATGCTGAACGAAGAGTCAATAGCAGCCGGATCAAAATTCCGGATAACCATCGTAAAGGTGCTGTCCTCATTTTGCTTTATGAAGATGAAAACAAGATTTGTTTCCCGCTGATCATCCGTCCGGAATACAATGGCGTCCACAGCGGACAAGTTGCTTTGCCAGGAGGCGGATTCGATCTTGAAGATGAAACGCTTCAGAACACAGCTTTAAGAGAAGCCCAGGAAGAAATCGGTATTTTCAAAAATGATGTTGTCATACTCGGCGCACTTTCACCACTCTATATTCCCCCAAGTAATTTTTTAGTTCACCCTTATATCGGCATGCTCAGCTACCGTCCGCATTTCGTTCCCGACGAAACAGAAGTAGCCGGCATCATTGAAACTGACTTAGAGTCGGTGATGGATGAAACTCTCGTCGGTGAAAAGGTTATTAAACTGAGTAATGGAATGGAAATAACTACACCTTTTTTTGATATACAAAAGCAGACGGTCTGGGGCGCGACGGCGATGATCTTGAGTGAGGTGAAGTCGGTGCTTTATGAGATTGGGTATTGAAATTCGAGGTTCGTAATTCGAGGTTATTAATTAGTGCTTCGCCTTTGAAACCTGCTTATCGCTCAGCTACATCGCCAAAAATCCCAAATCGAATTCCGAAATCCGCAATCATTTCCCGCCCCTAAAGCATTCCGAAATATGATCATCCACCATCCCTGCAGCCTGCATATAAGAATAACAAATAGTTGAACCAACGAACTTAAAACCTCTGGCATAGAGGTCTTTACTCATTTCATCTGATTCGTTTGTTTTTGCGGGAACTTGTTTTGGGGAAGTGAATTTGTTCTTTATAGTTTTTCCCTTTGTGAACTGCCAGATGTATTTGTCAAAAGATCCAAACTCTTTTTGGATGGCCAGGAATGCCTTGGCATTTGAAACGGTTGCAACCACTTTCAGTCGGTTCCGGATAATTCCGGGATCAAGTAATAGCTTTTCGATCTTAGCCTCTTTGTATTTCGAGATCTTAATTGCATCAAAATTATCAAAGGCCTTACGAAAATTCTCGCGCTTGTTCAGGATCGTACTCCAACTCAGACCGGCCTGGAATGAATCCAGAACAATGTATTCGAAATGCAAAGCATCATCATGAACCGGTGTGCCCCATTCCTCATCATGATATTGCATCATCAAAGGCGATGACAAGCACCATGGACAACGAGTCAGTTCTTTTGCTTTAGCCATAAATTCCGGTTAAACAGGAGTCTGCGATGCTTTCAGGGCTTTGTCTTTCATTCCTTCATAAGTAACTGAACCCGGACGCTCCAATGGATGTCCAAGTGCACGATCCCAAAGTAATGATGCCATAACTCCAAGTGAACGACTAACTCCGAAAAGAACAGTATAGAAATCAAATTCTTCCATTCCGTAATGAATCAAAAGTGCTCCACTGTGAGCATCCACATTCGGCCAAGGATTCTTTATTTTCTTTATGCCTGATAAAATTTCAGGAACAACTTCATATACCATTTTCACGATCTGACAATTTTCATCATCAGGCATATATTTCTGTGCAAACTCCATTTGTGCAAGGAAGCGCGGATCAGTCTTACGAAGAACAGCGTGTCCATATCCCGGAACTACTTTACCTTCTTCGATGGTCTTCATTACATAATCTTTCAATTGCTCTCTGGTTGGTTTTGCACCATCGTAATAATTACGAAGATCCATTATCCACCGAACTACCTCCTGATTTGCCAGTCCATGTAAAGGACCTGCAAGACCATTCATACCTGCAGCAAATGCCAGGTAAGGATCACTTAAAGCCGATCCAACAAGGTGAGTTGCGTGAGCAGAAACGTTTCCGCCCTCATGATCGCAATGAAGCGTCAGATATAAACGCATCATACGTTTCATATCATAATCATCATAACCCAGCATGTGCGCAAAGTTTGCAGCCCAATCCAGTTTGTGATCCGGTTCTATGTGAACATTGTTTTTGTAAATCCGTCTGTAAATATAAGCTGCTACCCTTGGAAGACGAGCGATCAGATTCATTACATCTTCGTAACAAGCTTCCCAGTAATCCTTTTTATTTAAGCCTTTCCGGTATGCTGCAGCAAATACAGATTCTGTCTGAAGTGCCATGATAGCAATACTGAACTGTGTCATCGGATGAGTAGTCAAGGGAAGTGCATCCAAGGTATCGAAAACATGTTTAGGAACATTGCTCCGACGTGCCCAGGCATTACTGACATTTACCACATCATCATCTGTCGGCATTTCACCAATCAGCATCAGATAAAAAATTCCTTCAGGAAGTGGTTCTGTATCTCCGTGCGCTTTAGGAAGTTTCTCACGAAGTTCAGGAATACTGTATCCACGAAAACGAATTCCTTCATCCGGATCCAGCTTACTGGTTTCAGTAACCATTCCTATCATTCCTTTCATACCACTATACACTTGTTCAATAGAATATTGACCAATGATATAGTGACCATTGTTTTTAATGAAGTCTTTTGTTTCAACTGCCATAGGCAAAGCCACTCTGGCAAAAGCATCTTTTATTTTATCCGTTTTCACTTATGAATGATTATTGTATCTGTTTCTACTAAAGGCCCGACTAACGCCCGATTGCCTTTTCTAAATTCTCTTTTTTCTTTCCGCCTTCGATATTTATTTCAGGTAATACCAAAACGACACTGATGATAAATCCAAGAAGTAATAAGATCCAAACTAATGTTGTCAGCTTTTTCTTTGTCTCAGACCTTTGAAAAAAAGGCTTCTTCTTTTTTACTTTAACACGCTTTCTCAACCTGCCTGAACGAGGCGAGATCGAGTATTCTCCTGAAGCAATTTTATCTAAAGTATCCTGATCCATTTAACAACTCCCTGAAAAGAAGGTTTATTTGCTTACAAATTTAAAATCTTTTCCGCCAAATCTAGCATTTGACCCTAAAGCTTCCTCAATTCTTAATAATTGATTGTATTTAGCGATCCGGTCTGACCTACTGGCTGATCCCGTCTTGATCTGACCGGTATTCAGAGCAACTGCCAGGTCGGCTATGGTTACATCTTCCGTCTCTCCGCTCCTATGGCTCATTACAGCTGTATAACTGTTATTTTGAGCCATTGTAACTGCATTTATAGTTTCAGTCAAAGTTCCGATCTGGTTCACTTTTACTAATATTGAATTGGCTACTTTATCCTGAATTCCTTTGCTTAATCTTTTCACATTGGTCACGAAAAGATCGTCACCAACCAATTGAATTTTCGATCCGACTGCATCTGTCAGTCGCTTCCATCCATCCCAGTCATCTTCTGCTAATCCGTCTTCAATTGAAATGATCGGATATTTCTTCACCCAATCTGCCCAATAAGCTGCCATCTCTGCCGGAGTCAGTTTATCACCTGTAGATTTTTTGAAGATATACTTTCCTTCCTTGGCATCAAAGAATTCCGAAGCCGCTGCATCCATTGCAATGTAAATATCTTTTCCGGGTGTATAACCTGCTTCACCGATTGCATCAAGTACCGATTGAATTGCTTCTTCATTCGATTTCATATTCGGAGCAAAACCACCTTCATCGCCAACGTTTGTTGACAAACCTTTTTTCTTCAATACTGCTTTCAGGTGATGAAACACTTCCGTTCCCATTCTCAATGATTCGGAAAAAGAAGATGCACCCACAGGCATTACCATAAACTCCTGAAAGTCGATGCTATTGTCTGCATGCGAACCACCATTGAGAATATTCATCATAGGCACAGGAAGCATGTTTGCATTTACACCGCCAACATATCTGTATAGAGGTTGTCCGGTTTCAATTGCAGCAGCTTTTGCAGCAGCAAGACTAACTCCTAAGATTGCATTTGCACCTATGCTCGATTTGTTTTCAGTCCCGTCAAGCTCGATCATTCTTGCATCGATCACACCTTGTTCAGAAACAGGAAAACCTTTCAGCTCATCATTCAAAAGCTTGTTGACATTGTGAACAGCTTTCAACACTCCTTTTCCAAGATAGTTTTTCTTGTCGCCATCTCTTAATTCCACTGCTTCATGAATTCCGGTTGAAGCTCCACTTGGCACTGCAGCTCTGCCTACAACTCCGGCATCTGTAATGACATCAACTTCAATTGTCGGATTTCCTCTGGAATCCAGGATCTGACGGGCATGTATGTTTTCTATATAACTCATAAGGCTGTTCAAAAATGCATTGCAAAATTAAAAAAATACCTTACTAATGGAAATAAAAACGACCGTTATTTTAATGTCCTTTCATAGAAGGAGATTTGAAAATAGTGATCAGAGATCAGAAGGTGCTGAGTCAAGCGGATTTCTATTGAATGTCAGCTTTTTAAGGATAAAACTCACTTAGTTGTTTGCAATTATACTTCGTTTAATTATTTAAAAAAAAATCGTAAGAATAACTAAATTCGCCACGTGGATAAACTCTTCGCTGTAACTAATTTTTTGAAATACCGGATCAAAGGCGGTACTGCTCACGATATTCACTCGCCTTTCGTATTTGATCTGCTCAACAATGTTATTCGTGACCAGACTCCGTACTATTGTTTCGGACCAATTGAAGAATTACGACTTAAGCTTCTTGAAGACGACCGCTTAGTTTCAGTTACTGACTTGGGTGCCGGAAGCAGTAAAAGTTCATCAGCAAAAAGAGTCAGTGACATAGCGAAAAATTCCTTGCAGGAAAAAAAAATATTCTCAGCTTATTTTCCGGCTTGTCAATTTTTCAAATGCAAAAAACATTATTGAGCTCGGAACATCCTTAGGTATCACTACACTCTATATTTCAAACGCTGCGAAAAACGGAAAAGTTATTTCTCTTGAAGGCTCAACAGAAATTGCAGATCTTGCAAAAGTGAATTTCCAAAAAATGCGTAGTACGAATATTGAAATTGTAACCGGAAATTTCGATACGACCCTTTCCGGTGTTCTGAACAAAATGCAAAAGGTGGATCTGGTCTATTTCGATGGCAATCACCGGATGCAACCAACACTAGAGTATTTCAATTTGTGCCTTCAGAAAAAAACTCCTGATACAGTTTTCATTTTCGACGACATCTACTGGAGTCGTGAAATGAAATCTGCATGGGATACGATCATCCAAAACAAAGAAGTTACCATCAGCATCGATCTGTTCAAACTGGGAATTGTATTTTTCAGAAGCGGGATTCCGAAACAGCATTTTCAGTTGAAGTTTTAATGGTGTTAAACAAAGGGCAAACAGTTTATTTGGAGTTTTATCCCGTGATTGTTTTCCTTTGAACGCTAACCAACTTACACTAGTCAGAGATCGATCCAAAGCCTCAGCGAGACGACTTGCGAATTGTTGTAGGCGAATTACACAAAATTAAATTGAATAAAATTTTTATTCGAAATCTTTTTTATTTCATTTCAAAAGACCCGTCTTCATCCACAGGTCGCCCCGATGGGGCTAATCGTTTCTTTCATTCTGCGTCTACAAACATGTCGCCCCTCTGGGGCTTTCAGTATTTCAATTCAAATGGATTACAATGCTTGACCTTAATTAGATGGAGTGGGTATAAATATGGAAACGGCCTAAAGCCCCAGCGGGGCGACCTGTTTATAGCAACAAATTAGGAATAGACCCAAGCCCCAGCGGGGCGACCTGTTTGTAGCAACAAATTAGGAATAGACCCAAGCCCCAGCGGGGCGACCTGTGAATTGCTGTAACGTTGAATTACACATAATTAAAATGAATGAAATTTGTTCACCATTAAAAGGATATCGCACGTTGAAAGTAACAATATCGAAATTCTCTTCGTGCTCGTAAATACACGCTTGACCTTTGACAAAATAACATTTTTGTAACAATATACTTCTTACTTTAGCCTCACCATATCCACTCATTTATGACATCTAAAGCCCTTCTTGAACTTAAAGGCATTGCTAAAAAATATACGATCGGAACTGAAAATGTGAATGCCTTGCGGTCAATCGATCTGTCTATTTTCAAAGGCGAGTATGTAGCTTTGATGGGCCCTTCAGGTTCCGGGAAATCTACTTTGATGAATATAATCGGATGCCTCGATACACCGTCTGCCGGAACATATTACCTGAATGGCAATGAAGTCAGCACGATGTCGGATAACGATCTGGCAGAAATCAGAAATAAAGAAATTGGTTTCATCTTTCAGACTTTCAATCTTGTTCCAAGAAGCAATGCTTTGGATAATGTTGCACTTCCGCTTGTCTATGCCGGCATTTCTAAAGCCGACAGAAATGAAAGAGCAACCAAGGCATTAACGGATGTAGGTTTGCAGGACAGAATGACTCATAAACCAAATGAACTCAGTGGAGGTCAAAGACAACGTGTTGCAGTTGCCAGAGCGTTGGTAAATAATCCTTCTATCATCCTTGCCGATGAGCCAACCGGAAATCTTGATTCTAAGACTTCAGAAGAGATTATGAATTTGTTTGAAGATATTCACAAAAATGGAAATACAATTATTGTTGTAACTCACGAAGAAGATATTGCCCGACATGCTCATCGTATTGTCCGGATAAAAGACGGCATGATCGAATCAGATATGCAGAATGATGTTTTGTAAAAGAAGATGTAAAAATCAGCTAAGCCAATATGAAGATCTATACAAAAAAAGGTGATGAAGGAATGACTTCACTCATTGGCGGAACAAGAGTTTCAAAAGCTTCACTTCGTATCGATGCATATGGAACTGTCGACGAACTGAATTCATATATCGGATGGGTCAGAGATCTTTCCGGTGAAATTGCAGATAAGAATTTATTGATCGATATTCAGGACAGACTATTTACAATTGGCTCTCATCTGGCGGCTGATCCGGAAAAATCTAAAATGAAATTGCCGGAACTTCGCGAAGAAAATATTACAGAACTTGAAAAAGCAATGGATGAAATGGAAAGTCAGCTGCCGGAAATGAAATCATTTGTTCTTCCCGGCGGACATCAAGCTGTTTCCTGTACACATGTTGCCCGTTGTGTTTGCCGCCGGGCTGAGCGACTTACTGTTCTTTTAAATTCTGATGTTCCAGTTAATCCTCTTATTATAAAATATCTGAACCGTTTATCCGACTACCTATTTGTATTATCCCGCTTTCTGACCATGAAATTAGGGGCTGAAGAGACGCCCTGGAAGGCCAAAGTCTGAGGAGTCGGGATATTTAATTCCCAAATCCCGTTTATTCCGGAACTTCTATTCATGAACTCCTCTGAATCAAGCATTTCCGCATTTAAGTATGATTTTTTCTTACTTAAAATATTACTCTAGGATTTGAAGTATATTTTTATACTTTTGCCACCCAATAAAAAAAGATTAAACAAACTTATAATTTCATATGTACTGGACCCTTGAATTAGCACAACACCTGGAAGATGCTCCATGGCCTGCGACTAAAGACGAGTTAATTGATTACGGAATCCGTTCCGGCGCTCCTCTTGAAGTAATCGAGAACCTTCAGGAACTTGAAGACGAAGGCGAAGCCTATGAAAGTATCGAAGAGATCTGGCCGGATTATCCGACGAAAGATGATTTCTTTTTTAATGAAGACGAATATTGAATTCTAATTAGAAAATTAGAAGAAAAAATATGGGACTGCAAGTTGCAGTCCTTTTTTTATGCCGGAAACTTTAAAGAGACTTTAAAACTTTTTCAATATTCTTTAACACGACAAAACAATTTTCTTAATTTTAAATTCTCCCAAAATAAAATTCAAATGAAGTCCACTCTACTCTGCTTGCTTATAATTTTATTAAAACTGAATTCATACAGCCAATCCATTTTCCAGACTGCATACGGAAATAACGATATCGAAAAAATTATTTCCGTTGTTAAAGACAGCAATTACTACTATGTGGTTGCGCAATGTACTACACTTTCCAGTTTTGACAAGGACATTAGTTTCTTCTGTATCGATAATGATGGTGGATTGTTATGGTCGGTAATTCTTGGTACAAATAAAAATGACTATGCAAGTAGTCTGGTCAGAACTTCTGATGGTGGTTTTGCAATTTCAGGAGAAACATTCGGTGGATTTATTGATTCTACAACGAGCGACCTTTTTCTGATCAAGACAGACGATCAGGGATTTCCAATCCTGGCCGAAACTTATGGCGGACCTGGAAATGAAACCGGCGGTGGTTTGTTGGAAGATGTGAATGGAAACTTTTATATGTCAGGTACTACTACAAGTTACGGCAATGCTTTAGAATCTGCATTGATAATTAAAACAGATGCAATGGGAAATCAGCTCTGGACAAATGTAAATAGTTCGATGGAATCGAATTGGCTTCCCGATCTCTTGCAAAAACCAAATGGAGATCTGCTAGCATCGGGATTTTGTTTTAATACAAGTAACCCGCTTAATAAAAATTATGTTGTAAGTATTGACCACATGAACGGAAATCTTTTGCAAGCTTCACGTTCAGGAAATTCTAATAATTGTGTTATTGCGGGGATGACATTGACAAGTGATGGTGGTTATGCAACATGTGGACTCGAATTTTTCGATATGGGAACTTTCAATATGAATGTCTGCAAGTATGATTCTGCAGGAAACAGAATGTGGAACAATATCTATGGTACAAATCAGGATGATGCATATTCAATTACTGAAGCTGATAATGGTGACCTGATCATTGCCGGAAAAACAAATGTCGGTACAGTAGTGAGTCCGAGTTATAAAAGTACTTTATTAAGACTTGACAGCGCGGGAAATATTATCAGCGCTAAAACTTACGGTTATAGTGCAACTACTTCTGAAAGCAATTTTGTAATTAACGGAATAAATAATTCAATTCTATCTGCAGGAATAATTCACGAACCGGGTTTGGGTTCGAATGCTCACATCATTAAAACTGATGCTGCAGGAAATTCAGGATGTTTTGAAAATACATATTCACCGGCTTTAAGTGTTTTATCATTCAGCGATAGTGCCGGAGCCGACTGGCAATTAGTGAACATGACTCAGTTTTCTATCAACCCATTCTGGCAGTCATTATCAAATCAATTTACATTGTATTGCTACAGCACGGAACTCTCAGATATTTCAGTGAAATCACCTATGGTATTTCCAAATCCTGGTACAGGAATTTTCAGAATAGAAACTCAAATTTCAGGCAATCATTTCATTGAGATCTTTGATGCTATCGGACAAAAAGTCATGCAAAAATACTTTGGTGAGGACTTTGTTAATGTCGATCTGTCGAATTATTTGCCGGGGGTTTATTACTTCAGGGTTGATAATTCTGCAGGCGGAAAAATTATTTTGAATTATTGATAAATACCTACAAGATGTTACAAGTTTCAGGTTATAGGTTATAGGTTACAGGTTGTAGGTACCAACCTGAAAC
This sequence comes from Bacteroidota bacterium, assembly GCA_016711505.1. NCBI lineage: Bacteria > Pseudomonadati > Bacteroidota > Bacteroidota bacterium. The sequence goes on along the minus strand of JADJSV010000020.1, from coordinate 163,164 downwards.
CTGTAACCTGAAACCAATAAAAAATTTATCATCCCAACTACCAATTTACCCTAATATAATAGACTAACTAACAGCAATTTAGAACTACTTCATAATCTCTTAAATTTACCGTACTTTTACGGGCTCATTATCTGAAAAAATATGATTGGAATACTTAATAAGGCGATTACCAGCATCTTCGGTAAGAAAAGCGACCGGGATCTGAAAGAAATAACTCCCCTGATCACCAAAATTTTAGCTGAATACGCACAACTTGAAAATCTTTCTCATGATGATTTGCGCGAAAAGTCTAACGAATTCCGCAAAATTATCGATGAACGTTTAGCCGAAAACCGCACGGAAATTTCTGATCTTGAAAAAGAAGCTGAAGGAAATCCGGATATGGAACTTTCTAAAAAAGAAGACATCTATCGTCAGGTTGATCAGCTGAAAAAAGAAGGAAAAAAAATTACTGAAGAAGTTCTTCTCGAACTTTTACCAAAAGCTTTTGCAGTAATGAAAGAAACGGCTCGCCGTTTTACTAATAACGAATCGATAACTGTAACTGCATTTCAACACGACAGAGATCTTGCTACTAAACGTGACAATGTAAAAATTGAAGGCGATAAAGCAATCTGGAAAAATACATGGACAGCTGCAGGTACACCCGTAACATGGAACATGATCCATTACGATGTACAGTTAATTGGTGGTAGTGTTCTTCATTCAGGAAAAATTTCTGAGATGGCTACCGGTGAAGGAAAAACACTCGTGGCAACATTACCGATCTATCTGAATGCATTGGCCGGACAAGGTGTACACGTTGTAACTGTCAACGATTATCTTGCGAAACGTGACTCTGAATGGAACGGACCGATCTTCGAATTTTTAGGACTTACAGTTGATTGTATCGATAAACATGATCCCAATTCTGATGAACGCCGTAAAGCATATTTAGCAGACATCACTTACGGAACCAATAATGAATTTGGTTTCGATTATCTGCGTGATAATATGGCACGGGCTGCAGAAGACATGGTTCAGCGCGGACATCATTATGCAATTGTCGATGAGGTCGATTCAGTTTTGATCGATGATGCCCGGACTCCGCTTATCATTTCCGGTCCGACTCCAAAAGGTGATCACCACGAATTTGATATTTATAAACCAAAAGTTGAATTGCTCGTTAAAGCTCAACGTGATTATGTGAATTCGATCATTTCGGATGCACGTAAATTAATTGCAGAGAAAAAAGACAAAGAAGCCGGACTTCCTCTCTTCCGTGCACATCGTGGTTTACCAAAAAATAAAGCGCTGATCAAATTACTCGGCGAACAAGGTGTTGCCGGTATGATGCGCAGCACTGAGAACTTTTATCTGCAGGATCAGCAAAAAGAAATGCATAAAGCAGATGAGCCATTGTTTTTTACTATTGATGAAAAAAATAACAGTATTGAACTTACAGAAAAAGGTGTTGAATTAATTTCATCTTCAAGCGAAGACAAAAATTTCTTCATCATGCCTGATGTCGGTTCTATGATGGCAGAAATTGAAAGAAACAGTGACACTCCGGAAGAAAGAATTGCGCGTAAAGATGAATTGTTGCGCGACTACTCTATAAAATCAGAACGGATTCATACCGTAAATCAATTATTAAAAGCTTATACTCTCTTTGATAAAGATGTTGAATACATTATCACAGATGGAAAAGTAAAGATCGTCGATGAACAGACAGGTCGTGTGATGGAAGGCCGCCGGTATTCTGACGGATTACATCAGGCTATTGAAGCGAAAGAAAATGTAAAGATCGAAGCTTCTACTCAAACGTATGCAACGATCACTTTGCAGAATTACTTCCGGATGTATCACAAGCTTGCCGGTATGACGGGTACAGCTGAAACCGAAGCACAGGAACTCTGGTCGATCTACAAACTTGAAGTTGTTTCTATTCCAACTAACAGAGCGATCGTAAGAAAAGATCACGAAGACAAGGTTTATAAAACAAAGCGTGAAAAATACAATGCTGTAATCGAAGAGATCGAAGCATTAGTGAAAGCAGGTCGTCCGGTATTGGTTGGTACGACTAGCGTTGAAACTTCGGAATTATTAAGCCGGATGTTGAAACTTCGTAACATCAAACACAACGTACTGAATGCAAAACTTCACCAGCGTGAAGCGCAGATCGTACAGGAAGCCGGTTATGCAGGAACCGTTACGATTGCCACTAACATGGCCGGTCGTGGTACCGATATCAAACTTGGTGAAGGTGTAAAAGAAGCCGGTGGACTTGCCATCGTCGGTACAGAGAAACATGAATCACGCCGTGTCGATCGTCAGTTAAGAGGTCGTGCCGGTCGTCAGGGTGATCCGGGATCTTCGCAATTTTATGTTTCACTGGAAGATGATCTGATGCGTATGTTCGGTTCTGAACGGATCATGAAACTCATGGACCGTATGGGAATTGAAGAAGGTGAAGTGATCCAGCATAGTATGATCACCTCTTCTATCGAAAGAGCACAACGTAAAGTTGAAGAAAACAATTTCGGAACACGTAAACGTTTGATCGAATACGATGATGTAATGAATTCTCAGCGTGAAGTGATCTATACAAAACGTCGTCACGCAATTTTCGGTGAACGTCTGAGTATTGACATCAACAACATGCTTTACGATACGGTTGAAAGTTTAGTTAACACTTATCATGAAGAACAGGATTACGATTCATTGAAGCTGGATCTGATCAGGATTCTATCCATTGAACTTCCGGTTACCAAAGAAGAATTCGCAGCTAAAAAACCGGATGATACAATAGAAAAAACATTTGCAGAAGCCCAACGTTTCTACAAACACAAATCGCAGGTGTTAATTGAAAGGATGTTGCCTTTCATTAACGAAGTAAATACAAACCAAGGCGAAACGATAAAGAATATTGTAATACCATTCAGCGATGGACTGCGTTCAATTCAGGTAATTGCCAATCTTAAAAAATCCTTTGAATCGAACGGTCGTGAAGTTGTTGCATCATTTGAAAAACTGATCATTGCAGCACTGATTGATGACGCATGGAAAGAACATCTTCGTGAAATGGATGATTTGAAACAATCCGTTCAGAACGCTGTGTACGAACAAAAAGATCCGTTACTCATTTACAAGTTTGAATCATTCAAACTGGTCAAAGAAATGATGGACCGCACGAATAAAGAGATTGTTGCCTTCCTATTCAAAGGAGTGATTCCGCAACAAGATCCAAATCAAGTGAAAGAAGCAAAACTTCCACCGAAACCGGATAACAGAAATCTAAGTGCCAACAAAGCAGACACTACAACATCAACAGCTCCTCGTCCAAGTGGAATGCCACCCGGTGCAATGCCACAAGGCGGACCACCGCCACCAAAAATTCAACCCGTTCGCGTAGAACAAAAGATCAATAGAAATGATCCTTGTCCTTGTGGTAGTGGTAAGAAGTATAAGAGTTGTCATGGGGCGAATGCTGTTTAGTTAATGAAAAATAAATAATGAATAATGAGCGGGTAACTTTCAAGTTGCCCGTTTTTTTTTGCCCTATTTTATCTGTTAAAAACCTGAAACCTACATCCAACCCACATGCTCTACAAACTCCCATTGTTCATTATTATCTATTAATTATTAATTTTTATACATTGCGTTATGGAAAAAACACTGACGCTCGACGAAATACAATCCTTCAAGGGAAAATATCCAAAGCAACTCTGGTATCTGTTCTTCTCGGAAATGTGGGAACGGTTTTGTTTTTATGGGATGCGGGGAATGCTTACCGTTTTTATGGTCAGCGAATTGTTCATGAAAGAAGATCAGGCGAATCTTCAATATGGTGCTACACAGGCTTTCGTTTATGCTTTTACTTTTGTCGGCGGATTATTTGCCGATAAAATTCTTGGCTTCAGGAAATCATTGTTCTGGGGTGGTTTACTGATGATCACCGGAAGTTGTATTCTTGCAACAGATCCGAAAGAGTTTTTCTTTATTGGATTAAGTTTTACAATTATCGGTACCGGATTTTTCAAACCAAACATTTCTACAATGGTTGGTGCACTTTATAAAACAAATGATAGCCGCCGCGATGCAGGATTTTCATTGTTCTATTCAGGTATAAATATAGGAGCTTTGCTTGGCGGATATGCATGCGTTACAATAGGTAAAACATATTCATGGAATCTGGCATTCGGTCTGGCAGCAATCGTGATGACCTTAAGTCTGATCACCTTTCTCTACACAAAAAACAGTTTAGGACCGATCGGTTTGTCACCACTCAAGCCTGCGGCAGATGGTAAAACCAAAAAATGGTATGAGTACCTGGTTTATATTGGTTCACTGGCTGTTATTCCTGTTATCATGATCATGGTGTCAAAGACACAGTACACTGACTGGTTCATGTACACAATCGGACCATTGACCTTATTTTATATTTTCTACGAAATGTCAAAACTGACTTCAGCAGAAAAAAAGAAAATGATGGCAGCTTTGGTATTTATTGTTTTCTCAATTTTCTTCTGGGCATTCTTCGAGCAAAGTGGCGGGTCATTGAATTTGTTTGCTACAAATAATCTTAAAGATAATATCGCCGGAATAAAGCTTGATCCGAATGGAGTGAACAATTCGGCTAACTCTCTTTTTGTGATAATCTTCGCTCCTATTCTTGGTCTGCTCTGGATCTGGTTAAGTAAACGAAATAAAGAACCCAACACAGTTGTAAAATTCGGACTGGGCTTCCTTTTCTTAGCACTTGCATTCTATACTTTCTATTCAACAAGATTTTTTGCCGATGAAAATGGAATGACTTCACTAGGTGTATTCACATTTGCATATTTCATAATTACATTTGGTGAATTATGTTTGTCACCGATCGGATTATCCATCATGACAAAACTTGCTCCTATAAAATTACAAGGTGTCATGATGGGAATGTGGTTTCTGGCAAGCGCCTATGGTCAATATGCTGCCGGAATACTCGGCGCAGGTATGACCAGCCCAAATGAAAATGCATCGCTCACAGATAAACTTATCTCCTATACAAACGGATATCAACAGTTGGCAATTTATGCACTTGATTGCTGGTGTTGTATTACTGGCGATTTCGCCGGGGGTTAGAAGTTGATGCAGGAAGTAAAATAACGAAAAGTGAAAAGTGAAAAGTGAAAAGTGAAAGTGAAAAGTGAAAGGTGAAAAGTGAAAAGTGAAAAACGGCGATCTAGAAAGTATGTACTTTCCAGATCGCCGTTTTTCACTTTTCACTTTTCGTTTTTCGTTTTATTTATGGTTTGCTTATTGAAATACCTGCAGAACGATTTTCCAGCAAACTGAAATCTGCCGACTCAACGCAACGGTCACCGGTAAGATCAGAAGAAATGTAACCAACCTGGACCGGATTCAGATTTGAATTGATGATCGTGAAATCGGTATTATTAATTACGTTATCCTGATTCACATCACCACTATAGAGTGCGGATTTTAGATCAGGGAATACAACCTGATTACTTCCATATGCTTTGTTCGCAGCAGTTGAAAAATCATAACTCCCGAAAGTACTTGTCAGACTTACAGGAGCAGCACTCCATGTTTGTAAAGCATTTCTGTGTTTCACTACAACGTAATAACTATTTCCGGCAACTGATAATGGAAATAAAAACGTTCCGACTCCTGAAATTGTCAACGTTCCTTTTACGGTGTGAGCAATTGCATAAGGCGCAGTTGAATTTGCAAGCTGCACTTCAATTGTATCGCACACGCCGGGAAAAGAAGTAGGATTCGCAACTGCACGCATTGTACTGCTGCCAATATAATATCCTTCGATGAATGCTTTAACCTGCAGACTGAAATTTGTAATCACAGTAAACTGTGAAGGAGAATTTACATTTCCACAATTTGTCGTGACATTTATAAATCCGTTTGTTGCTCCTACAGGAACAGTTGCTGTAATTTGAGTCGCTGAATTTACAGTATATGATACAGAATTGACTCCATTGAATTTTACTGAAGTTACGTTTACAAAATTAGTTCCTGTTATGACTACACTTGAACCCACGATTCCGGCTCCCGGTAAAAATGACGTTACGGTTGGCAATCCAACAACCAGCACTGCAGTTATTGAAGACGTGCTGCTACACGTTCCTGAAGTAACCTGAACTGTATAATTTCCGGTTGCATTCGCTGTAAATGTTGAAGCTGTTGCTCCTGCAATTGTACCACCATTCAATGACCATTGATAACCTGTTACTGCAATACTCGGATTTGCTGTCAGCAAAACATTTCCACCTGTACAGAAAGTAGTCGGACCACCGGCAGTTATTGTAACTGTCGGTGTTGTACATAACGTACTGAACAAAGTTGATGCGGTAAATGATGATGTTCCTGATGCGCATACAGTTTGTACCTGCCATTCATAATTGCTTAATGCAGTTAATCCTGTTGCAGGAAAAGAATTTGTTGCAGCCGTTCCTGTCGTCCATGTTGGTGCTCCTACAATCCTGTATTGTACATTATAACTTGTTGCACCCGATACAGCTGCCCAGTTGAATGTTGCAGTAGTATTTGTGATCAAAGATGTCGTTAATGTTCCCGGTGTTGCACAAGTTACAACCGGTGTTGTACCAACAAACAGGTTATAACAACTTGATGTATTGAACACACCTTGATATCCAAAGATTCTGAATACATACGTTCCTGCCGGCTGATTATTAAGCGTGATAGATTCACTAGTGGTTCCACCATTTGCACTTGAGCCTAATAATGTACCACCCGCATTGTACATTTGAATATCATAATCCAATGGCAGATTCGATAATGTAACAAGGAAATTGACAACACCTGTAGTTGTAACTTTGAAATAATCAATGTCGGTTGAAGTATTTATACCTGCAGATACTGTTGTATTCTCACTCACCGGAACAGCGGTTGCAAGTGTTTCATTAGGTTCGTATGCCGTAACACACGCCGGACTTGTTGTAAACTGCGCCTGAGTATATGCACTGTTACCTGAAGCACAATTGGAGCGGATCCGGTAATCATAAAGTAAACCAGCTGATCGATCCGCCATTCTCACTTAATCCAATTGAAGTTCCTGCAGGGTTGTACATTTCAAGATCATAATCGTCGGGCAAACTTGAAAGTGTTACAACGATATCAGATGTTACTGCAGTAGTCAATTTGTAATAGTCAAGATCACTCGCACTTCCGATAGTAGCAGAGATAACTGTATTCGCAGGGATTGTTGCACCGGTCAGACGGGTTTCATTTGGTTCATAGTTACTGTTACATGCAGCTGGTGTAATTGTTGTAAACTGTCCCTGAAAATATGTACTGCTTCCACCGCTGCAATTTGTTTTGATCCTGTAATCATATAAACTTGCACTTGTAAGTCCTGCCAGATAATATGAATTTGTATTACTGATCGTTGACGAAGCAACTATCCACGTACCTGAACTGTTCAATTTATATTCCAACGTATACGTCACTGCACCAACTACTGCTGTCCAGTTTATTGTTGCATAGGTTACACCGATTGAAGTTACGTTAACTCCTGTTGGTGTATTACAGGTAACAGGACATGTTGGACAAGATCCACCGCCACAATCAATTCCTGTTTCAGTACCATTCATAAATCCATCGGAACAACTTGTGAATCCGCAAACGTCAAGACAAGCTGCATTCAATACAGTGTTTCGAATTACATTTCCGGGTTGAGGTCCGAAGCCAAGACTGAAATTCATTCCTACTCCCTGAAGATGGCAATAGCTCATGATCGTTCCACCACCTGCCGGATTTCCCGGAAGGGCACAACCGCCTTCAGTAGCACCGGAACATCCATCGATTGCAGTACTGTTACCATTCCATACACAGGCATGTGTATGTCGTGATCCGATCAAGTGACCCATTTCATGAGTGACAACATTCACCGGCCATGAATAAGTTGGAACATTTGAATACGTAGAATAAATTTTACTTACACATTTACTCTCGTCAACATTGGAATTACAGATTCCTGAAAATCCTGCAGCTTGTCCTCCACCACCTTTGTAGGTAATAAGATGAGAAAGGTCGCCGTTAAAAGTTCCTGTGTTCGCCTGATATGCACTCAATAATGCAGATGTAGTAGTGATTGATGCATAAGGAGAAGTAGTTGTCCAGCAAAGTATCTGTGTAATTGCCATTGATAATGTTTCATTGGCATACAACACAAATGACTGATTGAATAAACCGGTAACATAATTTGTTGCATTCACTGCACCACCTTTATCTATGACAACATCGTTATCAATTTCAATATAAATGTTGATGCAATCTCCTAAGCTGGAAGTTGTATTACCACCGTTACGTTGTAATTGGTTTGGCGGATACGATCTTCCATCATCTTCCGTAGAACATTCAAATGGATTTGGTACCTGAAGATCGTTATCATTGTATAAGATATGGGTATCAGTATTATCGTCCTGAATTTTTCCGATAACTTTATTTCCATGTCTGTTTGAAATCATTGCGACAATTTCATTTTCAAAGAAACTAAATGCAACAATTGAACTCTGATCATTTTGAATTACTCCTTTATAATGTACTCCACCTTTGTATGAAATTGGAGAATTCGGTTCTTTATTTTCCGAAACAAAAAATCCTTCAGCAAAGATCTGATGTTTTAACAAGTCAACTTTAATATTGGAAGTCGGAGAAACAGGAATTATAAGCGTCACAAATTCCGGCTGATTTTGCAAGATGTCTGTCAGCGCCTTGGTATTTATTTTAAGCAAAATACCTTCCTGTAAAACTTCAGGATCTACTTTTTCAGTCCTGAGATCAGAAGAAAGAAATTTAAAAACTGAAATTTCCTTGAATTGCCTTCCATTTTCTTTTGCCTTTTTTACATCGTTGTAAACTGCCATTTGCGAGAAAACAGAAAATGGCAATAGCATTAGCAAAATCAGTAATTGCTTTAATTTCATAACTTTTGAATTGTGTATATAAATCCAGTTCATTACGAGAGTAAAAAACGGATTGTGTGGGTTTAATAAATTCAAAGATAAATTATTTCCCGGCATTCAGGAAAAAATGCTAGGCGTAAAATCCAAGAAAACAATGGATAGAATTGATATTAATTTTATATAATTAATTTCCTTTCCCTCTAAATTAAATTTTTAAGCATACATAATTAACCGAATTAATTACCATAGAAGGCAAAAATCCCATTATTTAAGAGATTCTTTAAATAATTGAAAGCAATATTTACCAACATAAAAGGCACATTGACATAAAATGACATTTCTAAGAATCAGAATATCTTATATTCGTTAGTTGGCAGCTTATCGAAGGCTGAGAGCGGTAATCCTGATAACTTAAATGAAAAACAGCCTGATTTTTATAATCACTTTTTACTTACTCGCATTTGGGTTTTCAGCAAATGCCCAAGTTTACAATATGACTGCCGGAACAATAAATTCCTGTAGTGGAAATTTTTATGATCCGGGCGGTTCAGGGGCAAATTATGGAAACAATGTGAACATCACAGAAACTTTTTGTTCAAATTCTTCTAATTGTATAATTGTAACATTTACAGCTTTCAATACACAGGCAGGAAATGATATCCTGACAATCTATGATGGACCATCAACAGCTTCACCCGTAATTGGAACATTTTCCGGCAATACATCTCCCGGCGCAATCATTTCTTCATCCGGTTGCATTACTTTTCGATTTGTATCAAATGGAAGTAATACTAAACCGGGATGGGCAGCGACTATTTCCTGCGGATCATGTGGATCTTCTTATTTGATGAATAATACATCAGTAGCAACTTGCTCAGGATTATTTTTTGATAGTGGTGGAAGTGCAAGTAATTACGGCAACAATGAAAACTTCACAAAAACATTTTGTTCTTCTGCAGGAAGTTGTTTGCAAATTCAATTTACTGCATTCAATATTAAATCAGGCGACAACCTGATAGTTTACGATGGGCCTACAGTTGCTTCGCCGCAGATAGGAACGTATTCAGGAACAACAATACCACCAACTATGTTATCAAGTACCGGTTGTTTAACAGTCAGATTTACTTCAAATGGCGCTTCAAACGGAGCGGGCTGGGAAGCAGTTGTCTCCTGTGAACAATGTCCATCAACTCCCGCCGGAACTGCTACATACACTCAACCCGTCCTTGGATTACAAAATACTTATGTGGGAACAAATATGGTTTCCACTTGCGGTGGTACTTTTACTGATGATGGTGGAGTTGGCGGAAATTATTCAAATAACATCAATGAAGTCTACCGAACTTTTTGTCCTGCAACTGCAGGAAATTGTCTGCGCGCAACATTTTGGTCGTTTGATGTTGAATCGGTTTTTGATTACCTGACTATCAGAAATGGCCCAACACAATTTAGTCCACAATTTGGTGCCGGCTCTACCTGGTATGGAACTGCTTCTACTTATCAGGCATGTCTCGCTTCAGGATTGGGTCCATATACTTCGACCGATCAAAGTGGATGTCTGACATTTGCATTCAATTCTGATGCATCGATTGCACAAGGTGGATGGGTTGTTACATTTGATTGCCTTCCTTGTTCAAATGGACCAAATGGAACTGATAACAGTGACTGTAAATCACCGACAGCAGTATGCGGAAATCAAAGTATAACAGATGCCAGTACAGGGCCCGGTATAATATCTGATGGTGGTGGTGGATGTGTCCTTGCAGAAAATTTTTCAAATTGGTACAAGATACTCATCAGTACTTCCGGAACATTAGGATTAACTATCGCTCCAAATGTAACTGCAGATGATTATGATTTTGCACTTTACTCAGCATCTGCATGTGCAAGTCTGGGAACCCCTGTTCGATGCTCTTATGCTGCAAATACCGGGAATACAGGAATGAACAATGCACTGAATCTTTCTACAAATTCACTAACCTGTGGCCTTCCGAATAATGGATCAGATCTTTCCGAAGATGTTTGTGGAAATGCCTGGGTAAATGAACTGCCGGTCCTTACAGGCCAGTCTTACTATCTTCTGGTAAACAAATGGTCGCCCGGTGGAAGTGGATTTACACTGAACTGGAATCTGACCGGTGGAGCATCATTGAATTGCTCGGTACTACCTGTGGAATTAATAAATTTCGAAGCTACTCCTATAAAAGATAACGTAGTAATCAGATGGAGTACTGCAAGTGAAACAAATAATAATTTTTTTACAGTTGAACGAAGTAGCGATGGAATTAAATTTGAAGTAATTCAGATTTTACAAGGTGCCGGTAGTAGTACTATCAGGAATGATTATACAACTGTTGACGATTCTCCTTATAAAGGAATTTCCTATTATCGTCTGAAGCAAATCGATTTCGACGGTACAATTTCTTATTCAAACATTGTCCCTGTAAAGATCGATGCTAATAATGTGTTTTATATTGTTCCAAATCCTGCAACAGAAAAAGCAGAATTGATTTTTGGCTCAAGTGATAATAGTCAAATGCAATTAAAGATCTTTAACATGCACGGAAATCAAGTAGCATTTGAAAATATTGATCCGGTTCAAGGACTAAATCATCACACTCTGAATCTGGAGAATCTGGATAAAGGGATATACTATCTGATCCTTGAAAATAAATTTACAAGTCTTAAAACACGACTTGTAAAATTATAATAGCCGATCAATTATCAAACTTGAATTAATTTCCATTTTCCTTTCCTGAAATAATACCAGGCTACCAATGCAATCAATGTTTCCGCAATAGGAACAGCCATAAATGCACCTGTTGTTTTGAGATCCAAAGTCTTTGCAAGAAAATATGCCAACGGAATCTGAAAAAGCCAGAAGCATACAAAGTTAATCAATGTAGGAGTCTTCGTATCTCCTGCCCCATTCAAAGCTTGCGTCATTACCATACTTATACCATAGAAAATATAAGCACTTCCAATTATTTGTAAAGCCTGAACACCATAAGCAATTACTGCTTCATCAGAAGTATAAAAACGAATGATCGGTCCTGAACAAAAAATAAAAAGTACCATAACAAAACTCATAAATACTGCATTATACTTCGCCGTAAGCATTACACTTTTCACTGCACGATCGACTTGCTTTGCGCCAAGGTTCTGTCCAACTAATGTAGCAGCAGCATTACTCAGTCCCCATGCAGGCAAAATAAAGAAAACTACATTCCGGATCGCTATCTGATATCCGGCAGATGCTGTTGTTCCGCCCGTTTCTGCAACCAATCTTGCCAGTATGATCCAGCTACCGCTTGCTATGATGAACTGAAATGTAGCCGGCCAGCCGATATTCACAATTGATTTTATTATTGGACTATCCAGAGTAAAATGACGTTTATAGAATTTCAGAATTCCACTTCCTTTGAATAAATGATAACACTGATAGACCACTCCTGAAAATCGTCCGATTACAGTTGCAATTGCTGCACCCTTCAGACCTAAATAGTGTATAAGAATCGGGCAAAGAATAATATTGATAACACTTGCCAGCCATAAGCTTTTCATTGCCATTGCAGCATCTCCTGCTCCACGGAATATTCCGTTTATCAGAAATAGAAAGATCACGCCCGCACTTCCTTCAAACATTATTCTTGTGAAGACCGTTCCTTCTTCTACAACTTCATTACTTGCTCCCATCAGCCGCAGGATGTCTGAAGCGAAAATTGCTCCGACAATACTTAAGATAACTGTAATTAACAATGCAATAATGATTGCCTGTGCTCCGGCATGTGCTGCAGCTTCCGGATTTTTCTCGCCTATCCTTCTCGCAACGATGGCAGTTGCTGCTGTACTTAATCCAATTGCTATTGAATATACAATTGTAATTACAGATTCAGTTAACCCAACAGTTGCAATAGCATTCTGTCCTAGCTTGCTTACAAAAAACATATCTACAATTGCAAATACACTTTCCAGACTCAATTCAAGAATCATTGGAATTGCCAGAAGAAAGACTGCTTTTGAAATACTGCCTTGTGTATAATCCTGTTGTTCTCCATTCAAAGACAACCGGATAATTTTAAATGCACGAACAAGAAAACTCTTCTTTATTAATTCTGTCATTCTGCCAAAATAAATGATATGTTTTTAAATTCCAATAAGATTACTGCATAAATCTGCGTCAAATCTGCGCGATTTGCGAGATCTGCGGGAAAAAATTTTAGCACTATTAATTTCCCGCAGATCTCGCAAATCGCGCAGATTTAGCGCAGATCTTTTCAATTCAAAAAACCTTGCTCAATAAAATCTTTTATCGCTCAATGTTGCACTGTTTTTAAATGAAACAATTTTATCAGGTAAAATTTCTGCTTTAAAATTATTGTAATTCATCATCTGAATTATTCTTTCAATTTGTATTTCATTAGAATCTGTTTCAACTCTCAAAATCCTGTCACAATCTTCCAGATCAAAATTTACAGAATACGCAGGGAAGAAATTTTCAATCTCTCTCACCAGCAATTCTGCATCCATCAGATAATTTACATTCGTTTTAAAAACCTCTACTTTCATTTTTATAATAAACATAACTCACAACAAAAATATTGCAAATGCTTAACTTAAAAAGCCTCAAAAACGACCAATTCAGGGGTTGATTACGACAATTCTGATGACTATATTTACAATCAAAACCAGCTCTGTTTAACAATGAAGCATATCTCTATTCTGGTACCGAAGGGTGCCATCCTTGGAAGTGTTGAAGGCCCACGTTTGCTTTTATCGCAGGTGAATAATCTTCTTTCTTCGAAAGGTATCTCACCCTTGTTTAAAATAGAATTAATTGGTCTGACAAAAGAAACGCCATTGAGCGGTGGATTATTCACTGCTCATAGTGATCATACCATAGATGAAATCCGTAAAACTGATCTGATCATTATTCCTGCAATTGATGGTGATCTGAAAAATGCTATCGAAGAGAATAAAGCATTTATTCCATGGATCACAGACAGGTACAAACAAGGGTCTGAAATAGCAAGTCTATGTCTTGGCGCTTTTCTTCTTGCTTCTACCGGACTACTCAACGGAAAAAAATGTGCGACACACTGGGCCTTCGAAAATCAATTCAGAGAAATGTTTCCCGATGTAAATCTTGTTCCTGAAAAAGTGATCATAGACGAGAAAGGCATTTACTCAAGTGGTGGTGCATATTCTTATCTGAACCTCATTTTATATTTAATTGAAAAATATGCCGGTCGGGAACTGGCAATTCTATGCTCTAAGATCTTTGCCATCGAAATAGAAAGAAACAGTCAATCTGCTTTTAATATTTTCCAGGGACAAAAAGAGCATGGCGACGAACCAATTAAAACTGCACAGGAATTCATTGAAAGTAATTTCAGTGAAAAGATTACAGTTGATCAACTCGCATCTCGTCTTGCCTTAGGCAGAAGAAACATGGAACGGCGATTTAAAAAAGCAACATCAAATACTGTTGTCGAATATATCCAACGCGTAAAAGTCGAAGCTGCTAAAAAAGGTTTTGAAACCAGCAGAAAAAATATTAATGAAGTGATGATGGACGTTGGCTATTCTGATATCAAAGCTTTCCGGACAGTGTTTAAAAGGATTACCGGGCTTTCGCCGGTGGAGTATAAAAACAAATACAACTATAAGTAAAAGTGAAAAGTGAAAAACGGGTATCATGAAAGTAATTGCTTTCCGGATACCCTTTTTTCACTTTTCACTTTTCACTTTTCACTTTTAGTTTTATTGCAGTTTCTCTTCTGCTCTGTAATGAACCCCGGACAATCATACATCTTCCTGAATACAAGTTTGTTTTTCATTCTTCCGGTCTTTGGGCGCCAGCCGAAAATGTTTGTGGTTCCTGTCGTTCCCTTTTGAATACTGAAACATTTTTCAACGATACCGGATTTTGTTTTGAATTTCACACCGATGATCGACCAGCCAGGATAGATCGCAATTTTCATCTGACATTTATCCTGAAAGGCATCTTCTACACATGGCAAACCTTTGAACCATTGTGTCAGACTTTCAACATTTTCGTCCATATGCGGTTCAGACAAATTTTTTTCGATGTAGTCTCGGGATTCAGGGATTTTCCGGATCATTCGTTTTATTTTCCGCTCAACTTTTCCGAATTTTTCATTCTGTACTGCATTACAAAAAGATGAATTATCCTGACCTAAAGCTGAGGTGGATGCAAAAACAAAAAGTAAAATCAAAAAATATTTCATTGTTTTGGTAAATGTTCCTTCCATTTTTTCATCACTGAGAGATAATTTGTTTCATTCTTATACCAGGTACCGACATATTTACCTAAAGTAAATTGTTCATTTGTCAACAGATCAATATTCCAAGCAATGTTTGAAATATAATTTCCGTGAATGGTTGAATTCTCGCTACCGGTAATAAATTTGGGATAGTACTCTAACAAATAAATTAAAAATCTAAGTGCAACTATATCGTCTTTCGTTATAGCACCACTAACATCATCACTCTTTCTCAATTTCAAGCGTTGATTCATTGACATCATCGTAAACGTTCTGATGTCAGGATTGCTGTGATTTGACATTGCAAGAAGAGCGAATGTGTAATTATTTCGCTCGAAATAATTCATCGAACTTTGATAGTCAATCTTGTGATTTACATTTGTCCAGCCCAATTTTTCAAAATAGAATTTAACAGAATCAGAAGATAATTCTCTTTTCAGTCCGGTTAAAATATCTTTTGTAAGAGGAGGACATTTCGGAAAATCAGTCCAACGACTTTCCGAACTTTTCAATACTGAATCTGCATAGATTTCAAAAGCCACTATTTCTGTGCTGACTGTCTGGCCGGAAACAATCTTCAGTAAAAGCAAAAATGTAAATGTAATTCCGGTAAAATACTTTATCATGCAGCTATTAAATTTTCTTTCTAAATATTATTGCCAGTATTCTCGGTATTTGATTCTGATCATCATCGTCAAAATACTCCTTCAATATTTCTAATTCTAATCCTGAACGATTCGCGCAATCAATAAACTCTGAAATATGATGATTAAAACATTCTACAACTTGTATGCCATGTTCTGTTTCAAATCTGGCTTTACTTCCTGTATATTGTTTGAATGGATGGAGTTCTCCAAGGTATATAATTCCATTTTCATTTAGCCGCTTTGAGGCTTGATTGAAAATATGATCGAGGTCGTTTATGTGCTCCAGCACCAGACTGAAGGTGATCAGATCAAATTGTTCAGTGGAAAAATTCCATTCAGAATTAATATCAGCCTGAACAAAACGTACATGACTTGACCGGATCTTTGTTTTTGCTTTCGCAAGCATTTCTTCCGAGAGATCAACTGCAGTAATTGAATTAGATCTACAAAGTAACCAGGGTGTATTTTTACCAGTCCCACATCCTATTTCCAGAACATTATCAAATTTTCTCTCAGACAAAAGTTCCTGTAACGCTTTTTCTTCAAGATCTCTCGTCCGGTTGATTACTTTATCATATGATTGCGACCATTTATTATAGGCGTTTTGTGTATTCGAAGAATTGCTTTTTTTCGTTTCAATCCAATCAGCCTTTGTCATTTGAAATTTAATTTCACGTCTTCCATGAATACCGATTTCCTTCCATCCTGCTCTTCTATAAAATTCCTCCGCTCTTGTTCCCGGATCTGTACTTAACCAAACCGGATGATCTGTTTCTGAAAAATACCATTCAATCATCAGATCATGAAGTTGTTTTCCTATTCCTTTTCGCTCATGTAACGGATCAATAAATAATGCCCAGATGTTATTCTCTTTCAGATCAGCTATAGCGAAGCCGGCAATCTTTGAATTGATCTCACATACCCAACCTTTACCTCTTACGGACAGATATTTTTCACAGTCATTGTCAGTTACCAATGACGGATCAGACAAGACATTTTCTTTTACAAGATGTCTTACGATCTGAATTTGCGGTACGTCGTTTACATTTGCTTCCCGGAAGATCATGTTCATTTTTACTCCACTGTATTTTCTAAATTCTACTTCTAAAGTAATAAAATGTACAACAAGTCAGTCAAAAAAAAAGTCCCGCCAACAGGCGGGACTTTTTAATATAATCAGAAAAATGTGATTAGAACTTCACCACTTTAGTCTGAGCCTGAGTTCCATTGAATTCAGCTTTGATCATGTATGTACCTGATGCAAGAGTTGCAACATTGATCATTTCATTGTTGGTACCTTTTGTAACGTAAATAGTTTGAGTATTTACAAGACGACCAGAAATATCAAACATTGTAACAGTAGCTTTACCTTGAGCAACAGCATTTAATGTAAGTGCAATTGTATTTGCATCATGTTGTCTTGAGAATAAAGCGATCTGAGGAATGTTTAAATTAGAAACACCTAAAACACATGAAGGATCAGTTCCATCATAAACAACAATAGGAATTGAAGTTCCTGTAAATGTACATGAAGGATCTAATGTAAGTTGATGAAGAGCTTCAACAGGATCCGGAGCAACTGCAGAAACTGCATTACCAAATACAACCGGAGTCCAGTAGTAAATTCCGTATGGATTTGAAGTACCATTGATCAATGTTCCATCATTTGAGAATCCAACTGTACTAGTTTGAGGTGCAGGGAAAGCGATTCCATAAGTAGCAAGTAAGCTTGGTTCAGCAACAGGATCAGCGCTACCAGAGATATCTGCAGAAGAAACAACCCAACTAACACCTGCAAAATCACCTACTGTAGGTGCATAAACTCCGGTAGATGAGATTTCAGCATTTTCTCCAGGACAAACTGAAAGTGCAGTTGTAGTTGCAGTTCCGGGATTGATTAGAGCATCGTTACAAACAATAGCAGGAACATATTTGAAAATCCCTTCTGATGTAGGAGATAAAGTAAATCCACCTGACCACATTGTTAATGAATCAGCAATTCCTAAAGCTGAACGTTGTGTTCCAAGATCGATATCTAACCAGTTTAAACCATTATCCGTAGAATAAGATGAACCTGTAAAACCGTTAGTAAAATCAACTCCTGTACTTACCATCATACCCGGTACACCCGGTACACGTTTAATGTCTGCACCGAATAAATTTCCAAGTGGAGTGATTGAAGTCCATGTATCACCACCATCAGAAGTACTGAAAGTAGTACTTACTCCGGTAGCTGCTGTATATAAACGACCAATTCCGTTAAGATGATCTGTCATACACTGATCCATCGCACCATTTGTAGGGATTGTTAAACCTGTTGCTGAAACAGTCCAGTTCAAACCTCTGTCGATTGATCTGTAAACACGACCTTTATTAGTATCGAACCATACAGTATCACCAATCACATTGTAATGAGCAACGATTCCATATTCTCCGGAAATAGCTGCCGGAATATTAAGTGCCGGAACTCTAGTCCATGTTGTTCCACCATCAACTGTTGTATAGATCTCATATTGAGTTCCAGGATTT
This sequence comes from Bacteroidota bacterium, assembly GCA_016711505.1. NCBI lineage: Bacteria > Pseudomonadati > Bacteroidota > Bacteroidota bacterium. The sequence continues at coordinate 144,774 of JADJSV010000020.1, read as the reverse complement.
GGATCACCCATTGAGAAACCTACGTTCTCATCCCAGAAATGTACAACATTCGGGAATGAACTTGCGTTGAAAATTGAACCTACAGCTTGTTGATTCCATGAAGCACCACCATCGGTAGTCTTCCAGATTCCACCGCCTGCACCTGCATCTGCATTGTAGAAACATGCCCATGCAGTAGAATCATTAAGTCCATAGATCATCGACCAGTCGTGAGAAGCAGGAGCCGGAATATTACCAGCTGTCCAGTTTGCACCGCCATCGATAGTCATAGAGAAATCCTGACGGTTTGCTGCGCCACCTGATCCATCATAAGAGCTGATCCAAACTACGTTTGTATCAACTACGGAAATGTTTCTGATTCCTGAAGAAGTAGGAATGAAACCGCTCGCCTGAGGCACCCATACTCCTGTCTGAGCAAATGTAGAAATGCTCGAAAGGACTATGGCAATAAATAGTAATTGCTTTTTCATATTATTTTGGTTAGAGATATTTTTTGTCAAAATTAAGAGATATTCTTATAAAAACAACGCTCAAACTTAATCCTTAGAGCTTAATCATCAGTGTATTGTAAAGGAATTTGGTTAAATTCATTTTACCTCTTCCATTTGATGGTACATCCTATTGCTTTTGTTTCCTGTACAGCGATTTTTCCATCTGCCATTAATTGATTTATGGCGTTTTCAACATACTTCTCCTTTACACTTCCCGGATCATCAGAATTATCATCAATTGCACCTATATATTTTACGATCAGATCCTTATTTTGAACACTTAAAAGATAAACATGAGGTGTGTTTGATGCTCCAAATGCCTTGGCAACCTCCTGTTTTTCATCATATAAATATGGGAACGGAAATCCTTTTTCGCTTGAACGCTCCTGCATTTTCTCATAAGAATCTTCAGGAGAACGAGTTGGATCATTTGGATTTATAGCGATTACCGGATAACCAACTCCTTTAAAGTTTTTGTCTAATGCAATAATTCTGTCTTCATACGCTTTTGAAAAAGGACAATGATTACAAGTAAAAACAATTATTGCACCTTTGCTTCCAACCAACTTTTGAAGTGATCCTTCACTTCCATCTACATTTTTAAGTGTAAAATCTTTGGCAGTATCTCCTATCATCAATGTTTGTGCGTTCACAGTAACAACTGAGAGCAAAAACAATGTTACAAGAGTAAAAATTCCAATCGCTTTTTTCATAATCATATTTAATTTTTATTTGATTTATTGATTTCAGATTTTAATTCATCATAGGTAATTTCACCTTCATGGAAAAATATTTTTTTTCCATTCTCGTAAATTATAGTTGCAGGAATTGCTCCTGTCCAGTTACTGTCAATTCTATTGATCCACTTGTTTGGATCTGTGTCGTTCAAATGAATGACTTTCGATTTTATATTTCTGTTCCTGACAAATTCAACTGCACTCGTTTTATATTTACTGTTAAAATCAAGATTCACCAGACATACCGAGAACTTTTCGCTCTTCATCTCTGCATTGATTTGTTCAAAATATGGTAATTCTGTTATACATGGTTTGCACCAGGTCGCCCAGAAGTTTACAATAACAATTCCTTTCGACTCGGTAATTTCTTCTTTATAAAAACTATTGAAGTCTTTATCAATCACTTCCTGACCCGATACAAGATTTCCTGTAAATAGCGCTATAAATAATAATGCCGTATGCATTTCTCAAAGGTAACAAAATCGTTCTTTTAATAAAACTTCGTTTAACATTATGAAACAAAAAAAGGGGATCTTCTTCTTCAGAAATCCCCTTTTTTCGAAAAAAAATAATTTTTTACCTGATCACACTCACCTTACCTACATAAGTATGTTTTTCATTTTTAAGATCATTCACTTTTATCTTATAAACGTAGATGTCGTTTTGAACTTCTTTGTGAACCTTTCCATCCCATGGAATGTCATAAGAATTCGATCTGAATACCTCAGTACCCCAACGGTCATAGATTGCAAGTTCATATTCTTTAATGAACGTTCCATAACCCTGGAAGTAATCATTTACTCCATCACCATTAGGTGTAAATGCAGAAGGAACAAAGAAACTGTAACCATATTCAATTCTGATCACCCCACGAGTTGTATCCATACAACCTTTGTCTGATTCAGTCATCAGTATAATTTCATACGCTCCGACAGCATTGTAAGTATGATATGGACTCGTTTGAGCAGTTCCGGTACTATCACCAAAAGACCATTGATATATTGCACCGTTTACTGTGGTATTCTGAAAATGAATTATCGGTTCGTAGATCGTTGCAATTTCAGGATCGGCCAAGAATGCTGCAACCGGAACAGGAAACACTTCAATTACTTTTAGTTGAGTAGATGTTGAGGAACATCCGCGAGCAGTCGTTGAAGTTAATGTTACTGTGTAAGATCCTGCTTCAGTAAACAAGTGACTAGGTGTCTCTGTTGCATCACCGGACCCGTCCGAATAACTCCATTGATAAGTAGAACTATTTGTACTGCTAAGATTGGTAAATGGAACTAACAAAGGTGCACAACCTTCTGTAACTTCAGGAAGGAAAGCAGCGACAGGCATTTCAAGAACTTCTATCTGATCTACGAAAGGCATTCCCGGACAACCATTATAAGTAGTATTCAAGGTTACAGTATGAAATCCTACTGCATTATAGGATACTGCAGGTGGAATCTTCGCAGTACTTGTTCCGATATCTGAGGCTGCACCAAAATCCCATGTGTAATTTATTCCGGCAAAAGTATTTCCGACAGGTATGAAAGTAAAACTGTTCCCATCAAGACATTGTGCAGTTGGTGTCGGATATTCAACATTCGGAATTGCATGTGCTCCTAATATAACTGTATCTTGATTTACACAGCCATACGAATTCGTCGCTGTTACGTAATACGTTGTCTGAACTGTTCCTGCGCCATTATTTTCCAATGTAATATTCGGATTACTGATTGCAGGATTATCAATTCCGGAAGTTGGACTCCACGAATAAACTGTACTTGCTTCTGCAGGTCCGCCAATTGGTAAAACAGTTCCTGAACATACTGCATTGTCTGACCCTGCCACTACAACAGGTATCGGAGCAATAATTATATTTTGAATTGTTGTTGGTGATACACAACCATTGTCATCTACCACTAAAGAAATAGCAGGACTACCTGCTGTATTGCTGACAACTGAATAAGGTCCGGCACCGCTACCTGAAAGAACTGTTGCTGTTCCAAAATCCCAGATAAAGCCTGCTCCCGTTCCTGATGTTCCCGTATAACTTACATTGAATGGAGAACCAACACAAATTGATGGTGGCAAACTAAAGAACGAAGTTGGAATTGCATTGACAACGACATTATACGTCGTATTATCAGAGCAACCATTTTGAGTTACAGTTAATGTCAACGTTTCATTCCCTGCAGCGGCCCATTGAACATTATATGGACCGGCTCCACTTCCTGAATTTACAGTTCCTGAACCGAAGCTCCAGTTATAAGTTGCAGACGGATCAGCAGTTCCTGTAAACGAAATATTGTTTTGTTCACCAATACATAATCCCGGCATTGCCGAGATCTGTGCATCAGGAATTGCATTGTTTACAACCTGATTGATCGTCTGAGTAGAAGTACAACCATTTTCACTTACAGTAAGTGAAACATTGTATGTACCCGGTGTATTCCAAACAACATTGAATGGACCTTGCGAACCACCTGATGACTGACCACCGTCAAGATTCCAGACATAACTTGCAGCTGAAGAAGCTGAACCAGTATATGCAAGCGTTACATTATCTCCAACACAAACTGAAGGAGTGATTGTAAATGGAGAATTCGGAATTGGATTAATGTTTACATTGAATGTAGTACTGTTTGAACAACCGGCGTCAGTAACGGTCAAAGTTACCTGTTCGTTTGCAGCAGCATTCCATTGTACAGAGTAAGGTCCTACTCCACTTCCTGAAACAACTGAACCCGTACCAAATCCCCAGTTATAAGTTGCGCCTGCACTTGCACTTCCATTGAATGAAATTGCATTTGCAGCTCCAACACAAAGTGAAGGGGTAGCAGCTATCGAAGCTGTCGGAATCGGATTGATCGTAACCGGTTGAAGTGTCTGAGTTGAACTACAACCATTTTCTGTTACTGTTAAAGAGAGTTGATATGCTCCTGCAGTATTCCATGTAAGTGCATAAGGGCCTTGTCCGCTTCCTGAAGAAACAGTAGCTCCATTAAAATCCCATGCATAATTTGCTCCGGCACTTGCTGTACCGGTGTAATTTACTGTAACAGGATCGCCTGCACAGACAGATGGTGTTGCAGTAAATAATGAATTCGGTATTGAGTTTACAGTAATATTGGCAGTGACAGTATCTGTACAACCGTTATTATCTGCTATCGTTTGTACAACATAATTTCCTGCAGTATTCCAGCTGACATTGAAAGGACCTTGTCCTGAACCTCCACCAGTACCTCCGGCAAAATCCCATGTCAGGATTGTAGTTCCGGGAAGAGTTCCGGTATATTGTATAACATCAGCCTGACCAAGACAAACTGAAGGTGTACTTGTTAAAGATGCAACAGGAAAATCATAGATCGTAACATTTTGTGATGCACTTGATGCAGAACATCCGGTAGAACTAATTGTCAGATCAACTGCATAAGTTCCCGGTGAATTCCACTGAACTGTATATGGTCCGGCTCCGCTTCCTGATAAAACAGTTGCTCCGGTAAAATTCCATGTATAATTTGCTGATGGAAGTGATACACCTGTAAAAGTTATTGTCGAAACTGCGCCCAGACAAGCATTACTCACTGACATTGCTGCAAGTGCGCAATTGTATACATCAATCTGCAGTGAATAAGTAATACTACATCCACCGGGATTAGTAACGGTTAAGAGTGGAAAATAAGTTCCGCCTGTTGCATAAGAATGAATAGGATCTCTGTCATTTGAGATTGGTGTTCCATCGCCGAAATCCCATGAGTAAGTTACACCATGTAATGTATCACCGGAAACTGTAGAAAAAGTTATTGGAATGCCAACACCGATTGTGCCTGTAGGAGAATATGTATACGATGCTGTTGGTTCATTGATTACGTTAACAACTATTGGCATACGAATCGATCGTACCGGTGTTCCATTATCTGTTCCAATCAAATCGAAACGATTCATACCTAGATTTGATGAAAGTCCAATGATCTGCACTATCCAATCCACTGTATTTCCAGGATTATTCTGTATAACCGATAAACCCGTCATCAATGAAGCTACCGTACAACTTGTAATCTGGTTTACTTCTGGTGATAAAAATGTTCCTGTGATCAAAAGTGTATCATTTTCACAAACTGTAAGTGTATCACATGTATGTGTTGACATCATGATCGGAGGTACATTTGGCATACCCGGACTGGAAATACATGCATTCAAAATAAAATTTTGATTATCTAAGAAATCTATACCATCAGCATTTCCATATGGACCATCAAATACACCACCCGGACTATCAAAGCGTCCGATTTGAATATAATCTGTTCCATTACCTTGATTGATTCCTACCGTTCCAGGATTTGGACCTCCAAAACCACCTGTGCCGGTTATATCTCCGCAAGCCCATTCCATTTCTTTATAACAGAATGAAACATTTGAATTTGGGGGGAGCAAATTATCAACTCCATCAGTCATGATCAATTGAAAGGTATTTTTCAAATCGGAATGACTGCTATAATATCCAACTTCTTCCCACTGAACAATCATATGTGTTGCTGTGATCTGATAGTAGACTAATCCACTTGCTGGGTCTTGAGTATCGACATCACTCCAGAAAGGTGCAATCATTGTGAAAGCAGAACTTGGAAATGAATCGGCACTATAAGTCCAATAAGGAAAGTCAATTGAAACATTTCCATTATTATTGATAAAAACGCTATCTACCATGCGACCATAAAAACAAAAATTGAATGGTAAAGCAATTACTGTTGTAGAACCATCATCGTTTCTATATTCAGGTGCTGATCCATTCGTGAACGGAGCAATATTCCAACTAGCATCTCTATCGATCCAACAGTTACAACCGGCTCCTGTTGCATTTACAGCATTTGGACTTTGTGTTCGCTGAGAATAGCTAGGTGTCGTTGGATTAGGTTTGTTTTTAATCATCTCCAATTTTGCTGCAGCTCTTTCAGACTCGTTCATTAATTCGAACGGCTTACTTAATTGAGCAAAAGAATTGCTGGAAATGATAATAACTAAACTAAAGATTAATGTAATTATTTTTTTCATCGATTCGGATTGTTCAACATCAGGAGGATGTTGAATGATTCTATAGGGTTAGAATATAGAGGCTGAAGTGGATTCAGCCTTACTCTCAAAGATACATCATAAATGATGGATTTCCAAATGAAAAAACGTCGTTTTTTAATGAAAAAGGCGTTTTATTTACTATTAACAGGCTTTTCAACTACGAAATTTGTGCATTCTTAAGGAGAAAATAATGGTTTGAAACAGCTAAATTTCAAAAAGAAATAACATTATGATAAACATTAATCGATGATTGAAATCTTTGAAAGTGATTTGTTATTTATCAAAATGAAATATATTCCTGCAGAATATTCTGAACAATCAATAACATCATTACCCGTAAAATCATTTCTGTGTAATATTTTCTGACCTGATGAAGAATAGAATTCAACTTCATACTTTATGGAACTTTCAAGACCGGTGATTGAAATAAATCCTTTTGCAGGATTGGGAAATACATGAAATTGTTCAGATTTATTTTCGTTTTGCGTAATTCCTGTTATACAACCTAAGGATGAAATTTCTGAAATCACAGCATTTCTTCTTTCCTGAATAAAAGACTTCAAACCAAAAAGTACTGCTCCACCGTTTACAGTTACATCCATAGACAAATTATCATCAAAATTCTGATTAGTATAAAACTTATTCGTATCGGCATAAACATGCGGCCGGATTCTATTGGCGATTGAATCAATTTTTGCATCCAATGCTGCATTGCTGAAATCATACTGCAACCATTGACATGCTTTGTTGATCAACTGTTGCTTATAAAAATTATTGACGACCATATTATTGATCAATGGTCTGCTGTTTGCCGGAGAAGGGACAAAAAACAAACTCAGATTCTTCAAAGCATTCACCGTAAGATTCATTCTGAAACTTCCGAATGACTCATTGAGGTCCCACCCTATCCATTCAAATTTGTCAAGATTTGTATCATGGTAAATAAAATAATTATGTCCACTCCCAAGATAAGAATCCAGATTCACGAATAAATTCAATGCACACCATTGTTCAATGAATGTCTCTGTATTCATAATTGATTCAATTGAATCCTGAAATGCACCGCCGCTATTATTAATTTTTGTGATCAATTCGACAAGATCACTCCAGTCGTTTATGGTTTCATTTGTATGTAACTCGTACTTCGGATAATAAGATGAAGCCTGATTTGAAATATATCTGAGATCACCATTGGGATCTCCTTTAAACATATTCCCATCGTGATAACTAAAATGTGCATTCAGATATTGTTTGGTATCTGCTTCTTCAATAAAATTGTACAAACCCCAGTAAATACCATTCAGATATACCTTTGCAAAAGTACATCTTGGAGCATTAAGCCCATGTTCATTATAAAAATCACAGGCAATTTTCTCTCTCAGAAACGAAGGATCTTTGAATCCATTATTGAGATTGAATTTCTTCAAACCATTTAATTCCTGTCCGGCAACAAATTCATTCAGATCAATTTTGAACGACTTCTTTCTGCTTTGATTGTTGTATGAAGAGTTTCCTTTAAACTTCACTCCAGCTGCTGAAATCAAATTTCCATCGAATACAATATCAGCCTGCATATATTTGTCTGTTGCGAAATAGCTTACAAGCGAATCCCAATAAGAAACCTGACTAAAGTTTATTTGAATCTCATGAATCTGATCCGAATAAAAAATGCTGTCACCTTCATTTTGAGCTTTGGCATTTGAAAAAAGAATAAAAGCAATAAAGAATGCAAAAACTGATCTCATAAATATGTGGTTAGGCAGATTAGATTGAAACAAGCAATGAAGGTTTAATCAAATAAGAAATTTTATCATTACCACTTTGCTCACACTATAAAACTGCGAAGAGGACATTGCAGAGAAAATGGATATCAAAATAGTTTCTTTTTTTAATTTCCCGGACGAAGTCTGTGCACGAAGTATTGAAGCTATTTTTTTAATATCAAGACTTCGTCCTGCAGCATGTTTCATTAATACTTGTTATTAAAATGATCAGATTATTCATTTACCTCAAACTTTTATTACATTAGGCCAAAATTAAACTGTATGAAACAAATTTTAGTGCTTATATTTTTAATCCAAGTTGCTTTAAGTGCAAATGCTCAAAGTTATATTGGTATTGGTGCAAGTGCTAATTCATCCGGTTATTCAATATCTTTTAAAGGTGGATCATTAGCATATAATAATGTACTAGGTTTGAGCATAGGTGTTCCTGTCGAAGTTTATTTATCTGAAAAATTCAATCTTTCTACGGGGCTGAAGTATGCAAGTAAGGGCAGCGTATTGATTTCTTTGACAATTGACAATACAGAATATGAACCAAAAATTCAAATCTATTATCTTGAAATTCCTTTTTTACTAAAAGGAAAATTTGGAGTAAATAAAATTCAATTCAATCCTATTGGAGGGTTTTCCTTGGGATATGGTATGTCAGGTTTTATAGAAAATTTATACAGCAATTCCGGAAATCGCTACATTCAGGAAGAAGAAATTGATTTTGGAAATGATGTAAAACGTTTTCTCTTTCAATTACATCTGGGAGCCGGAGTAACTTTCTTGCTGCCAAAAGGAGCATTGTCATTGGATTTGCAATACTTGAAAGGAATTAATAACCTTTTAACAACTTCGGCACTCCCGGATGACTATTCTCTTACAGCAAACGGGTTTGAATTCACTGCGGGTTATCTTTTTAAGATCGGAAAGGATAAAATTAAAGCCACTCCATCGAAATAATAAAAATTTTTCAGATGTAAAAATTAATTACTTAAAAAACCTTCTGAAATTAATCAGCCTTTATCAATGTAATATCCATAAAAAGCTCCCAGCTGCTATCCTTAGTTCTTTGTTCCCAGATTCCTGAAAATTCTTTGTCATCATTTTTAAATCCACCTCTAAACCTTAAATCATCTCCAATAAATTCCCAATCATCCTTCTTACATTCGGCAAGCATCAAGCCCGTGCTGCCTTTGCTATCATAATGTTGCATAGTAAATTTCCCGATCTTATTATCAAAACCAATTATTTCATAAGTCTGATTTTTTTCTTTACCTATATAGACATCTGCTTTATGAAGCAAAAAATATTCCCCCGGGAGCCATTCATAGGTGTCTGTTCCGGTAACAATTTCTCCGGGTGCTTTATCGGATGATCTTAATACACCATTTGTAATCCAATGCCCTACAAATTTTCTTAATTGCTTTAGTTCTTCCACTTTCAGCATTTTCATTGTTCAATTCGTTACAAATTTCAATCCAACAATAGATGCAATTAATGTTCCAATAAAAAACAATCGTAAAAACTCTGCAGGTTCTTTGAAGAATAAAATTCCAACAAGAGCTGTACCTACTGCTCCTATTCCTGTCCATACTGCATAGGCAGTTCCGAGTGGTAATGTTTGTGTAGCTTTATATAGCAGAAACATTGAAAGTGTCAGACAAATAAAAAATCCGATGAGCCAGTAGGTTGAAATTATTCCCGAGGTAGCTTTTGCTTTGCCCAGACAAGTAGTAAATCCTACTTCAAACAGACCGGCGATAATTAAGATGACCCAATTCATTTTCAGTATTTCAATTTTATTGGTTGTTCACGGAATAAAGTAAGTACTCTGTCATATGAAAAACCATAATGAAGCAATACCACAAATGCAAGATCCGCGCCTCTGCCGGGATGTCCGAGATCATACAATGCCATTATAGCTACCGCAAAAAAAACAAATTCAAGAACCAACCGGAACTTTCCGCTTACAGGAATCACAGGATTTCTTTTAGGATCATTCGGATATCTGAAAACAGCCCAACTAACAGCCATGATGACCGGCAGAAAAACTGCCATTGCATATTTAGAAAAATCCTCGCCCTGCGAAAATCCCCAGTAACCGACAACAAATAATGCAGTCAGTTCAAGGAGAAATCGGATGGTGAGGTTGAGCCAGTGGTTGGACATTTTATTTGGTTTCTTTTTAGGTCAGGTTTGATGTTCAAGGTTCAAAGTTCAAGGTTCAAAGTTGGCTTCGTAGGTGACCACGAAACCAACTTTGAACTTTGAACTTTGAACTTTGAACTCAAACTTAAGAAGGTTGTGGCGTAAATCTCAGATAAGGCTTTACTTCCTTAAACCCTTTCGGAAATTTCGCAGGAATGTCTTCCGACTTTATTGAAGTTGCAACAACAACATCTTCACCTTGCTTCCAGTTTGCAGGAGTTGAAACGCTGAACTTTGCTGTTAGCTGAAGTGAATCGATGACACGAAGGATCTCATCGAAATTTCTTCCCGTAGAAGCAGGATAAGTGATCAGAAGTTTTACTTTTTTATCCGGTCCGATAACAACTACGGAACGCACAGTAAATTTATCAGATGCATTCGGATGAACGAAATCAAACAATTTCGAAACAGCAAAATCCGGATCAGCGATGATGGGATAGTTTACTGTAGTGTTTTGAGTTTCATTGATATCATTGATCCAGCGTAAATGTGATTCCACCGGATCTACACTCAATGCAATGACCTTTACATTTCTTTTGTCAAACTCAGGTTTCAAATTAGCTACACATCCAAGTTCCGTCGTACAAACCGGTGTAAAGTCAGCAGGATGAGAAAACAGAACTCCCCAACTATCGCCGAGGTATTCGTAGAAGTTAATTTTGCCTTGTGATGTTTCTGCGGTGAAATCAGGGGCTGTGTCGTTGAGACGTAAAGACATGGTTATTCGATTCTATGTGTGCGAAATTACTAAATTAAAGCTTAAGAAAGTTCTACACTGTAAATCAAGCTAAATATTTTCTTTTAATCAGGATATAAAAATTATATCTTGGAGCGATAAAATTCTCCTTTATCAAAATTTAAAATCAACTTATCTTTTAAACTACTTTTTCTTCTGATCTTTCTTCATGTTGTGTGTTATGGCCAAATTATAACAAGTAAAATAATTGGTCCGGGAACAGGAAATGCAATTATTGAATCAGCAGACCATAATTTAATTTTCTGCGGAAGCAGATCAGGTAAATTATTGGTTTCCAAAATTGATTCCGGTGGTAATGAAAGCTGGAGTCAGCTGTTTGGCTTAACAACCGGACTTTCGCCTGACAACTCAGGTTATAATATTATAAAAGTTGAAGACAATTATTTAATCACAGGAAAATACGATCCCGGTATTGGAGGTTACACTAAAGTTTACGCTTTGCTAATTGATGAGACCGGCAATTTAATCTGGGAAAATAATTTTGGGAATAACAATTCATTCGCAAAATATTCTTGTTACGATAGTATTTCGAAAGTGATTTACATAACCGGCTCCATCCAAAACGGAACACCTGATATTTTTCTTCTTAAAATTGATACGCTAGGAAATACAATATGGGAAAATACCTATGATTTTGGAGGAAGTGAAATAGGAGAATCAATTTCCTTGAAAGACCCAAACAACATTTTCATTATCGGTAATACAACAAGTGGAACAACTAACAATATGTTCAATGGATATTTTCTAAAACTTGATTCAACCGGAGTGATAAGCGTTCAAAAGAGTTATGGCGGAATTCTTCAGGACAACATTTACAATTTTAAAATATTAACTGACGGTGGTTTCTTGATAGTTGGTACATCAAATTCATTCTCATCCGGAAATTCAGATGCATGGATACTAAGGTTGGATAGTCAAGGTGATACATTATGGACAATTACAATTGGAACACCATTAGTTGAATCTAGCTATAGTCTCTTTATCAATGATCACAATAGCATCTGGATCTGTGGGAAAGCAAATACTGGTACGAATAATGGAGATCAAGGTTGGCTTTTCGAAGTAGACTCAAACGGTGCGTTAAGAAATACTTTTTCCTTAGGAGGAACAATGCAGGAATTACTTTCAGGAATTGCAATCAGCAATAATAATTTATTTTCTATCGGAAGAAGCAGCATAAATTTAAATGATTCAATTTTTTTAGTAAAATTAGATTCACTATCACTAGGTTATGAACCAACTTATACTGAATTAAATTTTGAGCACACTATTTTTCCTAATCCAACAAATTCACACGTCTTTTTAAAATTCGACAAAACATTTCAAATGTTTCCAGAAAGTATTTCAGTGTACGATATGAATGGAACAGAATACCTATGTAACATCGAACAAGATGAACATTTGCTCAAAATAACTCTACCTGAATTTAAAGGAATTTATATTCTCCGTTTTAGAATTTCAAATACAAATTATTCATATAAAATAGTTAAGAATTAAAGTACAAGGATTGAAAGTGTGTAGATTTAATTTAAATTAAAAGTAATAATGCTCCTTTTAAATAATATCCCAAATCCCCCGTATCGCTTTATTTTTACAATTCGGCAATTTTTTAAACCATAATTCTTAAAAACCTCCTTTAATCCATTGAAAAATAATTATTTCTTTTTCCACTAAGTAAATGAAGTTTAAATTAATGAACTACCTGAAACCTTCCTTTAATAACAACTGAATTTTCATTTTTGCCAATTACAAAATACATCCCTGGTAACATTTCTGAAGTATTTATCTCAAAAGACTTACTGTTTATATTATTAAAATTTTTAATTATCCTTCCGGTTATATCGCATATATACACGCAAATAAAGGTGGAAGGACTGGTGATATTAACCTTTAGATTGGCAGGTTGAGGATAAATACTGAAATTTTCCTTGCTATCGAGATTAAATGTACTTAAAGGAATATCTAATGCTGAATCAATTCTGCATATAAAAGATTTCTGAACAGACGTATCGTTTTGTGCATATCCGCTCAACAAATAATCGCCACTGTATGACTTTGCATCATAAATCATAGAAGAAGTATATATACCATCTGAAATAAACTCTCGATAATTTAGACTATCTCCGTTTAGATTCATACGATAGAGGAAATTGTGACCAACATAATCAGAGGGAATTACATGATTAATTATCCCAGTAAAAAGAACATTTTGGGAATCCAAGGCTATTTGCCGTCCAAAAGCAAAGTCACCTACAATATATCTGTTCCAAAGTTGATGAAGGGAAGTATCAAATTTCATAACAGAGGTCGAATCAAAATTATAGTTGGTTAAGCTAAAATATATTGAACCTTGGTAATCTTTTTTTACATCAGATCTCGACCACCCGGATTTGAATATTTGTTCAAATGCTATTGAATCTAAATAACCAACATTAAGAGAATCAAAATTTGAATTATAATATTTAATAAATCTTCTAACATTTCCTGAAATTGTATCAGAAGAGAAAAAACCAAAACAATCTGGATTTATGTCTTTAAACGAAGGCGATAATGATAGAGAGTCAAAGGAGACCACGGTGTCTAATGAAGTGTTTAGTTTGACAAAATGTTCATTAGTTGTAATTACATATCCTGTATCCGATGTTGAATAAAGCTGAACTTGTGTGCTCGAAATAAAATTAATCAGTTTCAAGACATAGTTTTTATTGATAATGCTGTTGCCTGCTGTATCCAGCTTTATAATATTGAGATGATATTCAATGTCTGTTGGTGATGCAGAAGGTCGTTCAGTACTTCCAACTGAGCAAACAATATTACCATCTGCAGATAGCACCATATCAGGATACAGAAAATCAAATCCCGCTCCGTACAAAGAACTTCTAATTTCATTGCCTTGTGGATCTGAAATTCGAAAATAAAAAGTTGGCAAGCATGGAACGCATCCATCGTTTACTCCGATAGAAGCAAAATTACCATTTGATAATTGGATGGATCGAGTGCACGTTTCAGCGTCTATCCCCGAAGGAACTTCGAGGAAGACACGCTGAAATCCGTTTTGAGCTGACACTAAAACAGGAATAATAAATAGCAGAATAATAATTAATTTATGCATATATTTTTTTGGAAACTCAGTCGTTCTATCTGTAATATTATTCTCAACGACAGACATTTCAAGCGAAAGATAACATAACATTTTTGATTTTTTCAAAATCGTGAATGATGACGCTTAACTTCCCGTTTCAAACTCTTCACACTCAAACTGAATTCAACCAGCCCACCCATCCCTATCCAAACTCCGGTATTGTATCGCCTCAGCAAGATGTTCTGTTTTTATATCCGCCGAAGAATCGAGGTCGGCAATTGTACGGGAAACCTTTAAAATTCTATCATATGCCCTGGCAGAAAGCCCAAGTCGCTCCATGGCAGTTTTCAGAAGCGTGCGACCTTCTTCGGTTAATTCGCAGACAGAATGCAGAAGTTTGGAACCCATTTGCGCATTGGCATAGATTCCATTCATGCCGTTGAAACGAATGGCTTGAATATCGCGGGCACGGACAACTCTTTCTTACTACTTCACTTCGTTCGCCGTTGCGTTGTGAAGTCAGTTCTTTGAAAGGTACCGGAGTTACTTCCATGTGAATGTCGATGCGGTCGAGTAATGGACCGGAAACTTTGTTGAGATATTTCTGAACGACACCGGGTCCGCAGACACAATCTTTTTCGGGGTGATTGTAAAAGCCGCATGGACATGGATTCATTGATGCCACTAACATAAAACTCGCCGGATAATCGATTGAAAATTTTGCTCTTGATATTGTGACTGATCTTTCTTCTAAAGGCTGACGCATTACTTCTAAAACAGTCCGTTTGAATTCCGGTAATTCATCGAGAAATAAAACACCGTTATGCGCTAATGAAATTTCTCCGGGCTGAGGAAATCCGCCACCTCCTACTAATGCTACATCACTAATCGTATGATGTGGCGAACGAAATGGTCTGACAGAAACTATCGATGCTTCACGACCCAATTTACCTGCGACTGAATGAATCTTTGTCGTCTCTAATGCTTCACTCAATGTTAAAGGTGGCAATACTGTAGGAAGTCTTTTTGCCAGCATTGTTTTTCCTGCTCCGGGTGGACCGATGAGAATGATGTTATGTCCGCCGGCTGCGGCAACTTCCATTGCACGTTTGATATTTTCCTGTCCGCGTACATCAGAAAAATCAAATTCGGATTTTCCCTGATTAGCTTTGAACTCTTCTTCGGCATTTACAATTATTCGTTGCAATTCACCTTCGCCACTGAAGAACTTAACTACTTCTGTCAGATTTTCTACACCATAGACATCAAGACCTTCTACAATTCCGGCTTCTCTGGCGTTTTGCAAAGGCAGAATGAATCCTTTGAACCCTTCGATCTTTGCCTGGATGGCAATGGGCAAAACTCCTTTGATGGGTTGTAATCCACCATCGAGAGAAAGTTCACCCATAATAATGTACTTCTCCAGATTCGCCTGTTCGACCTGATTGGAAGCGGCAAGAATTCCCAATGCTATCGTGAGATCATAAGCTGAACCTTCTTTACGAATATCAGCCGGAGCCATGTTCACTGTCAGTTCCATTTTCGGATAATTGTATCCGCAATTCTTAACAGCAGCGACAATTCTCTTCTGACTTTCCTTTACTGCATTATCGGGCAGTCCGACAAGTATAAAATTAATTCCACTATTCAGATTTACTTCTATTGTAATCGTTGTAGCGCTGACACCAAAGACAGCACTTCCATATGTTTTTACGAGCATATTTCAAGTTATTATTTCATCATCTTCATTCTTCCGTTATCATTTTGAATGAGTGCTGAAAATTAAATTGAATATTCCGTTAATGCATCCCGATATATGTAGGATATTATTTGCAACAATTTTAGATTAAAAAATATTTCAATATTAACAATTCATGGTTAAGAGAAAAAAAGGCGAATACAATTCAGGGCAGTTGAAATTTTTATCTTGCTGATTCAATCAAACCTAAACTAAAATGAAAATCAAATTATTTTTTCCGATAGTTCTGTTATGTATTTTCAGTCTCACTGCAAATGCAACAGAAAAAGGAACTGCTCAAATTGCTTCAACAAATACTGAAAGATCAGGAAGCTCAAGTGTTGTAGCTAACGCATTAATTAGCCGTCTCCATGAAATTCAATCAATGACTAAAAAAGATCTGTCATCATCTGAACGATCAACACTAAAGAAAGAAGTCAATGGAATCAAAAAAGAATTAAAACAACTGGATGGCGGGGTTTATATTTCTACGGGGGTTTTGTTGCTTATTTTAATACTCATACTTATACTATAACGAAAAGTGAAACGTGAAAAGTGAAAAATGTTAATCTAGTAAGTACTTTCTGGATTGACAATATTCGCTTTTCGCTTTTCACTTTTCACTTTTCACTTTTCACTTTTCACTTTTCACTTTTCACTTTTCACTTTTCGTTATTCGTTAATTTTCTATGCACTGTATCAACGAATGAATCACCTTAATATGTATCTCCTGCGCCCTATCGGCGAAATCTGAATGAGGAGCTCTGATCTCTATATCACACAAATCGGCCATCTTGCCGCCGCCTTTGCCTGTTAATCCGATTACTTTCATGCCGGCTTCTTTTGCGGCGCGGATCGCTTCAAGAATATTTTTTGAATTTCCGCTGGTGCTGATGGCAAGAAGCACATCGCCTTTTTTCCCAATGGCTTCAATGTACCTGGAAAAAACAAAATCATAACCGTAGTCGTTTGCAACGCATGAAATATGTGACGGATCGGAAATACTCAATGCCGGCAAAGCTTTCCTGTCGTCGCGGAATCTTCCGCTAAGTTCTTCGGCAAAATGCATGGCATCGCACATGCTGCCGCCGTTTCCGCAACTAATGATTTTTCCACCATTTGCTATTGCAGACTTCATCAGACTTGCTGCCTTTTCAATAGAAATGAAGTTATTTTCATTTCCAATAAATTCTTCAAGTATGTTTTCTGCTTCAGTAAAATTGGCTTTGATCTGTTCTAGGTTTTGCATCGCTTCTGGATTTCGGAAGCGAAGATAAGAAACTGATCAGAAACTCTAGAATATAAATTAAATCGTAAAAAGCCAATCATTTAAGGTAACCTATATCAAATTTCAAAAACCTTACTTTCGATTTTCCCTTTTTCTAATTATATCCGATAGGATTTTAATACATAAGAATAATAACTCCCTAGTTAAGATATCGTCTAGAAACCAAAAAGATCCTTCCAGGATGACAAAGCGGTTTGCTTTATATGCACAAGGTGAAAAAAAGATGCGGGCCTTCGGCACGCATCTTTTTTTCACCTTGTGCATAAATTGTGACGAAAGTGGTCATCCAGGAAGGACCTTTTCGGTTATTTAGCTTTAATGCTTCATCCTTAAATTTACCAATTCGGAAATTAATAATTGTCAGAATTTATACGAGAAGCTCAAACCATAATTAGTTCCGGTCGTAATGGCACTGATCCTGCTGTCTTTATCTGCAACGTATTTTCCATCTTCATCCTGATCCTGATAGAAAATTGCAACATTATTCAGGACATCGTTGACAGAAAACTTAAGTTCTCCTGACTTGAATATTGTTTTACTGATCTGTAAGTCCAGCAAATTTCGTGGTGCTTCGTAGATGCTTTTATAGCCCTCATATCCTACCTGGAAGATGCGTCTGCCGATCTTGTTGTAAACTACATTTAATCCAAAACCACTTAAAGGGTCATTGAACATCAATCCACCATTTATAATGTAAGGGGATTGACCCTGCATCGGACGATCTTCTTTTGCACGTAAGTCATCGGATTTATCTACTTTGGATTTGATCAATGCTACGTTTCCAAAAATAGTAAACTTAGACCACGATTTCCACGAAGAAATTTTTTCCATAAATTCCAGTTTTCTGCGAAACTCTGCTTCTATTCCGAAATTAGTTGCACCTTTTGCATTTTCGTACGAAACTGATCTGCTTCCTGCTCCTGAGCTTTCAACAATTTGCTCTATCGGATTTGAAAACTGTTTGTAAAATAACGAAACGGAATACACCTCGCCTACTGTCGGATAACTTTCAAATCGCAGATCAACATTATTGATCGTGCAGATCACAAGTGAATCATTTCCCTGGATAGCAGTTGAAGTATTGAAATCATAGAATGAGAATGGCGCCAGCTCTCTGAATTCCGGTCTTGAAACACTCTGAAATGCAGATGCTCTGATATTCGTTTTTTCTGTCAAGCCGTAAGTGAAATTCATTGAAGGCAGTAGATTCAGGTAATTTCTGTTCACTTCGATTGTGTCGTTGCTATAGCCAAATGAATTCAACTTCTGAATAAAATTCTCCAGACGAACTCCATAAACTACACGCAACTTTCCGAAATTGTTATCCATCATAGCATAACCTGCATGCAAGTTTGAAGTAGCAGTATAACGATCAGATGGATTTGTAATATCATCCAGACGGAATCCTTTTGAGTTCATGTGATCTGCGCTGAAAATAGTATCGAGAGAAGAGAATAATAAATTGTAATTGAAAGTTCCTGCATTTGGAATAACATAACCCAAAACGCGGGCATCAAACGTTCTTTCCTTATACTGCTCCATTCCACCAAATTTTACAACTCCGTCCTTTTTGAACAACTTAATTGGAATGCTAATATCCGCACCGCCATTGTAAGTATTTTCATCTAAAGAAGAGTAAAATTTACCGGCATAATTTGGAGAGGCACTACCGAAAGGCACATATGCTCTGTAGATAGTATCTGAGGCATCACTTACTTCAAAATTTCTGTAGTACTGCATTCTTCTCAGATCAGGAATTTCTCTTGAAATAATTCCGGCACCACCATACCATTTTATATTAATTTTAGATTTCCCCAAAAGATGTTCGCCTGATAACTGCGAATTAAAAAGAGTACTCGATGTAAATTGAATTGCAGTTGCCTGCTTTTCCTGCTGAAGTTCTATGTCATCACCCGAGCGCATTACAGTAGTATTATCAGAGTTGACTGAAAAATAGTTTTTCAAAGAGATCTTACTATTATCGTTGAATTTCATTGTCATATTAAAAATTCCGCCGGCTAATACATTGTCAGAATATTGTTCATCGAAATAATTATACCGCTCCGAACCATCAAAATCAAAATCACCACGCTCTACTGTTTGATGTTTGTTAGAACGAGCGTAAGTCAATGCACCAATGAAACCAAACTTCTTTTCACCAATCGACATTTGATTTCCGAATGAAAGCTGAACATTTTTGTTTACAGGCATATTTGACTTCTCATCAACTGCCCAGTCATTTGATACTTGCTTTGACAGCTCATACTTCTGAGCTTGTGTCATTTTTTTAAATTCAGCAGAACCCGGGAAATTTTCAGGTAAAGAACGTGAACCGTCATCAATGCCAATCCAGTCTGACTTCCCTGTTGAACCACTGTAATAATCTTTAAAAGTAGAGTACGAATTCAGACCTGTACCAATTGTTAAACCAAGAAAACGTTTGTCAGGAATATCTTTGGTATTGAGCTGGATAATCCCGCCTGCAAATTCACCCGGAAGATCCGGTGATGCAGTTTTCAGAATAAATAAATTATCAAGCAATGATGACGGGAAGAGATCAAACGAAAATGATTTTCTGTCCGGCTCACTACTCGGCAACATAGTATTATTGATCATTGCCAGATTATATCTGTCACTAAGTCCGCGAACGATAACAAATTTACCTTCCTGCAGACTGGCCCCGCTTACTCTTTTTAAAACTTCAGCTGTATTTTTATCCGCAGTCTTTTTGATCGCCTCTGAAGAAATTCCATCCTGAACAACGGCACTTCTTTTTTGCATCAAAAGAATTGAACTTGCACTTTCACGACGCATTTCTGCGACTATTGTAACCTCATTGAGTTGTTGAACAGAAGGTTCAAGAATAACATTTAATGCTAAAGTCTCGTTGTCTTTGACTTCGACATTCTCCACAATTTTTGGATTATAGCCGATGTATTTGACAGATAAATTATAACTTCCAGGGCTTACGTTAAGATTGAATTTGCCATCAATATCGGTTGAAGTACCTATCGAACTTCCATCAATCCAAACCAGAACCCCTATCAGGGTCTCGCTGCTGGCCTTATCCAGTACTTGTCCGGTAATTGTTCCTGCTGCTGAAGCATAATTATTCAGCGCAAAATGCAGAATTAATAACAATAAGGGACTTTTCATTTTTTTCATCTTTCGAATGTTGATTCCTCAAATTTCGCTCTGCATTGTTAAGCTATCTTAAATCGAAGGTTAACTCCATATTAACCTTACGTTAGCTGAAAAAAATAAAACACTAAGCGCACTAAGTTCACAGCAAGACCACTAAGAATTCCGTGTTCTTATTGTGAACTTAGTGATCTTGCGTTAAAAATAAATCAACGAAAATATTCTAATCACAATCGATCACAAAAAAAAGTCCCTATAAATTACCGGGACTTTAGCGTAAAATCTAACCTTATTTTATCAATCTAACTGTTCTTTGTCCTGTAGAAGTTGAAAGTACCAGCATATAAATTCCTTTTGAAAGATCACTTGTATTGATCGTGAATTTATTTGAACCTGCACTGAAAGCTTTAGTAGACAATTCTGTTACAGCTCTACCTGTAAGATCGTTGATCACGAATGAAATTGATTCTGATTTCTCAAGATTCAAATTTACACTCACTTGTTCAGCGATTGGATTCGGGAATACTTCCAAAGAAGAAATACTGTTGATTGTATTTACCGAAAGGATATAATTATTCGTTTCCGGAGTCCAGTTTGCCCAACCGGTTGTCCAGTCTGTTGTACCGAATGCACCTCTGTAAGTAACTGCATCAAAGAATGAATTTGTTAAGCGTGTTGCTGTGAAATCTGCTCCAAAAAGCATTGATGTAGCAGCCTGTGGAAGGAAATCAGGTGCTGAGTAATTATGTGGAGCTGTTAACATTACATCACTTACATTAGTCAGTACTTCATTTGCGAATAAACCTGTACCATACCATCCTGCAAGATCCCATGCACTACCACTTGCTACTGCAAAGTTTGTAAGACAACCTGCAAGTACTGAATTCTTGATTTCAAGTCCACCTGCAATAGCACTCGTTTCACAATTTGTACCATCAATAAGCAAACCAACAGGATAACCTGTAATAATTGAATTATAAAGTGACTCTTCTGAGCTACGACGAATGTGTGCACCACGTTTATAATTGCTGTTAATTGCAGTTGAAGCATCCACCAGTGGTCCAACGATAGTTGCATTTGAAATTGTAGCATGAGTTAAAGGTGTATTTGTTGATCCGGTAGCATCATTATCACTTTCAAAACCGTTTGAACCTGAAACGTCAGCAACATTGCTATCACGAAGTGCTACTATAAACTGCAGATTTCCTGAAAAACCAAAGTCTGTATCAAAATCATCGTCAACTCCTCTGTATGCAATTAGGTTTTTTGCATTTACTGTACCACCAAAGAATTCATATGAATCATCACCACTGTAACTTACCTGAATGTGATTCAACACAGTTCCACTTCCTACTCCACCACATGTTAGTCCATTGATTTCATTATTCGGTTGAAAAGCGATACCCGGAAATTCAATGCGTACAAATTCAAGAATTCCTGAATTGTCAGCTGCATCTGTTCCACCGTAAAGTCCTTTTACAGCATCCAGACCACCTTCGATAACTTTTTCTCCAGCAGGATCATTGATCGGTGCATTTCCCAATAAAATCAATCCACCCCAGTCACCATAGGTTCTTGAACCCAATGGCTCTCCTGATGTAAAGATAATCGGCTGAGAAGCTGATCCTGTGCATTTATCTTCGATCCACGCGTGATGATCAAAGATCCTTTTGTAGTTTTGTCACCTTTAATAATAGTACCTTCCTGTATTGTCAATTCAGCACCTGAAGTAACATAAACAAAACCGGACAAAATATACTGATTGTTATTCGTCCAGTTAGTGTTCGTTGTTATATCTCCACTTACAGTAATAGTACTTTGCGCATTCGTTAAAAACGGCGCAATAAAGATTGCAATGATTAGTAATAATTTTTTCATGATTGTTTAGGTTTTTTTTTCTGCAAGCAAAAGTACCTGAGCGATGTTATGCTGAGGTTAACAGAGAATTAACTGTAGGTAAAATCAGTTGAATTTGAAGTGTGTAAGGGGTTCTACACTTTGCTCTTCAATCCTACACTTAAACTTAAACTCTACCTAAATTAATCGTTGATTAAATTGCTAAATTGGAACTGAGTGGTAAAATGTCCACACTTCACACACAAACTCAAACTATCTTTAATTAGTGTGAAGTTTGAGTTTGTAGTGTGAAGTTTGGCTTAACAGTTTGAAGTTAGAGGTGTGCAGTGGGATATGTAAAATGCCCACACTACAAACTTCAAACTCAACCTCAACCTATCTTTAATTAGTGTGAAGTTTGAGTTTGAAGTGTGGAGTGTGAGGACTATTTACTCACATCATTCTCAGACTGGGATGATAACTTTCGGGAGAGTTGTTTTAGTGTAAGAGTAAGTGTAGGTACCACTACAAAAAGAAACAGCGGCTCTCCCTGCCGCTGTTCAACTCGAATAAACACCTCCATGTTGTTTAACCAAAAACTAACCATGAGATGGGCACAATATACAGTGGTGTTCAGGCGAATTCAATTCAATTCGGCAATGACTCTTACAGTCTTGGTAAATAGTCATTTTTTGGGTGTGAGTAAATCGGTGAAAAACTTAGAACCGGAACTGCATTCAACTCATATTATGCTTTAATTTCGTTTCCAATGAAAATTCATGCAAATTATCCGCTGCAAAAGTTAAATACATTCGGACTAAATGTCCTTACCACTAACTATTGCAAGGTCACTTCTGTGGAAGATATTAAAGAACTGCTTGCTAAACCCGAGATATCTGGTCAAAATAAACTGATCTTAGGAGGTGGAAGCAATATGCTTTTCTCAAAAGATTATCAAGGGCTGATCATTCATAATTGTATTGAAGGTATTCGGATTGATAGCCAAGGTGAAGATCAGGTTTTAGTATCAGCAGGTGGTGGAGTCAACTGGCATTCTTTCGTGCTCTTTTGTGTGGATCATGGATTTGGCGGAATAGAAAATCTGTCGCTTATCCCCGGTTGCGTTGGCGCAGCACCGATTCAGAATATTGGGGCTTACGGTGTGGAAATAAAGGATACCTTCTTTGAATTGACCGCAGTTAATCTGACGGATGGAAGCATTCAGAAATTCAATGCTGCTCAGTGTCATTTTGGATACCGTGACAGCGTTTTTAAAAGGGAAGGAAAAAATAAATTCATCATTACGGAAGTTACATTCAGACTTTCTAAAAATCCTGTAATTAATGTTTCCTATGGCGCTATAAAAAGCCAACTGGAAAGTATGAATATCACAGCGCCTACTATAAAAGATGTAAGCGATGCCGTAATTGCCATCAGACAAAGTAAACTTCCGGATCCAAAAGTAATTGGTAATGCAGGGAGTTTCTTTAAAAATCCGGAGATCCCTACTGAACAATTCAATGAATTGCAAAAATCATTTCCAGATGTTGTAGGATATAAAACACACGATCAATTGACAAAAGTAGCTGCCGGATGGTTGATAGAAAATAGTGGCTGGAAAGGAAAGCGAATTGGTAATACAGGAATGCACGATAAACAAGCACTGGTATTGGTAAATTATGGCAATGCCACGGGAAATGAATTAATCGAACACGCTAAAAGAGTTCAGTCAAGTGTAAAAGATAAATTTGATATTGATCTTGAAATGGAAGTCAATATTATCTGAAAAAAACTTGTACTATCAATTTACAAAAATTTTTCAATCTCTGTCTTTGTCAATTCCAGCTCTAATTTCAATCTGTCTACAAGATCACTCATTCCATAGCTATCAAGTTCTTTACCTTTGATCTCAATCGTCCTGCACGTATCTGCAATTTTATTAGCACCCAGATTCAGCGCAGAGCCTTTTAACTTATGTGCGAGAGAAGCCATTTGTGGCAGATCCATGACCGGCAGCAATGCGGAGATCTGATTTACAATATCAGTGCTTTGATCAATGAACATTTTTATTACCTGATTAAAGAATGACGGATCAGCTCCTGAAGTCATTTCTTTTAATTTCATCAAAGTCGGCTCATACAGAATAGCATTCCCATTGCCGTTTGCGGTAGTTACTTTATTTGTCATGTCGTTTTGGGATTCACGGAATCTTCCACCCCATTTTTTAATTCGTTCTACAATCTCTTCTATGAGAAATGGCTTACTAATATAATCATCCATTCCTGCTTCCAGGCATTTTTCTTTATCACCTTCCAAAGCAAATGCTGTCATTGCAATAATAACAGGTTTTACTTTTGGTTTTAATTTTTCAATTATGAATTTTGTAGTTTCCAGACCATCCATTTCAGGCATCTGAACATCCATAAAGATCAGATCAAAGGTCTTTGCACGTAAATGATCAATCACCTGAAGTCCGTTTGAAGCCATTGTAGGCTTATATCCCAATCCTTCAAAGATGTTCTGCGCAAGTTTCTGATTGATCAGATTATCCTCAGCGATCATAATTTCAAGTGGAATTTCCTCCCCTAACTTTTTAGTCATTCCATCGAACGACTTTTCATGCTGAGTACGCTGGTGATTTTCAATACTGAAAACACCGATCAGAATATCCAGCACCTTTGATCGGTCAACATTCTTTGGTATGACTGCCGACACAACTTCATTGGTATAATCAAAGAAAATTTCATCTGCCTTGTCTACATTGAACATCACAACCGGTAATGTTTCTTTATTCCTGATAGTCCTGACTTCCTGAGCAACAACCAATGCTTTCGCTGTGATCAATTGTGCATCTATCAGAACAATGTTATAATCTGATTTTTCAGACACAAGTTTTAATCCTTCAGAAACATCATTTGCAACAATTGGTATCAGACCCCAACGCTTAAAGTAATTCGCATACAGATCAGCTTCTGTTTTATCGTCACTGATAATAAGCACCATTGAGTTTGAAAACTTACTGCTTCCGGTCTTTTGATATTTTGGAATATCTGACTTCTTAACTTCCTCTGCATGGATATTAAATATGAAATTAGACCCTACTCCTTCTATACTTTCAACTTTAATAGTACCACCCATTAATTCAACAAGGTTTCTGCTGATGGCAAGTCCCAATCCGGTTCCACCATAAGTTCTGGCTGTAGATGCATCTGCCTGTGAAAACGGAGTGAAAAGTTTTCCGATTCTGTCTTTTGGAATTCCAACACCGGTATCTTCAACTTCAAATTGAATATTCAGATCATTTTTTGCAAATGAAAACTTACTTACGCGAACTGTCACTTTTCCCTTTTGTGTAAACTTCAGCGCATTCGAAACAAGATTCAAAAGAATCTGTCTGAGTCTGGTAATATCACCATAAACAAACCCAGGAACATCTCTGGCAATAGTATAATGCAAAGAAATATTCTTCTCTAAAGCTTTTGATGCAAGAAGATCAAATGTTTCTTCAATACATCTCTTTAAAGCAAATGGCTTTCTTTCCAACTCCATTTTA
Source organism: Bacteroidota bacterium (assembly GCA_016711505.1). Taxonomy (NCBI): domain Bacteria; kingdom Pseudomonadati; phylum Bacteroidota; species Bacteroidota bacterium. The sequence goes on along the minus strand of JADJSV010000020.1, from coordinate 119,107 downwards.
GATGACTCTATTTTAGAGAAATCCAGAATGTCATTTATAACTGACAATAGAGCTTCACCACTTAATACAATGCTGTCAACAAATTCTTGTTGCTTGTTAGTAAGCGGAGTTTGATTTAACAACCTGCCCATACCAATTACTCCATTGAGTGGAGTTCTGATCTCGTGACTCATTGTTGCAAGAAATCCAGATTTCGCCTGAGTCGCTGCTTCAGCTTCTTCCTTTGCTTTCAATAATTTCAACTCAGCTATCTTTCTCTTAGAGATATCATGTCCGAATATCGAAACACTTTGTACAAATCCCTGATCATCTTTCACCGGAGTGAATATAATTTCCAGATGTATGGCTTTACCATTAACGGTGATGAGTTTTTCCAGAATAAATTCTTCTCCCTTGAAAGCCCGCTGATGAACTTCAAGATAATCTTTATGAAAATCTTCGGGAAGTATTTCAAGTAAATTAAACCCGGTTTCAACGATTACTCCGGTTTGTGCATACAGCTGATCGCACAATCTGGAATTTATTAATAGTATTGAATGTCTTTTGTCGATTGACAAGATCGAATATTCAGCATTCTCAACAAGGGAATTCAGTCGCCTTCTGTTATCATTAACGACTTGTTCTATTCTCTTCCGTTGAGTAATATTCTCTGTAAGCGAAATCACATATTTCGGATTACCATTTTCATTTTTAGAAACAGCCGATGAAGAGTTCACCCAGATGATCTCACTGTTTCTCCGGATCAATCGTTTCTCCTTTTTACTTGAAGGAAGTTCTCCACTGAAAAGAGCAGAAAGTAATTTTCGCTCAACAAGTTTATCTTCAACAGGAATGATATCCAGGATACCTATTGCAAGCATTTCATCCTCTGTATAACCTAAAAGGTTGGCAAAAGCCCTGTTTACTTTAATAAATTTATAATTTGTTCCTATAATCGCTACCGGCATGGATGACGATTCGAGTAATTGTACAGTATCGTTTTCAGATTCGCGCACAAAACTAGTTATCGGAGGCGGAGTATTTTCAACTAAAGTTGCACTCACAGGATTTGCTATTGTTCTTAACCGAACAGAGATTACCCGACGTTCACCGGATATCTTTTTCACAGCATCAACTTCAGCATGAAAAACATTTTTCTTCATCGTCCTGAAGATTCCATTGACCTTTACATTCTGATCCTTATCAAGCCCTTCTTTTATCTTGTTTCTTTCTTCAGGTTTCCAGGAAGGATCGAACAACGATGTCAGATCAATTCCTATCAGATCAGATGTCCTTGCTTCAAATAAATTTGCTGCTGAAGTGCTGCAATCAATTGTTAAGCCTGTGACAGGACTAACAACAATCACTGCATCATCAAATAAATTATTATCGACCAGCAGACCCGGCTCAGTGCCTTCAATTAAATTGTCAGTTTTGCTTTCTGATTCTTCCTGTTCCGGTGCTGATACATTGGAGATCTTCATCCACATGTAGATCAGCGTAACTATCACAAAACCGAAAAGACTCAGGAGCAGGAAAAAAGTGAAATGCAACTGGAGCATATAGTCCAGAATAAAAACAAGAACGTACACTACAGCAACTGCCAGAATCAACAGCCTGTAGAGGACTTTCTTACCTTCTTCGGTTTGGTTTTTATTTTGCGTTTTGGTACTCACTTTTGATCATGCACAACTATGCGAATCCTTATATGTAAAAGGAATACATAGGTTTTGATAATCAGCCGTTGTTTCAAAGTAATTCACTCGGCATTATTACATGGTGCGTATTGCAATTAACAACAATTGCAGAAAAATAATGTGCAGACTTACAGCAATCATTTCATTAAAAAAGTTTATGCCAGGATTGAAAAAAAGTTTGTTAAACGATTAAATCCCTTGAAACATTAGAATATTGCAACTATTACAAGTAAGAAATAGGTCAATAGTACCTTATAACTAAAAAAAAACTGTAATTACCTTACAGTTTTTTTATTTCAACACGTACAAAATCGACCAACTCCTTTATGTACTTTTCCGAGAAATCGAAATGAATTCCGGCAGTTTTATAAACTTCAGGGATGCTTTTGGTGTACCCTAAACGGAGCGCATTTTTATATTGTTCAATCGCTTTGGCAGGATCATTTTTGTAATTTCTCCAGACTGCTATTGCGCCAAGCTGAGCCATACCATATTCGATATAATAAAACGGAACTTCAAACAAATGCAATTGTTTCTGCCACATTTGTTCTAAAGCATTCTGATCACTGCTCCAGTCAACATGTACAGATGTGAATTCTAAAATCAATTTCTTCCATGCCTGAGTTCTTTCAGAAATTGTGTGTCCCGGATTAGTATATAACCAGTGTTGAAATGCATCAACACATGCTATCCATGGTAATGCTTCAATAACATTTTCAAGTTGTTCGAGTTTTGCTCTCTTTAGATCCTCATCATTATCAAAGAAATGATTCCAGTGTTCCATTGAGATCAATTCCATACTCATTGATGCAAGTTCTGCGATCTCCGAAGGCAATTCTTTAAACCCAATGAAATCAAGGTCGGCAGTTAACATTGAATGAATAGCATGTCCGCCTTCATGAACCATTGTTATCACATCGCGCAAAGAACCGGTTGCATTCATAAAAATAAATGGCACTCCGCTTTCATAGAGAGGGTAATTATATCCACCGGGAGCTTTACCGATTCTTGAATCAAGATCTGTATAACCTTTTACTTTTAATGTATTGAGTACACTTCCAAAATAAGGATCGATTTCACCGAAACATGAAATTGATTTTTCAAGCAACTCTGTACCAAGTTTGAATGGCTTCAGGTCTGCTTTACCTTCTGGATCAACTTCCAGATCCCATGGTTTCAGAGTATCTACTTTTAATCTTGATTTTCTGTCCTGCATAAAATCATTCAACACGGGCACAATACAAGTTTTCACCGAAGAATGAAAATTCAAACAATCATCAGACGTATAATCAAAACGGTCTAACTCAACGAATTTATAGTCCCGGAAATTATCAAAACCCGCATTCTTTGCCACAGTATTCCGAAGCGCAATCAACTCATTGAATAACTGATCCAGTCGATCACGATCCTCTGCACGTCTTGATACAATTTTGTGATACACTTCATCACGCAATTTTCTGTCAGGTTCCTTTAAAAAATTTGAAGCTTGCTGTAACGTTATTGTTTTACCATTAACGTCGACAGTCATCGATCCGGAAATTTCACCGTACTGTTGTTCTTTTACAGACAACTGTGCATGTAATGGAATATTTTCTTCTCTGAAGAGACGGATTGAATTCTGTACACTCTTGATGTGATTTTTATACCTTTCATCAAGTGAATTTATAGCAGGCTCAACGATAAATTTTTTATTCAATTGATCCATGTATGGAGCAATCTTTGGATTTATCTCTTCAACAAAATAAGTATAGGCTTCTGTTAAAATTTTATTCTGAGTATCACATGTCATTCTGATATATAACCAGCCTGCATGCTCTTCGATAACTGCTTCCAGTTCACTCAGATTATACAACCACTCCAGCAATTCGTCAATCGTCTCATTTTTTCTATTCACTAATGACTGAAAAAATGGTTCAAGTTCCTGCCAGTTATTGACGTCAAGATCTTTTGGAATAAACTTTCTGGTAATTTTGTCAGCAGAAGTTAATTCAGTTGCATTATTCATCTATTAAACTTTTTTTCTTGTGCGTGCAGTTGCCTTCTTTGCTGATTCTACTTTGGGACCATGTGCTTCGTGATGCGCTTTCACCGGAACTTTTCCGTCTTTGTCGCCAATAACAGATTTTTCATCACCTTCCTTTTCTTCAACTTTTGAAAAATCAATTTTATCGCTAAGCAATTCATACCATGTCAGCATCTTTTTAATATCAGAAGTATAAACTCGTTCTTCATCAAAATCCGGTACCAGCTTTTTGAAATACTCGCGTAATTTAGTTTGATCGCCCTTCACATCGGCTTTCAATTTATTTCCTTCGGCAGACTGAATCTTTTTGTAGATCTCACGCAATGGAACTTCACCATCGGCAGTGTAAACGGCAATATCAACCAATGTCATTATTCGTTGATTTGAATTGATAATGGTGCGCTTACTATCAGCGAGTGACTCAACTATGAAGCCCGCACGGTTATTAGCTACCACTTTGTATAATCCGCCCATTCCGGGTACGGAAATTATTTCTTTGAATTCCATAATTATAATTCTTTAAACTGACGACAAATGTAACGGGAAAAGAGGAGAAAATATTGATTTTAACCGAAATTTATTAACCTCTTTTTCAGTCACATTTCAGGAAAGTAGTAGGTCAAGAAAAACAAGGTTAAAGGTCAAGGGTCAAAGGTCATAGTCATCTACTGACCTTTGACCCTTGACCCTTGACCTATTATCTTTAAAACACAAACGTGATTATCCGTCAGATCATTCCACTACATTAAGCGGCAGTGTCGATACTGCAGCACCACTTTCCAGCCTGCAGAAATAACTTCCTGAAGAAAGATCTGAGACATCAATTATCAGTGAATAAGTTCCTGCTGAAAGATTTTCCGATATCACATCCTTCACTTTCTCTCCAAGCAAATTGTAAATTCCAATTGTTGTTTTTCCACTTGATGCAAGTGAAAATTCTATGTGAGTTTGTTTGTTTGCCGGATTTGGATAGATCTCTTTAATTTGAGTAGATGATGAAATGATATTCAGGTTCTCAACTGAAAGCGCATTATCATATTTTATCTGAGCTGCTTCAGCTGATGCTTGAATCATTGCAAGATCATCTCCTGCAATCAATGCAAATGTGACTTCCACAGAATCACCGGGTGCCAGTGTAATTCCATTTGCAGATACGACACTGAGTACATCATTACCGGTTGCAGGGTTCAATGTAAGTCCTGCATCGGCTCTGCCTGTCGTCATAGAAGAATATTTTTCTGTACCTGAAAAACCATCAGACAGATCCAATCCACCATTAGCTGCATAATTATCGATTGCGTAATGATTGAAAGTTCCTGTATGACTTAATAATTTCATTCCTGCCCAGATACCATCTACATCTGTACACCAAACAATTCCCATTCTGCGGGAAGCATCTGTCTGTGCCTTGTTATTATTAAAGTCCGGAATATCCCAGTCTGCAGCCAAACCTGCTGCAAAATTATTAAGTGTCGATGATCCAACATTCTTGATTGAATACTGAAGCATCACATATTTATTGTCCGGTGCAGCCGACCACGCATATGCGTGATGAGTGATCAGTACATTAATCGGACTTGTCGATGTAGGACCATCATCATCAAACTGCCCTACAGCATCGAAATCAGATACCAATGCAGGAACCTGACGAGCAACTGTTTGAACTTTACTAAAGTCCTCATCACTTGTTGCTCCATCACCTCTGAAATAATCTGAAACCTGTGTTCCTGAAGCGCCAACCATCAGTGACATTTCATACAAAATAGTCGGGCTACCCTGATATCTAAATCCCAGTCCCTGTACCTGCCCGCTTTGATTGTAACCGGTAAGACCTTTACTGGTAATAGATGTTGCAATGTCGTTTACATTTATATTAATATAATCTTCGTTAATAATAACCTTGAATGAAAATACGTCAGACCATGAACCATCATTGATAGTAATCCTTAATACCACTTCGAGATTCAGAGGTGTTCCTGGCAATACTACAATTCTGTATGGTGCTGCAAAATTTGATAAGGTATCATTTGTACTTAGTACACCAACGGTATGCGTATTATTCAGGATCTGAACAAATGGAGTTGTTGGTGCCGCAATAGTACATGTAAGGTTTGTTGTAGGGCGAAGTAAATTCCAAAGCAGGTTACTAACGTTTAAAGTATCGCCAATAACAAATACTCCGTCGTTACCATCTGTCACATTTATTTTCTTTACAACTACTCCCGGAGATATTGAATCTGTTACTGCACGGAATAAGTTCACGCGGCCTTTTCCTAGTTTACTTATATAAGGTGAATTTCCCGGTACCGAGTAAATATTGTCAGCAGTTGATCTTAATTGTTCTGCAACCTGCAATGCATTCATGGAAGGAAATTTAGACTTGATCATTGCGGCACAACCTGCTGCAATTGGAGAGGCCATGGAAGTTCCACTTTGAGTTGAGTAAGTATCATCAAAATCCGTCGCAAGAATATTACTTCCGGGAGCGCTTACATCTACATTAAAACCAAAACTTGAAAAACTGGACCGTGAATCTGTTGAAGTTGTAGAAGCAACAGAAACACAATTTTCATACGATGAAGGATAATGATCTTCATCAATGCCGCCATTGCCTGCTGCGGCTACCAATACAACATCATTATCAAGTACTGCATAGTTTACGATATCCTGCTCGAACTGACTTGGTCCACCCGAACGACCCCATGAACAATTTACAATATTTGCTCCATGATCTGCGGCATAAACAATTCCATCATAGCCATTATCAATATTTGTTGTACTTGAATTTAAAGATGCTTTAATGGGCAGTATTCTGCAATTAAATGCCGGTCCTGCAACACCAACATTATTATCAGTTACCGCTGCTGCACAACCGGTAACGTGTGCTCCGTGTGTACTGTTTACATTCACCGGATTATTATCATTTTCACTTACGTCCCATCCATGAAAGTTGTCAATGAAGCCGTCATTATCATTGTCAGTACCATCAATCGGATCTGCATAATTCAATTTCAAATTTGCCTGAATATCCGGATGATCCCAATCTGTACCGCTGTCAACAATTCCGATCACAGTATTTGTATCACCTTTCCAAACATCCCATGCTGTGAAAGCGCTGATCTTTGTAAATTGGTATTGCGACCCTACACTCGGATCATTTGGAGTGAAATCCATTTTGTTGATGAAAAGTGGTTCGGCATATTCAACAACTCCGGTTGCGTTCAACTGTTGAAGCAACTTGTAAATGTTAGTAGCAGCTGAAACTTTTATCTGGTAGATCAAAGATAAGTCAACTGCATTTTTACCATGTCTATTTTTCGCATTGACAGGAGCGACAGCTAATGGAAATTTTTTGTTTACCGATGCTGCATTTTGTCGGGAAAGTATCGTCTTTACTTTGGGTTCATTAATGGAAGTTGGAGAACATAAAGACCGGAATTCGGGTTTCATTTTTAAAACCAAAACACCCGCCTGAATCTCGCTATTCAGAACCTGTTTGTTTGTTGTAGAATTATTTGCATTCTTATCAGCTGCTTCAGTATTTATTGTAAACAAGGAGATAATGAGCAACATTAAAGCTGCTGTAATTTTTTTCATGATGAGTTTAAGTTACTGATGTAGGGCACAATGTAGTACCATTTTTAACACGAACAAAGTAGGGATAGTCAAGGGAGTGTCATTTGAATTGGAGGGGGTGTGTGGTTAACAGGTTAACAGGTTGGCAGGTTAACAGGTTGGCAACCTGTAACCTGAAACCTGAAACCTGTAAACCTGAAAACGTGTAACCTAAAACCTGTATCAATTCATCAATTACGAATGAGACAACTTAAGCTCCTCATAACTAGGAATATCCTTCAAAAACGCATATGACTGAGTCGAATGATCGATTTTGCAGATGAACGACTCCAGTCCGTTTGTTATTAAAAAGTATGCAACATTCAGGGTCATATTGTACCTGGCAGCTTGATCGAATACGGCCTGAGTCAATGCAATTTTGGGAGCCTTACATTCTGCAAGTAATATGGGTTTCAGTGAGGATGAATAGATTACGACGTCAGTTCGTTTTTCCAGTGAGTTTATTAGCAACTTTTTTTCAACACTGACCAAAGATTGAGGAAACTTCCGTTCATTCACAAGAAAATGTAGAAGATGTTGTCGCACCCACTCTTCCGGAGTCAGACTAACATATTTTTTACGGATTATGTCAAAAATTTTTAAACTTTGCCGTTCATCGGATGACCGCTGGAGTTTAAAGGAATAATCAGGAAAATTTAATCGGGGTAGCTGCAAGATTTTTTTTACAAATATAAATTTATGAATAATAAAAAAGACATAGTCGACAATTGGCTTCCAAGATATACCGGAACGGCATTAAACGATTTTGGTGATTACATTTTATTGACCAATTTCCATCATTATGTAAAACTGTTTTCTGAATGGAATAATGTGCCAATCAACGGTTTAGACAAGCCTATGCCGAATGCAACCTGTAATGGAATCACAATTATCAATTTCGGAATCGGTAGTCCGAATGCCGCATTGATCATGGATCTGTTATCAGCAATTAATCCGAAGGCTGCTTTATTTCTTGGGAAATGCGGTGGATTAAAAAAGAAAAATGCAGTGGGTGACCTCATTCTCCCAATCGCTGCTATCCGCGGCGAAGGAACATCCAACGATTACTTCCCACCTGAAGTTCCGGCGCTACCGGCCTTTAACCTGCAAAAAGCTGTATCCACTACCATCAGGAATCATGACATGGATTACTGGACAGGAACAGTTTTTACTACGAATCGCAGGGTGTGGGAACATGACAAAGAATTCAAAAAATACCTTGAAAGTACCCGCTCGATGGCAATTGATATGGAAACAGCGACTATTTTCGTTGCAGGATTTCATAATAAAATTCCAACCGGTGCTTTGCTTCTTGTTTCTGATCAACCAATGATTTCTACCGGTGTAAAAACCGCAGACAGCGACAAGAAAGTGACAGAATCGTATGTTAACAATCATCTTGTGATTGGCATCGACTCTTTGAATGAATTAAAGAATAACGGCTTAACTGTAAAGCACCTCCGCTTTTAACCCGACTTAAGTAGAAAGGATCAATGAGTACCGATCAAATCATCAATGAACTAAAGAAAAAAATCTTTCGTCCTGTTTATTTTTTGCAGGGTGAAGAACCTTTTTACATTGATCAGATCTCTGACTATATCGAAAAAAATATTCTGAGCGAAAGCGAAAAAGAATTCAATCAGACTGTTCTTTATGGAAAAGATGTTGATGTACCGACGCTGATCTCTTATGCAAAGCGTTATCCAATGATGTCGACTCATCAGGTCGTAATTGTGAAGGAAGCGCAGGATATGAAAAGTCTGATCAGCAAAGAAAAAGAAAAGGATAAAGGCAAAGATAAAGATGCAAAAGATCCTTTGCTGGAGTATATTCTTAAACCTACGCAGTCTACAATACTGGTTTTTTGTTTTAAGTATAAAACACTTGACAAGCGAACAAAACTTGCAAAAACAATTGACAAGAATGCTCTGCTTTTCGAATCTAAAAAACTTTACGATAATCAATTACCGGACTGGATCAATGGCTATGTGCTTTCTCAAGGCTATAGAATTGGTCCGGCTGCTACGAAAATGATGGCTGAGTATCTTGGCAATGATCTTTCCAAAATTGCGAATGAAATCAGCAAACTGATTTTAAGTCTTAAAGCCGGTGATGAGATAACGGCTGCTATGGTCGAAGACAATATTGGCATCAGTAAAGAATTCAACATTTTCGAATTGCAAAGTGCATTGGGAAAAAGAAATATTTTTAAAGCAAATCAGATCGTAAATTATTTCGCCGCTAATACAAAAAGCAATCCTACTGTTCTAACGACATCACAACTGTATAATTACTTTCTGAAGGTTTTACAATTTCATCAGGTCGATCACCGCTCAGGTGAAACCCCGGCTGCAGCCTTAGGTGTTCATCCCTATTTTATCAAAGACTACGAATCAGCTGCGCGAGCGTATACCCTTGATACCTGCATCAGAAACATCAGTTTCATCCGCGAATTTGATACCCGTACAAAAGGAATCAGCAGTGCTCAGACGAATGATGGGGAATTATTGAAGGAATTGGTTTATAAGATACTTCACTAAGTACAATATTAGTTATCAGAGATTCGTAATCAGAATCGAGCTTCGAATTACGAATTACGACCTACAATTGACAAAATACAACCCATATGCCCTGGCTTATAAAATCTGATCCTGAAGAATACGGATGGAATGAATTGATCAAAGATAAATCTGTAAGCTGGGATGGTGTACGGAATTACGCAGCACGAAATCATCTGAGATCAATGAAAAAAGGTGACGATGTACTTTTTTATCATAGCGGAAAAGAACCTGCAGTTGTTGGAATTGCAAAGGTCGGTAAGGAATTTTATAAGGATCCTACTGCTGAAGATGATACTTGGTCAAGTGTAGAAATTGTAGCCGTAAGTCCACTTAAAAAGTACATCAGTCTATCAATGATCAAAGCAGAAAAAAAACTGAAAGACATGTTGCTTATCAAAATAAGCCGGCTTTCTGTTATGCCTGTTACGAAAGAAGAATTTGATCTGATCTTACAAATGGGTAGCTGACATTGTATTAACAAATCATTAACCATTTTTTTTCATTTTCCCGGAGTGTTTTAACAATTCTTATGTTGCAATGTTCTACATTCGAATCCGATTTTACATACATTTATCGACCAAAATTATTTTATGAAAAACAGATATTCCCTGACCTTGTTTGTCATCCTGCTTTGTGCATTTAATGTAAGCGCACAGTTTGGTGAGATCCGTGGATTTGTTTATGACAAGGACAATTCTGAACCTTTAATTTACACAAGTGTATTCTTAAGTGGTACAACATATGGCGGGCAAACAAATCTTGATGGATTCTTTAATATTTCAAAAGTTCCTCCGGGCAAATATTTGTTAATGGTAACTTCTATAGGTTATGATACATTAAGAACTGATATTGAAATAACATCCGGCGCAATCATCACAAAAAAACTTTATATCAATCAGTCGGCGATTGAAATGAAAGAAGTTGTGATCAGTGCTGAAACAGAAGCCAAGAAATCTGATGTACGTGTTTCAGTAAATAAGATCACACCGAAAGAAATTAAACAGGTGCCGACAATTGGCGGAGAGCCCGATCTTGCACAATATCTGCAGGTTGTTCCGGGAGTGGTCTTTTCCGGTGATCAAGGTGGACAATTATATATCAGAGGTGGCACACCTATTCAGAATAAATTGCTTCTGGACGGCATGGTCATTTATAATCCATTTCATTCTATTGGTCTGTATTCTGTTCTTGATGCAGATATTATCCGCGGAGCTGATATTTACACCGGCGGATTTAATGCTGAATATGGTGACAGGATCTCATCGATCATGGATATTACAACCCGCGATGGAAACAAAAACAGATTGAGCGGAAAGATCGCCGCTAATCCTTTTACATCGAAGATCCTTCTTGAAGGTCCATTAAAGAAAGAAACGGAAGGCGCTGAAGGTAGTTCTTCATTCATCGTTTCCGGAAAAACTTCTTATCTCGATAAAACTTCAAAATCACTTTATCCTTATGCTGATTCATTAGGATTGCCTTACACCTTTACTGACCTGTACGGTAAGATCTCTATGAACAGTTCCAGTGGAAGTAAATTCAATGTCTTTGGATTTCATTATCTGGATGACGTAGATTATTTTCATGTTGCCAAGCTTGGTTGGAAATCTACAGGAATCGGATCAAATTTTGTTCTTCTGCCGGGTGGCTCATCAACTTTGATAGATGGGAATTTTGCATATTCGAATTACAATGTAAACCTGAAGCAAAGCGATGGTCTGAACCGTTCCAGTACAATCAGTGGTTTTAATCTTGGTTTGAATTTCAATTATTTTCTTGGTAAAAATGAATTCAAATATGGAATTGAAATGCTAGGGTTTAAAACTAATTTTGAATACAATAATGCTATCGGAACAAAATTTGAACAGACAGAAAACACAACTGAATTTGCTGCTTATTTGAAATATAAAAAAGTATGGTCAAAAGTTGTTATTGAACCGGGACTGCGGTTGAATTATTATTCATCATTAAGTGAATTCTCACTTGAGCCACGTATCGGAGCAAAATATAATATAACAGAAAAACTTCGATTCAAATTAGCTGCAGGAATGTATTCTCAAAATTTAGTTGCAGCTGCTTCTGACAGAGATGTTGTGAATTTGTTTTACGGATTTCTTTCCGGTTCGGATAATTTACCGAAAGAATTCAAAGGAGAACCTGTCGATTCCAGACTTCAGACAGCAGAACATTTAATAGCAGGATTTGAGATTGATCTCCCTTTTCATCTTACGATGAACATTGAAGGGTATTTCAAAAACTTTTCCCAGCTTGAAAATTTAAACCGCGATAAGATCTTTGCTGATGATGAACTACATTCAAACAAACCGGATATTCAGAAGAAAGATTTCATTGTTGAAGTTGGCGAAGCGAAAGGTGTTGACTTAACACTTAAATATGAACATAAAAAAATCTACCTCTGGGTCGTTTACGGATTAGGATATGTAACCAGAGATGATGGTGTAAGAGAATACGAACCAAATTTTGACAGAAGACACAATGTCAATATTGTCGGATCATATAAATTTGGAAACAAAGATTCATGGCAGGCAAATGTTCGTTGGAATTTCGGATCGCCATTTCCATTCACTCAATCGCAAGGATACTATGAGATACCTCAAATTTCCGGAGGTATTGGATCCAATATCAATTCTCAGAATTCTCAGATCGGAACATATTACGGCGACCTGAATAAAGGACGTCTCTCCTATTTCCACCGACTGGATATTTCTATTCAGAAAACATTTCAGTTTACGAAAAGAAGTTCCCTTGAAATTACTGCCGGAGCATCTAATGTTTATGACAGAGAAAATATTTTCTACGTAGATCGTTTGTCAGGAAATAAGGTTTATCAGTTACCTGTAATTCCAACTTTAGCTGCGAGTTTCAATTTCTAATTCGGAACAAAACGGATCGTGAGTTGCGGAACCTGATCGAAAGTAGGAAATACATTCAATGCACCTGTAGATTTTCCCATTCTGATCTGTTTATCATATTTGAAAACCTGATCAGCGCAAAGATAACCTATCGCTGCGCCGGGTAAAAGATCTGATGCCCAGTGATCATGCTGAACCAATCGGGAAACTGCAACTAATCCTGCAAGAGTGTATAGAATTGGCGGGACAGCCTTGTATTCACTATATTCTTTAGCAAAAATTGTTGCCATTGCAAAGGCAGCCGCTGTATGTCCGGAAGGAAATGCATCAAATGCCGGTACTCCTCTCACCTGATTGTACTTTGGATTAAATTGTGCGAATGGCCCAAACCAATGATCGGTATTGTAGTTCGGATCATTATAAGTTGCACCGGGCCGCATTCTGGATGAAAGAATTTTTCCTGCACGAACCCAGATCCCTGCTGTTAATGCTGCCTGTGCTGCCAGTATCGAGGTGTGAAACGGACGATATTCGTGAGCAATGAAAGATACTCCTGCGATTCCTGCTACTAATGCATAACCATAATAATCTCCAAGTTCAGTAAATTCAGGTGTAAAGTCTGCCAGAAATTTATTCTTTTCCTTTAATGGTTTAAAGACCTTGTCAATTTCCATATCAAAATGAATCAATGCAGCAGTAAATGCAAGTACACCGGCTGTTCTCAGGATCTGTTTACCATTAATGTGAAACGGAGCAGTTGCCTGAGCACCCATACTATGAAAGAAAAAAGGAATTACACCGCTTTTTGCTTTGAAAGAAAAAAGTGAATCAGCTTTCAATCTAACACAAAATTCACTTTTCGTTTTTGTGGAAATTGTATCAACCGGATCAGCACAAAGTTTCCCGCAAAAGAAAAACAATACTAAAATGAAATATCTTATCATGTGCTGCAAGAATAATGAATTAATCCATGGATTTTTGATTTTCAAAAGCGATTTTAAACCAATTTAATCACACAAACTTAATTTAAGAAAGAATTTTTTAACTCACTTAAAATAGTACTTTTGTACCCCGTGTTGACGAAATTGAATTAAATTTCTTTGACATTTTTCATTAAACAGCATAATAATCAGCACGGTGGCTTCAGCAAAATACATATTCGTAACCGGTGGTGTAACTTCTTCTCTTGGAAAAGGCATCATTTCGGCATCATTGGCAAAATTACTTCAGGGAAGAGGGTATAGAGTAACGATCCAAAAGCTGGATCCATACATAAATGTGGATCCGGGAACTTTAAATCCATATGAACATGGAGAATGCTTTGTAACGAATGATGGAGCAGAAACAGATCTTGACCTTGGACATTACGAGCGATTTCTGAACACTCCTACTTCACAGGCCAATAATGTTACTACGGGAAGAATTTATCAGACAGTTATCAATAAAGAACGTGAAGGTGCATTTTTGGGAAAAACTGTTCAGATCATTCCGCATATAACTGATGAGATCAAAAGAAGAATTCAGCTTCTTGGCGATACAGGTGAATTTGATGTTGTAATAACAGAGATTGGCGGAACGGTTGGTGATATCGAATCGCTCCCTTATGTTGAAAGTGTCCGTCAGTTGAAATGGGAACTTGGAAGTTCTGCATTATCAATTCACCTTACGTTAGTTCCTTACCTGGCAGCTGCAGGTGAATTAAAGACTAAACCAACACAACACTCCGTAAAAGCATTGCTGGAATTAGGAGTTCAACCGGATATCCTGGTTTGCCGGACTGAAAAGCCGATCTCTATGGAGATCCGCAGAAAGATCGCTTTATTTTGCAACGTAAATGTAAATGCAGTGATCGAATCTATTGACGCAGATACAATTTATGACGTTCCGCTTCTGATGTATAAAGAGCAACTCGACAAAGTTGTTTGCAATAAATTGAAAATGCCTTTACAACATGAACCGGAACTAACACAATGGAAAATCTTTTTAGGTAAATTAGAAAAGCCTGTGAGTGAAGTCCGGATCGGACTCGTTGGAAAATATATTGAATTAAAAGATGCTTATAAATCTATTGCTGAATCATTCATTCATGCAGGTGTTGCAAATGAATGTAAAGTAAAACTTGACTGGATCCATTCTGAAAAAATTGATGAAGGAAATGTTGCCTCTAAACTCGATGGACTAAGTGGAATTTTAGTCGCGCCCGGTTTTGGGGATCGTGGTATTGAAGGAAAAATTACCGCTATTCAATACGCACGTGAACATAACATTCCATTTTTGGGAATTTGTCTGGGAATGCAATGTGCGGTGATCGAATTTGCAAGAAATGTGATTGGGTGGAAAGATGCCCACTCCACTGAAATGAATCCGACCACCAAACATGCTGTGATCGACATCATGGAAGAACAAAAGAAAGTCACCAAGAAAGGCGGTACGATGCGTTTAGGAGAATATCCATGTATTCTTCAAAAAGGTTCCAAGTCGTATGCAAGTTATGGTAAACAAAAGATCGGTGAACGTCATCGTCACCGTTATGAATTCAACAACAAATTTGTAAAATCATTTGAAGATGCAGGAATGATTCCGGTTGGAATTAATCCGGACAACAACCTGGTTGAAGTGGTTGAGTTAAAAAATCATCCGTGGTTTGTAGGTGTACAATTTCACCCGGAATATAAAAGTACTGTCGAAAGTCCGCATCCGCTTTTTGTACGTTTCGTACGCGCAGCAATGGACCAAACGAAACAATCCTCCTGATAAAATACCGGGAGGATTGTCTTGTTGAGTAAGAATAAATTTTTTGCTTATTCTGCGATCACTATTTGTTCTTCGCGAACAGTGGCTCCGCCTTTTATTGATAAAATGTAAATGCCTTTAGGAAGATTACTTACATCCATAGATAAATGGTGAGTGCCTTTTGTATAATACGTTTTCTCAGTCATGACAACTTTTCCGGCAATATCCATTAAGCGAATAGCCATATCAGCATTCTGATCGATCGTAATATCAATCTCAGCAGTATCACCTACAGGATTTGGAAACACTGAAAAACTTAATGTTGGTTTTGAAAGTTCATCAACTCCTACTGTAACGTTTGCTACCAAAGTAAATTTCTGACTAATAGTAGCAATATCTCCAGTTGCATCATAGTTCATAATCTGCATATATGGTGCACGAAGACCTTGTTTATACCATGCGTATTTCACAAAACTGATTGTTTCGGATAATCCTCCGCCAAAATCCTCCACTATTGCATACTCAGTTCTAACTCTTAAAACATTTGTTGTTGTAATTCCACCAACTGTGATCGTACCATGAGCATCAGCAACAACAGAGACTGTTCCTGAAATTGTTGATCCGGAAAAACCTGTTCCGGTAACTGCTGCATTTGACGATGAATTTCCATAGGCAAAAGGTGCAACTAAAACATTTTGAGCATTCGAAATATGTACTTCATTTGCTGTACTATAATATCCAAGATACTGAAGCGTATTAGTAGCAGCATTTTTATAATAATATTCAGTGATTCCAAAACAGAAGAACATTTCAGGTTAGCCGTAGGAAAAGTTAGGTCGATTGCAGTTCCGGTAGGGGTAGTGTATTGTTCTGAAATAGTATTTGGTGTTACAAAGTGAACACTGAAATCCCATATTTGATTGGGACCATATCCACCTTCTTGTACATTATCTGTAATAATTTTATTCACCCATAAATCACCTGATCCAGGTAAATTAGTAGACTGTATCACATACTGCGCATTTACATTTGCCGATAGTGATATCAGAAGTAGTAAAGACAAAGCGATTTTTGTAGTTGATTTTATCATAATAGTTGTTGAAGATTTTGCATTTCTTTTAGAACTACAATAATAATATTTCTCACTGAATTTCTATATATTTTCTAAAAAAATAGAAGTCTTAACATATTGAATCTGGACCTTGAATGAATATTTACACACCCCTCACCCATTGTCAGGAATAGTTTACCTTCAAAATGGAGTTGTTCACGAATTAAATGGCTTTAAGGTCAATTAAATGTTGCATTTCCGTTAAATATTTCGCATATTTGAGGTTGAATTGTATTACTCCAAGGAGTGTTCAAGTCAGAAAATAAAACTCGAATATCCCTAATCCGAAACAAAAAAAATCTCCAAAAAAATCAACATGAAAAGATTATACAACAAATCTTCGCTACTTCTGGTTTTTCTAACTCTTTTCATTTCGTCTGGAGTTTTTTCCCAGGCTAGTTTGTACACACCGTATAGCTTTACCACTGGAGGAGCTACTGCTTTTCCTGCTGGGACAAGTGTAAGTTTTGGAGCTGTTGCTCTACAAGATGAAAATGTAATTGTACTTACACCTGGATTTAATTTTCAATGTGGTGGTGCAGTTTATAGTAATTTTCTTGTATCAACCAATGGTTGGGTTGCCTGTATTCCTTCCCCAGCTATTCCAGCTTATTTCGCCACTGCACTTCCTGCCAATAGTTTATCCGGCTATGCGGGTGGAACTCCTCTTATTGCGCCTATGTGGGATGATATTGCATCAACTACTTTTGTTTGGTCAGTTGTAGGAACAGATCTTTATATTCGTTGGAATTCAAAAATGCCAAAAACCGGTGCTGGTGGATATAGTTTCGGTGTCAAACTTTCTGCTGCCGGAGCCATTACATTTATCTATCCTACTTCCGTTTATAACATGAGTGGAGCCGGTGCTAACAGTGCTTCGATCGGTTATTCTTCCGGATGTGGAGAATTTTATTCATTTACACCTACTACTGCTACCACTGCAACTGTCAGTGATGCAACAGAATTCTCAAATGCTCTTTCACAAATAGTAACAACTATTTCAGGTACAGCAGGAAACCCAACAGTCAATGTAGGATCTTCTGCAGGTATTGTGAATGGATTATTCATTGGCGGTATAGGTATTGCTGCGGGAGGTGCAACAGTTGCAAATGTGGTTGGTAATGTGGTAACTGCATCTGCTAATAATACAGCTGCACTTTCAGGAAATGGATACTTCTACATGCGTCCGAATAACATTCAATATGTTTTGAATCCAACAATGAATGCAAATGATCTTTGTGCAAATGCAACTTCACTTGGAACAATTACTGCTGCCTGTACATATATCACTTCTTCTAATGCACACAATACTCAAACTTCAGCAAGTGGTCCTTCATGTGCAGTTACAGATACCGGAGATGTATGGTTCTCTTTTATAAAACCTCTTGGCGTTACTGCTGTTACTGTAACGACTGCTCCCTTAGCTTGTCCGTTAGCAATGACAGGTACAAGTGTTGAATTATATGCTTCATGTGGTGGTGCAGCTTTAGCTTGCGCTACTACAAGTATTGCTAATCCAACATATGGTGAAGTTAGCGCAAGTCGTCCTTGTGCTGCAGAAACATTATATGTTCGGGTTACAGGTGATAATAATAAATATGGTAAATTTCAGATATGTGCAAAGATCGGATCGGTAAGCAATTTAGGTTTTACCTGTAGTTCTGCCCAAGCCCTTTGTTCATTGCCTATTTCAATTCCGGGAAATACAGCCGGTGCAGGAAATGAATATGACAGTACGAATGCAGTGTGTCACACAATTTCAATGAATGGTGAAGATTTCGTTTACACGTATACACCAACTGCAAACGAATGTGTAACGATCAATGCGACTACAGCCGGTCCTTCAATCGGAATTTCTGTTTATAACGGATGTCCTGATTCAACAGGTGGTGCTGCAACTTATTGTCTTCGAACTGCTGAATCAATTACCGGATCAGCGACAATTACTTCTGTAACAATGACTGCCGGAGTGACCTATTATATCGTAATTGATAGCCAGTCAGGAAGCGTTTCATATACTTTAAACATGTCAAGTGGAGCCGGAACTCCGCCCAATGACCTTTGTGGTAGCGCAACTAATTTAGGTACTATTGCCAGTGGCGTTACTTGTTCTTATACAACTTACACGACTGCTTGTGCGACTCCTTCACCTGCTGTTCCAAATCCTGCAGGTGTTCCTGCTCCAACATGCGTGCCTAATCAGGTCCCAAGAGCATTCATCGATGGAGTAACCGGTGATGTATGGATCCGTTTTGCTGCAGGTTATACCGGTACGCTTCAGATTGCTACAGTACAAAGCGCAGTTAACCCTACAGCAAATGCCGCAATGGCTGTCTATACAGGAGCATGTGCCGCACTTACATTAGTTGCATGTGACTACAACTCCGGTGTGAATGGTATGCCATTGCTGAGTATTCCTGTAAATAACGCTGTGACTTATTATATTCGAATATGGTCTGAAAATCCTGAAGATGCTGGTCAATTTGATATTTGTTTTTCAAGTAACTGTGCTCCTCCAAATGATTTACCATGTGCAGCAGTAAACGTTCCTTTAGGAAGTACTACTTCAGGTTACAATACTTGTGCAGGTATTACCGGAGAGCCTTTAAATGCTGCTCAATGTGTAACGGGTGGTACAATCAATACTGTATGGTATAGTGCAGTTGTTCCGGCAAGTGGCCAGATCCACGTTCGTACACATCCACTGACATTAACTGATACTCAAATTCAAGGTTTTACTTTTGCTTCAGGTTGCGCAAATGCAGCTACAACTTCTGTTTCCCGCGGTTGTAATGATGACGGTCCAAATTGTTCTGGTGGATTCCAGGATTTTTCTGATCAGAATTTTACAGGCTTAACTCCCGGTGACATCTTATACATTGCTGTGGATGGAACAAATTCGTTAACAGGATCATTCGAGATCACATTTATTGATGGTACAGCCCCCTCTTTTCCTCCTGTCCCACAACAAGATTGTTTAGGTGCACAAGTAATTTGTAGTACCTCCAATGTAACAGTAGCAGATCCCGGATTTAGAAATTATGGAAATATTTGCGACTTGGCTACAGGAACAAATACTTGTTGGGCAGTAGGTGAACGAAATTCAGTTTGGTACACATTTACAACTTCTGGTACCGGCAAAGTTAAATTCGATATCACAACACCTTCTAGTACTGATATAGATTTTATTATTTGGGATGTAACTGGGGTGTCTAACCCTTGCGGATTAATTCAATCCTCTAGTCTTTCAAATGCGGGATGTAGTTTTGCAGGCGCACTTTCATCTACAGGACTTATGGACCCACCACTAAGCGGAGGTTATGCCAATTCAATTAATGTTACCGGAACCAGGACTTTTATTCTATTGTTAAATTCATATCAAAATACAATTAATGCCGGATTTGGAATTAACTGGCAAGGAACACCTATTGCTGCTGCCGGTACTGTTGCAATATGGAGCGGAGGAACAGTTGCCGCTGATACACTTTTCTCTTGTAATACATGTTGGGGTGATTGTGGTTCTGCACCTACTTGTGGTGTTGATGCTACAGTGAATCCGGTTTCCAATTTAAGACAACCTTGCGTTACTGTTAACTCAAGTGTACGAGATATTACAATCAATGCCGGTGCTACATTAAGAATTAAAGCCGGTGTCACTCTGAGTGTTTGTGGAAACTTTACAAACAACGGTACTTTAATCTGTGAGCCGGGATCAACAGTTCAATTCCAACTTGGTTCTGCCATACAAACTATTTCCGGTAATTTCACAGGAGCAAATTCTTTTGCAAACCTGACAATCAATAAAAGTGCAGGATATGTGATTCTGAATAATAACATTGATGTCTTAGAAAACTTCACTACTTCTACTAATACCAGTCAATTCAATATTAACGGTAAATACATGAAAGTTGGTGGTAACTTCACTAATGCAAATGGTACAGCAACATTCCTGATAGCGAATCTTGGTAATAGCCGTGTTGAATTCAATGGTACTGCAAATCAGAATTTCACAAATACTGCAGGAACATTTAATTTAAACAGAATGATCATGAATAAGCCATCAGGCGTTCTTTATCTGATGGGTGCAAATAGCTCTATTAACATTGATACTACACTTACACTTACCAGTGGTGTTGTAAATACAAGAAACGTTGCTGCTAATTATATCTTTCTGAAATGGATCAATGCAGGAGCTGTTACCGGTTACAATGCGACTAGTTATGTAGATGGTAAACTGAGAAGACAGATCTACAACTTCGGTTATGATGCGAGAGGTATGTTACTGGACTGGCCGGTTGGTGATGTTGTAAAAGGTTATCAACTTGCAAACATTTTATTTGCTCCGGGTGGTCCAACTCCTGGTGTCAGTTATCTGACCGGTAGTTTCGATTCATGGCCAGGCTTTCCTCCTGCCTCCGGTCCTGTAGCATCTGAATGTTTGTTTGCAACATATGATATTCTTAATCTTTCTGATAACGGTTACTGGACGTTTACAAGAGCAGCAACAGCTAATTACAACGGTACTTATACAATGTCCCTGAACAATAACAACTTTACACCTCAAGGACAGGGTTGGACAGTCGTTGTTTCAGATCTTGCTAATAGTCCATCTAATCCTGCTTCATGGAGACTGGCAGGTAGTTGCATAACAACCAGTACTCAAAATCTTACAAGAAGATCAGGTATCAATGCCGTTCCTGCTGCAGCAGATTTCTTTGACCTATACTTTTCAACAGCTATCTCTGATCAACCATTACCAATCGAATTGCTTTATTTCGATGCAACTAAAACTGACAAGTTTGTAGTTTGTAAATGGGAAACAGCAACGGAAATCAACAACGATTACTTTGTTGTTGAAAGAAGTGATGACGGTACAATATTTGAAAACATTGGAGAAGTAAAAGGCTTTGGTGCAGGAACAACAACTACAAACCGTTCATATTCTTTCACTGACGATGATGTTTGTAATACAATTAGATATTACAGATTGAAACAAGTAGATATAGACAGGAAGTTCACTTACTCAAATATCGTTGCCGTAAATTGTAAAGCTACAGGAGATGGAATTATCGTTTATCCGAATCCTGCAGTTCAGAATATCACTTGTGAATTCTATCAGGCTAAAGAGGATGTATTGGAAATTTCAATCCTTGATGTAACCGGAAGAGTTATCAAGAGTGAAACTTATAATGCACAGAAAGGAAAGAATGCTTCTATCATTCAGATCGATGATCTTTCTAAAGGAGCTTATTATCTTCAGATCCGTGGAGTAAACGATCTTGATAATGTGGCAAAAAGACAACAGCAATTCTTTAAAAACTAAAAAAAGTTCAATAAAACAAAAAGAGGTTTTCGAACCTCTTTTTTGTTTTGTAGCACTTTTATGAAGGTGACATATGTATTAAAAATTATCCTATTTTTAACACAGGAAAACTATTTACAAAAACGAACAGCATGAGAATAAAATCTACCGGTATTTTTTTGTTTTTTTTCATTGCTTTAAGTTTAACTGCTTTTTCACAAGCGAGTCTTTATACGCCATATGCTTTTTCGACAGGAACGCCTGCAACATTTCCAGCTGGAACAACTGTTAGTTTTGGTGCAGGAGTTGATGACAATGCATTAGTTATTACACCCGGCTTCAATTTCCAATGTGGTGGTGCAGTCTACAGCAACTTTCTTGTTTCAACGAATGGATGGGTAGCTTGTCTACCTTCTGCTGCAATTCCTGCTTACTTTGCATCTTTTCTGCCTGCAAACAGCTTATCTGGCTACGCTGGTGGAACACCTTTGATCGCTCCTATGTGGGATGATATTGCTGCCAATCAATTCGTATGGTCAATTTCCGGAACGGATCTGTTTATTCGCTGGAATGCGAAAATGCCAAAGAACAGTGTAGCATATGGTTATACTTTTGGTGTAAGACTTTCTGCTGCCGGAGCAATATCTTTCATCTACCCTACTTCAGTTTATAATATGAATGGTGCAGGTGCAAACAGTGCATCGATTGGTTATGCATCTGGATGCGGTGAATATTATTCAATTACTCCAACTACTGTAATTCTGCAACAGCATGTGATGCAGCTGAATTCACTACTGCACTTTCACAAGTAGTAACAACTATTTACTGGAACCGCAGGTAACACAACAATTAATGTTGGTTCTTCTGCGGGTATAGTTACCGGACTTTATATCGGCGGAATTGGTGTAGGTCCAGGTGCAACTGTTTCCGCTGTAGCAGGAAATGTTGTAACATCTTCTGCAAACAACACCGGAGCACTTTCCGGAAATGGATATTTTTATCTTCGACCGAATAATGTTCAGTATGTATTGAATCCAACTATGGTTGCAAATGACCTCTGTGCAAATGCTACTTCACTTGGAACAATATCAGGTACCTGTAATTATATTACTGCTTCCAATGCTCACAATACTAAGACTGCTGCAACCGGTCCAACTTGTGCTGTAGCTGATACAGGAGATGTATGGTTCTCATTCATTAAACCTGCAGGAGTAAATGGTGTTACAATAACTACAGCTCCTGTTACTTGCCCGCCGGCTATGACAGGCACTACAGTTGAATTGTATACTTCATGCGGAGGTACACCCGTAGCCTGTAGTACAACAGGAACAACTTTTCCAACTTACGGACAACTTACAGCGGGTCGTTCTTGTCTGGTGGAAACACTTTATGTAAGAGTAACAGGTGACAATAATAAATATGGAAAATTTCAGATCTGTGCTACTACTTCTTCCGGTCCTTTTACTTCTCTGGGAACAACTTGTTCAGATGCACAATACATTTGCTCTCTTCCATTCACTCAGAATGGTATGACTACTGCAGGAGCAGGGAATGAATATGATAGTTTAAATGCACAATGTCATGATCCGTATCTCAATGGTGAAGATTATGTTTTTGCATATTCAACCGGTGCATCTCCAATATGTATTCAGGTTGAAGTGAACAGTTCCGGAACTAATCCAAGTATTTTTGTTTATGATGGATGTCCTAATTCAGGTACAACACATTGTATTGCTTCTACTGCCGGCGTCACAGGAATCATTCAGATCAATTCGATTTCATTAGTGCCAAATACTACATATTACATTCTCGTTGACAACAATCCTTTAAATGCAACATCCAACATTCCTTTCGATATATCCATTACTTCATTAGGAACAACAGTTGCTTATGACCCATGCAGTGCTGCACAAAACCTTGGCAGTATTGCGAATAATACTCCGTGTGCTTTTTCAACCTTCAATACTGAATGCGCACAGGCAACTGCAGCCGGAACAATCACTGTTCCGCCTTGTGGAAATTTCGTTGACGGTCTTACTCCTGATGTATGGTTACGATTCACTCCAACTTTCACAGGAAGTTTACTTGTAAAAACTCAGGTTGCAGCTGCTAATCCAACATCAGATGCAGCAATGGCAATTTATTCCGGAGCAAATTGTGGTGCACTTACACTCATTGCCTGCGATGATAACTCTGCAGGAAGTAGTATGCCTTTGCTTTCAATTCCGGTTACAAATGGTGTTACCTATTTCATAAGAATGTGGACTGTAAGTCCGGCCAACACAGGAAACTTCGATCTGTGTCTTTCCAGCGCCTGCGGCCCACCTAACGATGTTCCTTGTACAGCGGTCTATGTCCCTCTTGGCGGAACAGCTTCAGGTTATAATACTTGTTCAGGCGCATTGAATGAACCACCAAATTCGGCTCAATGTGTTGTTGGTGGTATTGTAAATACTGTCTGGTATAAAGCAGTTGTTCCCGCAAATGGAACAATGAAAATCCGGACTCATCCGCTTACTCTTACTGATACACAAATACAAGCCTTCACATTCAGTGGCGGTTGCGCAAATTCTGCAACTACTTACACCAGCAGAGGATGTAATGATGATGGTCCGGATTGCGGCGTTCAAAGCAATCAATCGTATCATGATTATTCAGAATTAGTTCTTACGGGACTAACCGTTAATGATACTGTGTTCATTGCTGTCGATGGATTCAACAGTCAGACAGGAACTTTTGAGATCACAGTTATCGACGGTACTGTCGGCGCGCTCGCTCCGGTTTATCTTCAGGATTGCGAATACCCATATGAAGTATGTGGTTCAACTAGTATTGTTGTACCTGATCCGGGTCCATTGAATTTCGGTAATGTCTGTGACTTTACAACAAGTTATGATTGCTGGGCCAATGGGGAAAGAAATTCCGTCTGGTATAAAGTGACTGTCAATCCCGGAACACTACAGTTCTCCATTAACTCTGTGACAGATTATGATTTTATTATGTGGGATATTACTGGAGTTTCGAATCCGTGCGCTTTAATTCAGACTCACTCTCTTGCTTCTACACGATGTAACTGGACAACTTCAACCGGACAGACAGGAATTTCCAATACTGCCCCATCATTCAACTGGGAAAATTCAATTACGAGTGCAACACAAAGATCTTATCTTATCTTAATTGATAACTGGAATCCACCAAGTTTTGTTACCGGCTTTACTCTTGACTGGATGGGATCGCCTATTGCTTCCAATCCATCTTCAGTGAACTGGTCAGATTCGGTTGATACCAACTTTACGTCTGTTTCAAATTGGGGAACAGCGCCTTGTAATGCTTCACCATCGTGTACAGTTGATGCTTACATTAATGCTTCAACATTTAACAGGAATCCGACGATCAATTCAACAGTATCGGTCCGGAATGTTGTGATCAATTCAGGTGCAACCCTGCGATTGAAAGCAAATGCTGTGTTAGAAGTTTGTGGTGATTTTACAAACAACGGTACACTTATAGCAGAACCCGGTTCAGTTGTAAAATTCATTGGAACAGTTAATCAATTTATCAATGGAAGCGTTACTGGCGCAAATGCTTTTTATCATCTTACTGTTGACAAAACAGCAGGAACAGTTTTATTAAATGCAAACACAGATATTGCCGGGAATTTTACGACAGTTACTAATACGTCTAAGTTCAACATCAATAATAAAGTAATGAAGATTGGTGGGAATTTCACAAATGCAAATGGTGTAACTACATTCCTCAATACTAATTACGCCAACAGCAGAGTTGAATTTAACGGTTTAAACAATCAATATTTTACTAATTCCGCAGGTGCGATCAATTTAAATCGTGTCACGATGAACAAGCCTTCAGGAAAACTCTATCTGATGGGGGCAAACAGTAGTATTGCAGTTGATTCGGTGTTGACGTTGACCAGCGGAATAATTGATACCAGAAATTTACCTGCACTTGAAATTTATTTGAAGTGGATCAATGCAGGTGCTATTGTTGGTTATAATGCCGGTTCATATATCGATGGAAATCTGAAGCGACAGATCTACAACTTCGGCTATGATGTTCGTGGAATGTTACTGGACTGGCCGGTAGGTGATTCGATCAGCGGGTATCAGCTTGCAAATATTCTTTTCTCTCCTGCAGGACCAACTCCGGGAGTTAGTTATCTGATCGGAAGCTTTAATTCATGGACCGGATTTCCACCTGCTGTCGGACCAACAGCCAGCGAATGTGTTTTTGCAACGTATGATGCAATTCCAATTTTTGACCATGGTTACTGGACATTCAGAAGAGCAACTACTGCAAACTATAATGGTAATTACAAAATGACTTTGTATAATAACAATTATACGAACAACACAGGGGTTGGCTGGACAATTGCAGTCGCAGACCTACCGTCGAATGTAAATGCTCCTGCCTCTTGGCGATTAACCGGAAGTTGTGTTACTACCAGTCTTGCAAACAATACTCAAAGAATTGCAATCAATGCAACAGCTTCTGCAACCAATTTCTTTGACCTTTATTTTGCAACTGTACAATCTCTTACTCCGCTTCCTATCGAATTACTTTCATTTACTGCAGAACCTTATGAAGATAATGTATTGTGCAAATGGGTAACAGCAAGCGAAACGAATAACGATTACTTTGAAGTTTTAAGAAGTACTGATGGTGTTGACTTCAAAAAAATTGGAATCGTTTACGGTTATGGTGCAGGAACATCGACTACTAACCGCAGTTATCAGTTTATAGATGACGAAGAATGTAATTCGATCCGTTACTACCAACTTAGACAGGTAGACACAGATCTTAAATTTACTTTCTCAGATATCGTTGCAGTTAACTGTAATAATAAAGACAATGTAATCCAGCTTTATCCAAACCCGGCTACAGATCAACTCAATATTACTTTCTATCAATTCAATAAAGAAGAAATATTGATTGAGTATGTTGACATGCTTGGTAAAATCGTTGCTTCAGAAAATTATTCAACGACCAAAGGATTTAATAAAATTGAATCTTCTATCCTTAATCTGCCGAATGGAATTTATTATCTGAAAATAAAATCAGGTAATCCAAAACAGGAAGACAGACAGATCAGATTTGTAAAAGAATAAACAGAATTAATTGAATGTGGAGTATGCAGGCATGTCCGGTATACTCCACTTTTTTTTCCACAACTTTCCAACTTTTTCTTCCTGAGAACTGCCGCTTTTATCATTAAGTCTTATTGCGCTAATATTCAGTAACATAGTGAAGAGGCTTTCGAGAAGTCCGGTCATGAATCCCTTAACAAACATTAAAGAAATTTCTATCTTTGCGCTCCCTTTTTAAGCCAATTCATGGACAAAAATTCAATAATGGGCCTGTCGATCATAGGCCTTATCATCATTGCTTATTCCATTTACACTCAACCTTCTGTTGAAGAAGTGAATGCTGCTAAAATGCGCAGAGACTCAATTGAAAGAGTTCAGACTTTAGCCAAAGAAGCTGCAATAGTTGCAGAACAAAAAACCAGATCGTAATTCCGGATTCTACGACAGAAATTTCTGATTCTGTAAAAGTTGAATTAGAAAAACAAAAATTCGGAGATTTCGCTTCTGCATCTCAGGGTGTTGAACAAATTCTCACTCTTGAAAATAATCTTGTAAAAGTTTCTCTTTCTTCAAAAGGTGGAAAGATCAAAAGTGTACAGTTAAAGGATTACAAGACCTGGGATGGTCGTCCACTTTATCTGATGAATAACGATTCAAATGTTTTTAATCTGAGTTTATCAGCACAAAACAGAATCATTAATACAGAAGAACTTTACTTTACAGCATCAGGTACTGCAGGTTCAAAAAATTCTGTGAATCTTCGTCTTCCTGCAGGCGATAAAAAATACATTGAGTTCGCATATTCTCTTCCTGAGAATTCTTACATGGTAAATTACCAGGTAAATGTTGTAGGGCTTGAAGATGTGATCGCTCAGAACTCTTCATTTATTAATGTTGACTGGAAAGACATCGTTACACAGCAGGAAAAAAGTATAACTAACGAACGTGCTGCAACTTCAATACATTATCGTTTCACTGATGAAGAAGTAGATTATATTTCCGAAACAAAGAATGAAAAAAAGGATCTTAAAACTAGAGTTCAGTGGATAGCTTTTAAACAGCAATTCTTTTCTGCAGTTCTGATCTCTGATCAGAGTGGATTTGAATCGCCTACCGTTGAAACAAAATCGGATGAAAATTCAAAACAGATCGTAAAGGAAATGACGGCTGCTTTTTCGCTTCCGTATGACAGAAAACCTGTTCAGACGTATAACATGCAATTTTACTTCGGACCGAATAATTATCAGGACCTGAAGAAAATTGATAATTTACATCTGGAGAAACTTATTCCATTAGGCTGGGGAATTTTTGGATGGGTGAATAGATTTCTTGTTATTCCTACCTTCCATTTTCTTGACGGCTTTAATATGAATTACGGATTAATCATCCTGATTCTGACAATACTGGTGAGAATTATAATTCTTCCTCTAACCTATGGCTCATTCAAGTCGCAGGCGAAAATGAAAGTGCTCTCTCCTGAAATGGCTGAGATCAATGAAAAGTTCGGAAGTGATCCAATGAAGAAACAACAAGAGACAATGGCTCTTTACAGAAAGGCCGGCGTGAATCCTCTTGGTGGTTGTATTCCCGGGCTTTTACAATTACCGATCCTTATCGCTATGTTCCGGTTCTTCCCTTCTTCGATTGAACTACGACAGCAGAGTTTCCTTTGGGCCCATGACCTTTCAACATACGATTCAATTCTTGATCTGCCATTCCACATTCCTGCCTACGGTAGTCATGTGAGTTTGTTTACTCTGTTAATGACTGTCTCAACGATCATCTACACAAAGATGAACATGCAGATGACAGCAGCAACAAACCCGCAGATGAAATGGATGATGTATCTGATGCCGATCTTATTCCTGGGCTTCTTTAATAATTATTCTGCCGGATTGAGTTACTATTATTTCCTGAGTAACGTAATTGGGTTTGGTCAGCAATATCTTTTCAAGGCTTTCCTTGATGAAGATAAGATCCATGCACAGATTCAGGAGAATAAGAAAAAACCGGTAAAAAAATCAGGTTTCCAGGCCAGACTGGAGCAAATGGCTAAAGAGCGAAATGCACAGGTTGGAAAACGGAAGTAATTAAGAAGTTACTGGTTTCAGGTTATAGGTTTCAGGTTGGCTTCCATCTTCCAACGAAGCCAACCTGAAACCTGTAACCTGAAACCTGAAAACCTTTTAAAAGAGACAAAAATCAGGAAATTCAAAGTATAGACTGATTTGTTTTTTCATAAGTATTCACGACTTTTGTAGTGCGTAAAACAATTCATTCTTAAGCATTCAACTAAACAAATACCATGTCACAAGACTTTCTACCACTATTAGGAACCGATCATATTGAATTCTGGGTTGGCAATGCAAAACAAGCAGCCTTCTTTTATCAGAAAGCATTTGGATTTACTCTGGTAGCCTATGCCGGGCCTGAGACCGGTGTAAAAGAAAAGGCATCTTATGTACTTCAGCAAGGTAAGATCAGGCTTGTACTTACGACTTCTTTTAATCCTGATTCAGAAATCAGTCAGCATGTTTTAAAACATAGTGATGGAGTTAAAGTTCTTGCTCTCGGAGTTGACAAGCATTTTACGAAACGATGTCACGTGGCGCAAAAGCTCACTCACAACCAAAAACTATTTCTGACGAATTTGGTGAAATCAAAATAGCTTCTATTCATACCTATGGAGAAACGATTCACACTTTTGTTGAACGGAAGAATTACAAAGGTCCGTTTATGCCCGGCTATATAGCTGCCAAACCTAATTTCGAAACTGAGAGTGTTGGTCTTGATTATATAGATCATTGCGTTGGTAACGTTGAGTTGGGTAAGATGAATGACTGGGTTAAATTTTATGAAGAAGTAATGGGATTCAAAATGATCATCACTTTTGATGACAGTGATATCTCAACAGAATATTCTGCTTTAATGAGCAAAGTTGTTTCCAATGGAAATGGCTTTGTAAAATTCCCTATCAACGAGCCCGCAGAAGGAAAGAAAAAATCTCAGATCGATGAGTATCTGGAATTTTATCGTGGTGCAGGTGTACAACATATTGCTGTCATTACGCACGATGTTGTAAAGACTGTTACAGAATTACAACGTCGCGGTGTTGATTTTTTGAAAGTACCTTCAAACTATTATGATGATCTGCTTGCGCGAGTTGGTAAGATCGATGAAGACCTTGAATCACTAAAAAAACTGGGCATTCTGGTTGACCGTGATGATGAAGGTTATTTGTTGCAGATCTTTACAAAACCTGTAGAAGACAGACCTACTGTATTCTTTGAGATCATCCAGAGAAAGGGTGCAAAATCGTTTGGAAAAGGAAATTTCAAAGCACTTTTTGAAGCGATTGAAAGAGAACAGGCTTTGCGTGGAAACCTGTAATTGATTCCAAAACAAGGCTATTTATACTATTGAATGCAAAAATCAGGGACTTGGTCCCTTTTTTGCTGTTTAGACGGCTCTGAAATTGAATTTATTTACCATTACTTCATGCAACTCTGTTAAATTTGCGAAACCAAAGACAAAATTTCGGAGTTCAAATCAAACAATTGAGAACAATTTATATGAAAAAACCAATCTGGATTGCAGCGCTTTTTGCAGCTATTTGCATACTTACTTCTTCTCTTTCAGTATTAGGAAGTGGCTATGAAATCAAAGTCCAAATTCATGGCCTGAGAGATTCCTCTTTATATCTGGGAAATCATTATGGCGATAAACAATATGTCCGAGATACAATAAAACTTGATCAGACCGGAACGGGAACTTTCAAAGGTCCGGATTCACTTCCCGGTGGAATTTATTTAGTGATTCTTCCCAACAAAACTTATTTCGAAATCCTTGTCAACGAACAGAAATTTGAAATCGAAACTGACACGCTTGATTATGTTGAGCACATGAAAATAAAAGGTTCTGTTGAGAATACACTTTTCAATGATCATCAAAAATATATAATTGCCAAATCAAAAGAGACTCAGCAAGTCAAAGCAAGATTAGATTCAAATAAAGATAACAAAGATTCGGTCGAAATACTTAAAGCTAAACTTACCAATGCCGACAAAGAAGTAAAAGCATACTGGATGAAAATTGTTACTGATCATCCGAACACATTCATGGCAAAGGTGATCAAGACTATGTCAGAACCGGAAGTGCCGGAACCACCAAGAGATGCTAATGGTGTAATTACCGATTCATCTTTTCAATTCAAGTATTTCAAATCACATTTCTTCGATAATGTTGACTTCAGTGATGAGCGTTTGTTGCGCAGTCCAATTCTTCAAAGTAAGATCAAAACATATACTCAGCAGCTTACTGTACCTCTGCCTGATTCACTTATTCAGGCGATAGATACAATCATAATCAAAGCGCGCGCTAACAAGGAAGTATTTAAATACTGCGTTGCCACACTTGCAAATTTTTACGAGACTTCCAACATCATGGGTTACGATAAAATTTTCGTACACATAGCAGAAAAATATTATCTGACGAAAGAAGCATTCTGGGCTGACTCAGCGTTACAGGCAAAGATCCTTGAACGTGTAATGAAAATAAAACCTAACATTCTCGGAGTGCCTGCATATGACATTCACATGCCTGACACAGCTTTGAAAATTCACAAGCTTTATGATGTGAAAGCAAAATATACAATTCTCGTTTTCTGGGATCCTACTTGCAGCCATTGCAAGACTGAAATCCCTAAACTTTCACATTATTATGACAGCGTTAAAGTTTCAAAAAATATTGAAGTATTTTCAGTAGGGATAGAATCAGATATTGAATTATGGAAAAAGTTCATTCGCGACAATAAACTAAAATGGATAAATGTTTCCGATCTTTACAACAATACGAATTTCAGAAACTACTACGACATCTACTCTACTCCTGTAATTTATTTACTTGATGAGAAAAAGAACATCATAGCAAAAAGGCTCGATACTGATAAAGTCCGCGACTTCATTGAAAATGAAGAGAAGAAAGAAAAGGCGAAAAAATAATTTTTTGAATACTAAAAAGGCTGCAATCATGCAGCCTTTTTTAGTTATAGAAATTTACGAATTTTGAACGGTGATAAAACTGGAGACAATTTTAAACTCTATCATTGCTTTATATTAAAATTTCAGAAACAAAATGTCCTAATGAATTTTTCATTGTGCTTTGATTTTAAAACGAGTTCTAAAATGACAGAACAAACTATTCCACCAATACAACAAAAAGAAACAGCTTTATCTTTGAAGTCAAGATTTGGAAATTCAGCTTTATATTTTGTGAATTCTTTTTTAGTTTGAAAGGCCGGTCCGATAAAGCGTAAAGTATTATCTTTTTTTAATGGAGTCTTTCTGACAAAATAAAATGAATAACCATTCTCATTATATTTTCGATCGGTAATATTTGTGTTTGAAAACGTATAGTCAGCATTTAAAAACCTGACAGAAAATCCGGCATCCACCACTGCCTGGGCAATTTTAAAAATATCAACTTCCTGGCCTTTTTTGAATTTCAATATTCCATCAGTATTTTCAAGATTCATTTCAACATTTTCGATGAAAGGAAGTTTTCTGATACTCATTTCCACGCTTCTTGTACAGGCAGAGCAGGTCAGGCCATTCACCCCAATTCTTGCAGAAGTATATTGAGCAGTGATTGCTTTTGGTAAAAACAGGCATTGTAATATTAGAAGAAGGGCCAAAATGTATTTCAAATGAGTCGTTTTTTAATTTAATTTAAAGATAGCATTGGAGTTGCACAATAGCAATACAAAATTACATTATTTCACTTAGTTCCCGTTCCAGAAAGTTTCCATATTTAGAATAAATGCACTTTTATGATTCAGGTCATTTAAAAAAGTAATTAAGTTTTACTGAATTCATCTTAGAGATTGAAACAAGATTCGGTTTCAAAATTTTAAATATAATTCCTACCTTGGACTTCAATAAATAACTAACAAAAAATGAAAAAAATCACCACACTAGTAGTATTGCTTCTTGTAGGAACCATAGGATTTGCACAAGACAAAGCAATTGAACAACCTAAAAAGAAATCACCATTTGAAACATGGCCGGAACTGAAAGAATTTCATGGCGTGATGTCACAAACCTTTCATCCAAGTGAAGAAGGTAATCTGGAGCCTATAAAATCAAGAGCAACAGAAATGAAAGAGAAAGCAGCTAAACTTGCGGATTCAAAAATTCCTGCTGATCTTAATAATGAAAAAGTAGTTGCTGCAGTTACAAAGTTGAAAGACAACTCTGTTGTTATGGAAAAAATGGTTGCAGATAAAAAAACCGATAAAGAAATTTCTGATTATCTTATTGTCATGCATGATACTTTCCATGAAATTGTCGGTCTATGCCGTGAGGAAAAACATTAATTTATTCTAACCAATAAACACACGCTATTATGAAAACGAAAATTACTTTTTTTTTTGATAGCCTGTGCATTCACTCTGAATTCTAATGCACAACTATTGAATGGTGGATTCGAAAACTGGACTAATAACGGCTCTTATTCGGATCCTGATAATTGGTATAGTTTGAATTACCTGACATCACAATTTGGTACTTTGATCTGTGAAGAAGGAACGCCGGGCAATCCGGGTTCGAAATATGTAAAACTCACTTCCAGAATGGTAACCGGTATCGGAGTAATGTCGGGCACGATCACAAGCGGAACCTTTGATATTATTTCCGGTGACTATGTTCAGGGATTTGCCTTCACACAACGTCCTGCCAGTCTCACCGGCAGTTGGCAGTACTCACCTGGTTTGAATGATCAGGGTTTTGCTTATGTGATGCTGACAAAGTGGAATCCGGGAACCCAGACTGCAGATTTAATTGCAATAAATTCTACCGGAATACCTCCCGGAAGTGTGACAAGCTGGACAAATTTTGATTTGCCTTTGGGATATATTTCAAACGAAACCCCTGATACTGTAATAATTTCTTTCTCATCAAGTGGAAGTGCATCTACACCGGTTGATGGCAGCTATTTGTATCTTGACAATCTTGCATTTGTCGGATCTGTTTCAGGAATAAATACTATATCGCCTCAGCTCATGGTTGAATTGTATCCAAATCCTGCTTCAGAGTATATTTACATTGTAAAAAACTCAAATGAAAAGGAAACAAAATTTGAGATCAGTTCTGTTGAAGGCAAACTAGTTCAATCCGGAATTCTGAAGAATGCAAAAACAAAAATAGAATTGAACAACCTTTCGAAGGGGGTTTATTTTGTAAATGTTTTTAGCGAAAGTTCAAAAACTACCAGAAGACTTGTTGTTAACTAATAACGAATAACGAATAACGAATAACGAAAAGTGAAAAGTGAAAAGTGGTGGTAACCTGAAAGGTTGTCGCCACTTTTCACTCTTCACTTTTCACTTTTCACTTTTCATTTTTTTCGCAAGTGCATTATCATAAAGCTCCTTCGCCTCTGCAATACTTCCGAACGATTCTTCATCGATAAGGATCTCGCCTTCGGTTACCATTCCAAGATTTGAGAATTCAATATCGGCTGAGGCAAGGAAGTCTACGAAATTATCCATTTTGTCTGGATGTACTGACACCACTACTCTGCTTTGTGCTTCACCAAATAAGAAAGCATCGGCACGGACATCGAAATCAGTTTCGATGGAAAAACCTAAACCGCGTGGCATTCCGGATTCAGTAAGCGTAATATACAGACCACCATCAGAAACATCATGCGCAGATTCGATCAGATCTTTTTTGATCAAATGCTTTATGACACTCTGCAATTTATATTCTACATCCAGATCAAAAAACGGAGCCGGTGATTTTTTAATATTGTGAAACGAATACAGATATTCTGAACTGTTGACATCATTCTTTGATTCACCGATCATGAAAATATAATCTCCGGCATATTTAAAATCAAGTGTCATCCGGTTTCTTTTATCTTCAAGGATACCAAGCATTCCAATAGTCGGTGTCGGGAATACAGGACCTTCATCAGATGACTGATTGTAAAAGCTGACATTTCCTCCTGTAACAGGTGTATGAAATTTACGACAAGCTTTTCCCATACCTTTGATTGCCTGTACAAATTGCCAGTACACTTCTTTGTTGTAAGGATTTCCGAAATTCAGACAGTTGGTTATTGCTGATGGCTCACCCCCGCTGCAAACTATATTTCTTGCCGATTCTGCTACAGCAATTGAAGTACCGATTTCAGGATCTGCATAAACATAACGTGAGTTACAATCAACCGTAAGTGCAATTGCTTTTTCTGTGCCGCGTACATTTACAATTGCAGCATCGCTTGGTGCATTTGTACTCATGTTCACAGTTCCAACCATTGAATCATATTGTGTGGATACCCACTTTTTAGAAGCAATATTTGGATGCGACAAAAGGAAAGTTGCTACCTGACGCAGATCTTCCGGCTCTTCAAGCGAATCGATATTGAAACGTTTATTTTCATAGTAATATGCAGGTACAGAATATTCCCTTTCATAAACCGGTGCTCCACCTCCTAAAACAAGTGAATCTGCAGGAACATTTGCAATCAATTCTGTATTCATATAAAACTTCAACTGAGTTCCTGAAGTTACTTCACCGATCTGAACACAATTCAGGTCCCATTTATCAAAAACACTGAGAACTTCTTTTTCTCTTCCTTTCTTTACCACAACAAGCATTCTTTCCTGTGATTCGCTCAAGAGGATTTCCCACGACTGCATATTCTTCTGACGCGTTGGAACTTTGTCAAGATGAATATTCATACCATGTTTTCCTTTTGCAGACATTTCAGAAGTGGAGCAAATAATTCCTGCTGCACCCATATCCTGCATACCGATGACTGCACCGGTTTTTATAACTTCCAGTGATGCTTCCAACAATAATTTCTCTGTGAATGGATCACCAACCTGAACAGAAGGCAGATCATCAGCTGAATCTTCGTGGAGATCACCGCTTGCAAATGTAGCACCATGAATTCCATCTTTACCTGTAGCAGAACCTACTATGAAAACAGGATTGCCAATTCCGTAGGATGTAGCAGAAACAGTCTTGCCTTCTTCTACGATTCCGGCAGACATTGCATTGACTAATGGATTTACATTATAACATTCATCAAAAAATAATTCTCCACCAACTGTAGGAACACCAAAGGCATTTCCATAATCGCCAATTCCTTTTACTACACCACGCAGTAACCACTTTGTTTTTTCAAGATCAATATTTCCGAAACGCAGAGAATTCAACTGTGCAATCGGGCGCGCACCCATTGTAAAAATATCGCGATTGATACCACCAACTCCGGTTGCAGCACCTTGATAAGGTTCAATTGCTGAAGGATGATTGTGTGACTCTATCTTGAAACAGCATGCAAGTCCATCGCCAATTGAAACCAAGCCTGCATTTTCTGCACCTGCTGCTGCGAGCATATGCGGACCATCTTTCGGCAGTGTTTTTAACCAGGTAATTGAATTTTTATACGAACAATGTTCGCTCCACATTACACTGTATATACTCAGTTCAGTGAAGTTTGGAGTGCGGCCTAAAAATTCTTTTATCTTCTCAAATTCTTCAGGCAAAAGTCCTAATTCCTTTGCAGATTCAACAGTTACGGCTTGTTCAAGTACGTCAGACATGGGTGTTTTTTTGATTGCACAAATGTAAGATTCTTTTTTCAAGTAAGCAGTAAGTAAAAATTCAGGAATAGCTGATTTTGGAATTTTAACTGCGAACTTTTTCTGCTTCAATCTGAACCAGATAGAAGAATCCTGCAAGCAGTTATCAACAATCCACTTTCCACCTGCCACTTACTCCTTACTAAATTTTTTTTAACAGAAAAAATTCTCTTTCTTTCAAGTAAAATAAGACTAAAAACGAGAATGCACATCCTGTTGACTTGTGCTTACATTGCTGCTTTTGTATTTATCATTCGAAAATGGAGTTTTTTCAAATCGGATGGAATACCTGCTTCCTGGCCTACTTATTTGTTTCTCCTGAAAATTGTCGCCGGAATTATCCTGGGACTGATCTACACGTACCACTACACTGACATAAAGACGACAGATACTTTCAAGTTTTTCAATGATAGTGCAATACTTTACCAATCATTCCAATCGCATCCGTATGATTTCTTCAGAATGTTTACAGGAATTGATGCAGATGCAGAAGAATTGAGATCCTATTATGTACAGATGAATGCATGGCTCAATACGAACCTGCTTTTTAATGACAACAGAACGATCATCAGGTTAAATGCATTCTTCCATTTTTTCTCACTCGGATTTTATTACATTCATGTTGTGTTTCTTAATTTTCTTTCATTCATTGGCTTGTTTTGTTTATATAAAGTTTTTGAAAAGGAATGTCCGGAAAGAAAAAGAACTTTTGATCTATACTTTTTATTGCCATCAACACTCTTCTGGGGCTCGGGACTTTTAAAAGATGGTCTTCTGCTTTTTGGGATGGGAGTTTTTGTTTATCATTATTACAATTACGTTAAGAATCCTGATCAGCACAGAAGATTAATTCCTCTCATCTTATCAATAGGACTTTTAAGTATCACAAAATTCTATATTATCATTTTGCTTGCACCCGGCTTATTGACATGGTGGATAATCAGAAAATTCAAACTGCCCAGACCTGCACTTTGCATCATCAGCGCCTACCTTCTGTTTTTTACTGTTGCCTTTAACTTTTACAGAATTTTACCGGAGTACAATCTTGCTGCAATGCTTTACTGGAAGCAGTTCAATTTCTTCGGATATGCCAATGCAGTAGAAAGCAAAAGTCTGATTGAGATCCCAAGACTCGGACTTGATACCTGGAGTGTTTTAAAAAATGCACCGCAGGCCTTTTGCACTACTTACTTCCGCCCATTCTTCAATGACATAAAAGGAAATCCATTGGTGCTACTGTCAGTTCTTGAAAATTGCATTCTCTTTTTTATAACAATACTTACGATAATCAATTTTAAAAAACCTGTTTTGAAAGATAAAGGTATTATCTGGGCAGCAGTACTTTTCATTCTAACCTTATATATTCTCATCGGATTAACGACACCTGTACTGGGCGCCATTGTCAGATATAAGATTCCTGCACTTCCTTTCATCGGTTTTGTTCTGATCAGCTTTTCCGGTAAATCCAAAATATTCACTAATATTGAAAAATGAATCTATTCAGAAAAAAATCTGTTTCCAAAATCCTTGAACAATCTGCTGCAGGAGAAAACGAACATGGTTCTTTATCCAGGCATCTTGGAGTGAAGGATCTAACAGCGCTTGGAATTGCAGCAATAGTCGGTGCCGGAATATTCAGCACAATTGGTAATGCCAGTGCTGCCGGGGGACCGGGTGTTGTATTACTTTTCATCTTTACAGCAGTGGCTTGTGGCTTTGCAGCCTTTGCATATGCAGAGTTTGCATCAATGGTTCCTGTTTCAGGAAGTGCATATACTTACAGCTATGTAGCATTTGGTGAGTTGATCGCCTGGATCATCGGTTGGGCATTGATCATGGAATATGGAATCGGGAATATAACAGTGGCTATATCGTGGTCAGATTATTTTACCGGTTTACTCTCCAGTGCAGGCATCCATTTACCGGAATGGATGACAATGGATTTCTTATCAGCATCCAAAGGACATCGTGTAGCAGAATCTTTAATGGCCAGTGGAAAATCCTTTGAGAATCTGGATGCACCTGTTAAGGAAGCCTTTCTTGCATGGCAAAATTCTCCAACGCTTTTTGGTCTGCATATCGTTGCAGATCTTCCTGCACTCCTGATAATAGTTCTGATCACTGCCTTAGTTTATCGAGGAATGAAAGAATCGCGCAACGCCGGAAATGCAATGGTGATCGTAAAAGTGCTCGTAGTATTATTTGTGATCACAATCGGTGCTTTCTATATTAACACAGACAACTGGCATCCGTTTTTACCAAATGGAATTGGTGGAGTGCTTAAAGGAGTATCTGCGGTATTTTTCGCTTACATTGGATTTGATGCAATCAGTACAACGGCAGAAGAATGCAAAAACCCGCAACGTGACCTTCCTCGCGGCATGATGTGGGCGATTATAATCTGTACAATTTTATATGTAGCAATTGCACTTGTATTAACTGGAATGGTCAACTATAGCGAACTGGCAGTTGGCGATCCGCTTGCATTTGTTTTTCAGCGTCTGGACATGAAATGGATCTCTGCAGTCATTGGTGTGAGTGCAATTGTAGCTATGGCCAGTGTGTTATTGGTTTTTCAATTAGGACAACCAAGAATCTGGATGAGTATGAGTCGTGACGGATTGTTGCCAAAAAAATTCGCAACCATTCATCCAAAATATAAAACACCTTCATTCGCAACGATCGTAACAGGATTTGTAGTTGCTATTCCTGCACTGTTTATGAACCTTACTTGGGTTACAGATCTTTGCAGGATAGGAACACTTTTCGCATTTGTTCTGGTTTGTGCCGGTGTTCTCAGACTCGACATGATCAAAGATTCACCGCGGGGAAAATTCAAAACACCTTATGTGAATGCAAAATTTATATTTCCAATACTGATTATATCTGCCATTATACTTTCACTTCAATTCAATAAAGAGAACACACTCAATTTTTTCAGAAATGAACCTGTTGCAGTCGGAGTTGATGACTTGATGACACGTCTGACAACTTCAGAAGCAAGTATGATCCGTCAACAAATGCTTGAAACAAATTCAGAAAAATTCATTGCATCAGGATCAGAATTGGATACATATTTGAATTCACTTGATGAAACAACTTATCTTGCTACACTTGGAAATCTGCCTATCGCAGAAGAAAAGAAATTCGATAAAGGCTGGGATGTTTTCAAGCACAAAATTCCGACATGGATCTTTCTGATCAGCTGTCTCTATCTTGCATTCCTTGCATTCAAACATAATATGTCACTCATTCCTGTTCTTGGATTAATAAGTTGCCTCTACATGATGAGCGAACTGGGTCTGAGAAACTGGATAGGCTTTACGATCTGGCTTGCTGTGGGACTGGTGATTTATTTTGGGTTTAGTTATAAGAATAGTAAGCTCAATTTAGTGAGTAGTAAGTAGTAAGTGGTGAATAGCACAACTTACTTAATTAGCAAATATAAATTCTGATCCAACAACAACTGTTACAAAATATACTACACTGTGCTACTCACCAATTACTACTTACCACTTACTAAGAAAAAATGAAAACCATCCTCATTACCGGCGCGACTTCCGGATTTGGAAAGGCAATTGCTTTCAAATTTGCACAGCATGGCTATCAGTTGATTTTGAATGGCCGAAGAGAAGAAAGATTGAGACATATTGAAATCGAATTGAATGAACAATTCGGCGCAAAGGTCATTACACTTCCCTTTGATATTAAGGACAAAGAAGCTGCAAAAAATGCAATTCAATCGCTTCCACATGATTTTAAAAAAATAGATGTCCTAGTCAATAACGCAGGACTGGCAGCCGGACTATCAACTATTCAGGAAGGGAATACTGATGACTGGGATCTGATGATCGATACAAATGTTAAGGGATTACTTTATGTTTCGAGGTTGATCATGCCTTTGATGATAGCAAACGGTAGTGGACATATTATAAACATTAGTTCGATAGCCGGTAAGGAAGTTTATCCAAAGGGCAATGTGTATTGTGCAACCAAATTTGCAGTCGATGCAATCACCAAAAGTATGCGGATCGACATGCTAGAACATGGTATTAAAGTGACTTCAATAGATCCAGGCGCTGCTGAGACAGAATTTTCTCTGGTCAGGTTCCAGGGAGATGCAGAAAGAGCACAAAAGACTTATCAGGGTTACGAACCGTTGAAAGGCGAAGACATTGCAGACATTGCTTTCTTTGCAGCTACCCGACCGGCACATGTAGTTTTGAATGATATTGTAGTGACATGTCTTGCGCAGGCGAATACTCAGAATTTTTATAAAAAATAATTGCCTGTTAGATTTTTATTAATTGAAAAAATCATTCTGATATCCGGCATGGCATGAACATTTTAACGGAAAACTAATTTTGAAATTCAACTTTTTTGCACATATTGCACATTAGAATATGTCGAAATATAGAAACTCTTTTTTGCTTTCGGGCGTTGCTGCACTTTCAGGGATCTTGTTATGGCTGGCATGGCCTGATCACGGATTTACTCCATTAATTTTCATTGCTTTCGTTCCATTACTTTTTTGTGAGCATGTTTATTCCCGTTCAAAGGAGAAAAATAATGGCCGCAAACTATTCGGAAAATTTTTCATCGGAA
The DNA here is from genome assembly GCA_016711505.1 of Bacteroidota bacterium. Taxonomy (NCBI): domain Bacteria; kingdom Pseudomonadati; phylum Bacteroidota; species Bacteroidota bacterium. The sequence goes on along the minus strand of JADJSV010000020.1, from coordinate 77,851 downwards.
TGTTGTTATGGAATATACTGACAACCTGGTGGATCTATTTTTCGAGTGATGTTGGCAGCTTTGTTGCCATCGGATTGAATAGTTTATTTATGGCTGTGGTGTGGTATTTATTTTACCGCGTTAAAAAAAGTCAGGGCCCGGCAATCGGGTATTCTTCCTTCGTACTTTTCTGGATAGCATTCGAATATCTGCACCTTAACTGGGAGATCAGCTGGCCGTGGTTAACTCTGGGAAATGCTTTTGCAACACATCCTGAATGGATCCAATGGTATGAATATACAGGTGCATTGGGCGGTTCGTTGTGGATCCTGATAATAAATCTGCTGGTATTTCAACTTGCAAAAAATTTCTGGTACAGAGATCTGCTGTTACGCTTGAGGAAAATCAACATCCTTCTGCTTTCGTTGCTGATCTTTATTTTACTTGCAGGGCCGACAATATTTTCACTCTACATTTATTATGAGCATAAAGACAAAGGCATCGAAACTGAAGTTGCAATCGTTCAGCCGAATATTGATCCTTACAATGAAAAATTCAGTGGCACGGGTGACGAACAATTAAATAAAATTCTTCGGCTCTCATCAACTGTACTTGATACAAATACCGAATATTTACTTGCTCCTGAAACAGCAATGCCTGACGGGATCTGGGAAGACCGGATTGAAGTAGATAAATCTGTTTTATCGCTTAGAAGATATGTCGACCATTTTCCGAAACTCAATGTGATCATTGGACTAACTTCCTTCAAACAGTATAATGATTCTTCAAAAAGAACTGTTACATCAAGGAAAATGAATGGAAGTGAAAATTATTTTGATGTCTTCAATGCTGCAATGCTCATGGGCGATGCATTGCCAATTCAACTGTATCATAAAAGTAAACTTGTTCCAGGTGTTGAAAAAATGCCGTATCCGAAAATTTTCGGCTTTCTGGAAAATTATGCAATTGAATTAGGTGGCACTTCCGGAAGTCTGGGAACACAACCTTACCGTACAAATTTTGTTGCAACTGATGGAAGTAAAGTAGCCCCTGCAATATGTTATGAATCCATTTATGGCGATTTCATGAGTGGTTACATGCGCGACAGTGCACAGTTCATCGCAGTAATTACCAACGATGGATGGTGGGAAAATACTCCCGGTTACAGACAACACATGAACTACGCGAGAATACTTGCAATCGAATTCAGAAAAAGTATTGCTCGTTCTGCAAATACAGGAATCAGTTGCTTCATCAATCAACGCGGCGATGTTTCACAACCTACTCAATGGTGGGTGGAAGATGCTATTCACGGAAAAGTTTATAGAAACAAGACCGTCACTTTTTATGCCCGCAATGGAGATTTTATCGGTTTTATTTGCGCTTTTCTGACTTGTTCGATCTTGCTTTATTTTGGGTTTAAGAGGATCTTGCATTTGTTTTAAGCAAGAAAATTTTTTCCCCCGCAGATCTCGCGGATCACGCAGATTTAGCGCAGAGTTATGTGTTTTTTCTCTGTAATCTGTGAGAGATAATTTTAGCTGTATTTTTTCCAGCAGATTTCGGAGTAAGCAGATTTTTTCTGAAAATTCTTCATTTGATCTGCGAGATTTGCGAGATCTGCGGGAAATATTTTATTACGAATTTTTTCAACCGGATCACGCAGAGATCTGCCGGAGAAAAATCACTACTAAAAACCTTCCGGTTTCTCCCTAAATCTCACTAACTTCGCCATTCAAATCTCCCGACTTTTGGGAAAGTAATTTTTACAAAAGATTCTATGTCTTCATATGATGTTACTGTAATTGGCTCCGGTCCAGGAGGTTATGTGGCAGCAATCCGTTGCGCTCAACTTGGACTGAAAACTGCCATAATTGAGAAATATAATTCATTAGGTGGAACTTGCCTGAATGTTGGTTGTATTCCTTCCAAAGCTTTACTGGATTCTTCCGAGCACTATCATAATGCTGCTCACACTTTTTCTATTCATGGAATTCAATTAAAAGATCTGAAAGTCGATCTTCCAAAAATGATCGCAAGAAAAAATGATGTCGTCAAACAAAATGTAGATGGCATAAATTATCTGTTGAAAAAAAATAAGATCGATGTTTTTTATGGCGTTGGAAGCTTTGAATCTGCAAATAAGATTTCAGTGAAAGCTGAAGGAAAAGATGTTGTAATCCTTGAAACAAAAAAAACAATCATTGCAACCGGATCAAAACCTGCATCACTGAAAGGAATTGAGACCGATAAAAAAGAATTATAACTTCTACCGAAGCATTGAATCTTTCTGAAATTCCAAAACATCTTGTCATCATCGGCGGCGGAGTCATTGGACTTGAACTTGGTTCCGTTTATGCACGTATGGGGTCAAAAGTTTCTGTTGTTGAATTCACCGATTCTATCATTGGAACAATGGATCGTTCTCTTGGAAAAGAATTACAAAAGTCATTACAAAAGATCGGATTTGAATTTTATCTCAATCATAAAGTTACCGGTGTTACTTCAGATGGAAAAAATGTTTCTGTGAAAGCTGATGCTCCGGGAGATAAAAAACTCGAGCTTGAAGGTGATTATTGTCTGGTTAGCGTTGGAAGAAAACCATACACCGACGGACTACAACTTGACAAAGCCGGGGTAAAAACAGACGACCGTGGCCGTGTTGAAGTCAATGAGCATTTACAAACAAACATTGCAGGGATTTATGCAATTGGTGATGTGGTGAAAGGTGCTATGCTTGCTCATAAAGCAGAAGAAGAAGGAATAATGGTTGCAGAAAGTATTGCTGGACAAAAACCACATATAAACTATTTGCTGATTCCGGGTGTTGTATATACATGGCCGGAAGTTGCAGCAGTTGGCTATACTGAAGAAGAACTTAAAACACAAAAGCGTGAATATAAAACCGGAAATTTTCCTTTCAAAGCAAGTGGTCGTGCACGTGCGAGTATGGACATGGATGGTTTTGTAAAAGTTTTAGCAGACAAGAATACAGATGAAATACTGGGCGTTCACATGATCGGTCCACGTGTTGCTGATATGATCGCTGAAGCTGTTGTTGCAATGGAATACAGAGCTTCTGCAGAAGATATTGCACGTATGAGTCATGCGCATCCTACCTACACGGAAGTATTTAAAGAAGCTTGTCTGGCAGCTACTGACAACAGAGCTATTCACATTTAATCATTGCATAGAATTAATTTATGAAGACTGGAGTACTCATCGTAAACCTTGGAACCCCTGATAGTCCGGCAACTTCTGATGTCAGAAAATATCTGAGTGAATTTTTAAATGATCCAAGGGTGATCGACATTCACCCAATCGCAAGAATGTTCCTTGTCAATCTGATAATTGTTCCATTCAGAAGTTCAAAATCAGCGAAACTATATAAGGAGATCTGGCGGAAAGATGGAAAATCTCCTCTGCTCCACTATAGCGAACGTCAACATGAACTTCTTTCAAAATCATTGGGAGAAAGATATGACGTGCAAATGGCAATGCGTTATCAAAGTCCATCATTAGACAGTGCATTAGAACATTATAAAAAACAATTTTACAAGAAAATAATTGTACTTCCTCTTTTTCCGCAATACGCTTCTGCTTCGACAGGTTCAGTTCAGGAAAAAATTATGAGTATTATTTCTAAATGGGAGATCGTTCCTGAAATAGAATTCATCAATAGTTTCTGTGACCATCCTGATTTCATTCAGGCCTTTGCAGAGTTGGGTAACAAACATAATCCTTCAAATTATGATCATGTTCTGATGAGCTTTCATGGTTTGCCTGAACGACAGATTAAAAAAGGTGACAACTTTGATCATTGTCTGAATGACGGATGCTGCGATACGCTGAATGATAAAAACGCATTTTGTTATCGTGCGCAATGTCATCAGACTGCACGAAAAATGGCAGAAGCCATGAACATTCCAAAAGAAAAATATACGATCTGCTTTCAGTCACGTCTTGGAAAAGATCCATGGATAAAACCTTATTCGGATATGATCATTAAAGAACGTGCAGCAAAAGGTGATAAAAAATTACTCGTCTTTGCCCCTGCCTTTGTTAGTGATTGCCTTGAAACAGTTTACGAAATCAGCGTGGAGTATGGTGATTTGTTCAAGGAACATGGCGGTGAAAAAGTACAGCTCGTTGAAAGTTTAAATGATTCACCAAAATGGATCGAGGCTATGAAGAATATCATTCGTCAATAACCAATGAATAGAGTTACGATCACTTTTCCGGTTGAAAACATTTCAGTTGAAAAATTATTGAATTGGGCCAAGCGGTATGATGTGTTCACTCTTTTAAACAGCAATTCACATTCCAATAATCAGACTGACAATTACAGCAATTTTGATGTCCTACTTGCTGTTGATCCTGTTGAAATCTTCATGTATGAAGATCTTTTTCATGCACTAAAATTTATTTCTGATTCCAATGACTGGTACATTTTGCATTTGTCATACGATCTGAAAAATAAAATTGAAACGCTCTCCTCCACTAACCCTGATAAAATAAATTTTCCGGAATTCATAATTTACCGACCTGCTGTTGTTTTTGAGATCAGAGAAAAAAAGCTTTTTGTTCATTACATTCAGGAAAAATATTCTCCTGAAGAGATCAATTTATTTATTGAACAGATCAAAGTTCAGGAACCTGATCAATCTACTAAAGGAACAGAGATCAGAATTGACCAACGTTTAAGTCGTGATGAATATATTTCTGAGATCAACGAAATTAAAAACAACACATTCAACGTGGAGATATTTATGAAATGAATTATTGCCAGGAATTTTATTCTGAACATGCAACGATAGATCCTTTTCAAACCTATTTAGATCTGAATGAAATATCTCCAATGCCATTCAGCGTTTTCTCAAAATACAATGAGCATTTCTTAATGTGTGCAAGTCCGGAAAGATATCTGGCGAAGCGCGGACAAAAAATAATTTCGCAACCAATAAAAGGCACAGCACGACGAGATAGCAATCCGGAAGAAGATAAATTAATAGCGGAAAGACTTTTTCACGACGAAAAAGAACGGTCTGAAAATGTAATGATCGTTGATCTGGTAAGAAACGACCTATCAAGAACTGCTAAGAAAGGTTCCGTTAAGGTCGAAGAACTTTTCGGCATAAAGACATTCGTCCAATTACATCAAATGATCTCTACAGTAACTTCCGAGCTTGCTGAAGGGAACAACATCTCTGATCTGATCCGAACCACCTTTCCCATGGGCAGTATGACCGGAGCTCCGAAGATCAGGGCAATGGAAATAATTGAAGTTACTGAAAAAACAAAAAGAGGCCTTTATTCGGGAACAGTTGGCTATCTTTCACCAAACGGAGACTTTGATCTCAATGTGGTGATCAGAAGCATTCTTTATAATTCCGAAAAAAAATATCTTTCCTTTACAGTCGGGAGTGCAATTACGATTGGAGCTGCTGCAGAAAAAGAATATGATGAATGTTTACTGAAAGCTGAGGCAATGAAAAAAGTACTTTTGAAAAAATAGTAATATGCTGCTGACCGAGTTCAACAACTTTTTAATTGAAAAAGATCTACTCAAGCAAGGACAGAATGTTCTTGTTGCAGTAAGTGGCGGACTTGATTCAATTGTTCTCTGCAGACTTTTAAGAGAAAGTAAGATTGATTTCGTAATTGCTCACTGTAATTTTAAACTCCGTGGAAAGGAATCTGACGGCGATGAAGAATTTGTAAAAAAAATTGCGGCTGCTTATAATGTTCCGTTTTATAGTATTCAATTTAAGACAAAGTCATATGCAAAAGAGAATAAACTTTCAATACAGGAAGCAGCACGTGAACTGAGATACAGATGGTTCGAAAAGATCAGGGCAGAGAATGAAATTGACAAGATCGCAGTAGCACATCATTTGAATGATTCAATTGAGACATTTTTCATCAATACAATTCGTGGAACAGGTTTGTCAGGAATGAAAGGCATTTCTGCACTCAATGGACATATAATCCGGCCACTTCTTTTTGCTACAAGAGAAGAATTAGAGCATTTTGCAAGGAAGAAAAAATTGAAATGGCGTGAAGACAGTTCAAATGCCGGCGACGACTACCTCCGCAACCGCATCCGACATACAGTAATACCGGAATTAAAAACAAAGAATCAGGAATTTGAAAAAGCATGCAACGCTCCCTTGATTTTTTTGATTTTGCTAATCACATACAGAAAACATTTATTGAAGACTGGAAAAAGAAAAATACTTCAGTAACGCCTGACGGCTCTGTTACAATCAGGTTAAAACCTGTAATGGATTTTCAATTCAGTGCGGCTTTATTATCTGCCGTTCTGCATTCTTATGGAATCACAAATCTGGAACCGGGAAAAATTCTGAACGCATCGCCGGGAAAGATCTTTCAAAGTCAGTCTGCCCGCATCCTCTACGATAGAAACTCTTTAGTACTTCAACCAAAAAAATCAGAGCCAACGCAGGAATTCTTAATTTCCCATACACCGGATCAGTTGGAAATCGGTGATCACAAATTCAGTTTTGAAACTATCAGTTCAAACCGCCTGACAGCTATCCCAAGGGAAGAAAATATCCAGGCTGTTGATGCCGGTAAAATAAGTTATCCACTACAAGTAAGAAAATGGCAGGCCGGCGATTCCTTTTATCCCCTTGGGATGACTAAAAGAAAGAAAATCAGCGACTTTTTGATCGATAAAAAAGTGAATAGATTTGAGAAAGAAATGACCTATGTGCTCTTGTCGGGTAAAGACATTGTATGTATCTTGGGACATCGTATAGACGACCGTTTTAAAATCACGGAAGAGACGGTTTCTGTACTGTACGTTGAACGAATTTATGGCTAACGAATCAACACCGCTTTATGTAGAAAAACAGTACCTCGGTTATAACCAACTGAGTATGCTGCGACGTCTGTCACTTGCTTTATTCTGCTTCGGTTTGTATTGGTGGAAAGTGACTAACAACCACAATGGTGATCTTTTCTTTCTTCTGGGAGTTGTCATAATCGTTATCAGCATCATTCTGCTTTTTGTTTTGCATTTAAAGATCCGGGTTTTTAAAACTTATATTGAATTAGATGGTTTATGGACTACAAAGAAAGTCAGTATTGAATTGAAAGATATTGTAAAAGTAGAGCGTAAAAAATACAGTCAATATAACCTGAACAACGCTGTTTTCAATCTGCATCTGAAGGGTCTGATCCGTTTTTATACCGGCGGCAATGAAGCAGTAGAGATCACAGACAAAGACGGTAACCCGTACCGTATTGGAACTCAACGTCCGGTTGAGCTGGAAAAAGTGCTGAAAGAATTGATTGCAGCGTAAAATTTTCCGTTGAGTTTTTCGTCATTAACACTAACCACTTAAAATAAACAATAAACAATGAAAAAGTACCTAATTTGGATCATCCTCGGAGTTCTGGTTTTGTTTTCGATCACTTCTTACAACGGTTTAGTTGGATCAAGAGAATCAGTCAACAAGGCATGGGCGAATGTTGAAACACAGTATCAACGTCGTGCAGATCTTATTCCTAATCTGGTAAACACTGTAAAAGGTGCTGCTGATTTTGAAAAATCTACACTTACTGCTGTAATGGAAGCACGTGCGCAGGCAACGAGCATCAGAATCGATCCGAACAATATTACTCCTGAAAAACTTCGTGAATTCCAGGCTGCTCAAGCGCAGGTTGGTGGAGCATTGGGAAGATTGCTTGCAGTAGCAGAAAACTATCCGCAGTTGAAAGCTGTTGAAAGTTTCAATCAGCTTCAAGCGCAATTAGAAGGAACGGAAAACCGTATCACTGAATCACGTCGTCAATACAATGAAGCTGCTCAGGAATATAATGCTTCACGTACAAAATTCCCGAGAGTGATTTTTGCAAGCTTATTCGGATTCCCTATGAAACCATATTTTGAATCAGACAAAGGCAGCGAAAAAGCTCCTGAAGTAAAATTCTAATGGCAGCAGAAGATAAATTATCTGAAAAGGAACGTCAGCAGATCTTAGCTACAATAGCTGCTGCTGAAAAAAACACATCAGGTGAAATACGCCTTTTTGTTGAAGATGTATGTGGAGAAAACGTGCTCGACAGAGCAGCATACATCTTCGACAAATTAGGAATGAAAAATACGAAAGACAGAAACGGAGTTTTATTCTATCTTGCTTTCGAATCCCGTCAGTTTGCTATTTTAGGTGATGCCGGTATACATGCAATTGTCAAAGATGACTTCTGGCATGAGATCAAAGCAAAGATGACCAACTATTTCACAGAAGGCGAATTTGTAAAAGGCCTGACCATTGGAATTGAAATGTCCGGCAAAGCACTAAAGACTCATTTTCCATATCAGTCGAATGACAAAAATGAATTGTCAGACGACATCGTTTTCAAAGTATAATTTACAACCAATAAATTACCGGAGTGATCACATTCACAAAAATTCTTTCTCCACAATTCTACCGCTCATTACTTGCGGTTTGTCTTGTGCTATTTTCTTTCGCAGGAATTGCAGCTGATGATTTCCCGGAAAAACCAAACCGACTTGTCACCGATTTCACCGGAACTTTGCGTCCTGATGAACTTCAATCAATCGAAAACAAACTTGTTGCTTTTGATGATACCACATCAATGCAGATTGCAGTTGTCGTAATGGCATCAGTTGGTAATTATGATATTTCTGATTACGCAGTTCAGCTTTTCAACAAATGGAAGATCGGCGATAAATCAAATAACAGTGGCGTTCTTTTGCTGGTTGCTAAAGACGACAGAAAAGTCTGGATCACGACCGGGTATGGAATGGAAGGTGTTTTTCCGGATGCCTTAGTAAAGCAGGTCATCGATCGTGAAATTGTTCCCAAATTCAGAAGCGGTGATTATTTTGGTGGTATTGATGCAGGAACTTCTGCAATCACAGGAATTGTAACCGGAGAATATAAAGCATCAGGAAAAAAATCAAAAGGTGATAAAGGTGGAATATTTCCTTTCCTTATGGTTGCATTCATTTTCTTTGTCATTATAATTTCTCAGGTAGGAAGAGCAAAAAGATACGGCCGCAAAAATAATTTAGGATTCTGGGCAGCATGGGCACTACTCAATGCAGCTTCCAGCAGAAGTCATGGCTCGTGGGGTGGATTCACCGGCGGTGGTGGTGGATTCGGCGGCGGCGGCGGCTTCGGAGGATTTGGTGGCGGTAGTTCCGGTGGCGGCGGTGCCGGAGGCAGTTGGTAATTTTCTACCTTGATATAGTCCCGATTGCTTTCAAATCACGCATACAGTCTACAAGTAGTGACATTCCACACTCAAACTCAAACTGACACTCCCATTGGGCTTGAGAGTAAGTACGATTGTGATGCTCATCAACATATCGATGCTGAAAGAAAGCACCATACCAGAACCGGGTTTCGGTAGACACACACAAAATTTATGAAATATCTATTCTACTCATTCCTTCTTCTATTCATATCCTGTACTTCTCCCAAATCAAACAAGCCTATCATCGGCTTCATCGATCAACTTCAGGATGAAACATTAGAAAAAGCAAAAACAGGTTTCTTCGATGCACTGAAGCAAAATGGTTTTGATTCTTCGAGCATTGAAGTCATTTATCGCAATGCACAAAATGATCAGCCAACGATGTTGCAATCGCTTGACTATATCATCAGCAAGAATCCTACTCTGATTGCTACCAACCCTACTCTGCCTACTATCTCTGCTGTTCAGAAAACGAAAACGATTCCGATCTTTATGATGGTTTCACCGCGACCTGATCTGGCAAAGCTTACTGATGCAGCAGGGAAATCACCTGCTAATTTATTTGGCACTTATGAAACACTCGATTACCTTGATACTGCATTACTATTAATAAAAAATGTTTTGCCTAATGCAAAAAAAGTCGGCACCATTTATAATCAGAGCGAACCACAATCAGTTGATGCACTGGCACGAATTGAAAAAACATGTACAGATGCTGGATTGGTACTTATAAAAATGCCTGTAAATAATTCAAGTGAAACGCAATTGGTTGTAGCTTCACTTCTTTCAGAAAATATTGATGCATTTTTTGCCTTGCCTGACAATACTGTTTTTTCTTCGATGGAAATAATCGTAAAAAGTTGCGACGACAAAAATGTTCCTGTTTTTACAAGTGAAGAAGGTTTAGTCAGTCGTGGTGCTGTAGCAGCATTCGGCGCTGATATGTATCAATGGGGTTTTCAGAGTGGGACACAAGCAGCAGCTTTTCTCAAATCGAAATCAACTTCGGGTTTAGCTCCGGAAATAGTCACTGTTCGCAGACGTGTTTATAACCAAATGAAAGCTGAGCAGTTTGGTTTAGCATTCGATAGTACCTTCACGTCAGTAAAATAAAACTGATGAGCTTTTATTTAAGCGCAATTATTCTGGGACTTGGATTTGCTTCGCTTGCTATGGGCATTTTTATTTCTATGCGCATTTTTAATATTCCGGATATTACGACTGACGGAAGTTTTACTTTAGGCGGCGTTGTAGCAGCTGTTCTTATTTCAGATGGCTATACTCCCCTCTTTGCTTTACCGATCGCATTTTTTGCAGGTGCAGCTGCGGGAGCAATTACAGGATTTATTCACACCCGGTTAAAAGTCAATGCACTTTTAGCAGGTATACTTGTTATGACTGCATTATATTCTATCAACCTTGCTATTATGGGGAGATCGAATCTTCCACTGATAAATTATCCTTCAATTTTTTCCTCAAGTTCATTTTCAGATTCATTGGCAATACAACAGTTTATTATACTTACTCTGATCATTCTCGTAATTTTCTCCGCTCTGATCTGGTTATTGAAAACAGATTTCGGTCTGGCAATGCGGGCAACAGGGAACAATGAAAAAATGATCCGTGCATTAGGAGTCAATACTGATGCAATGAAAATATTTGGGATCGCACTGGCAAATGGCTTGACTGCAATCAGCGGATATCTCATCACACAGATCCAGGGCTTTGCTGATATAAATATGGGAATTGGTGTTGTGATCATTGGACTAGGGTCAGTCATGATCGGACAAATTCTTTTTTCCCGAAAAGGAAATGAAAGACTGCTGATCCAGCTTACAGGAGTGATCATAGGGAGTATTGTTTTCAGAATGATCCTGGCATTTGCATTGAGCATTGGAATCGATGCAATTTATCTGAAACTTGTTGTTGCAGTTTTTGTACTTATCGTTGTGAGTATTCCTAACTTAAAAAGTAAAGCATGATAGAACTGCAGGGAATCTCCAAAACATTTAATAAAGGTTCTGCAAATGAAAACCATTTGCTTCATGATTTTCATTTATCAGTAAAACAAAATGAATTCACACTGATAGTAGGAAGTAATGGTTCCGGCAAATCAACATTATTGAATTTACTTGCCGGAAACATATTCCCGGAAACAGGAAAAATTCTGTTGGATGGAATAGATGTTACCGGACTAAAAGATTACCAAAGAAGCAAGTGGATAGCCAGGATCTTTCAGGACCCGCTGGCCGGAACTGCGCCGGATTTGAGCATTTTAGAAAACTTCAGAATGGCTTCATTGCGAACTCATGGTAAAAGCCTTAAATTAGGGATTGATCGAAAATTCATCGATTCGATTCAGGAAAAGGTTTCCGGACTGGGCCTCGGATTAGAAACAAAACTAAACCAGAATATGGGTTCATTATCAGGCGGACAACGCCAGGCATTAACTCTGCTAATGGCAACTTCTGATGAAACTAAGCTGTTATTGATGGACGAACCTGTTGCTGCGCTGGATCCAAAAACTGCCGGAGTTATTATGAAACTTGCAAATGATATCATCAAACAATCGAACCTCACTGCCATTATGGTAACTCATTCAATGAGAGATGTAATGGAATATGGCGACCGATTAATTATGCTTAAAAACGGTAAAATCGACAGAGATCTGTCAGAAACAACTAAAAAGAACATCCAATTAAATGAGCTATATGATTGGTTCGGCAGGTGAAATTATCTAAATTCGTCCGAATAAAATCGCAAACCCCTTTTTGCGTTAGTGGCTCTACTCCTTATATGAAAAAAGCAACCTTTCTCCTGTTCTTTTTAATGCTTGTTGGAAATGTTTTCGGACAAATTATCCAACCCGGAAAATGGACATTTTCAAAAGAAGATAATAAAAATGGAGAATATACTCTCATCTTCAAATTGAAGATTGATCCGGAATGGCACGCCTATGCACAGTCGCAACCGGATGGAGGTCCCGACAAAATGATTTACACTTTTAAAAAATCAGATTGTTATCAAAGAATAGGAAAAGTAATTGAACCTAAACCACACATTAAATTTGACTCGATCTTTATGATCGATGAACATAGTTTTGATGGTGAAGTTATTTTCAAACAAAAAGTGAAGGTCAATTCAAATTGCAAGATCACCGGTTCTGTATATGCTCAATATTGCAAAGATTTATGTGTACAGTATGATACTGATTTTGAATTTACATTCGGCGATATAAAATCTGAAGCTACCCCATTAGATACGAATACTCTTGTTCAGAATCCTGAAATTAATGATACGTCTCAAATTGTAAATGCTGTAATCACACCGGGACAACTTGAAGAAGGCTGTGGTGGCGATGGACAGCCGATCTCAAACGCTGATAAATCACTGATCGCAATTTTCATTGCCGGATTACTTGGTGGATTTGTTGCTTTACTTACACCTTGTGTGTTTCCAATGATACCGATGACTGTCAGCTTTTTTACTAAGCGCAGTGGCAGCCGGAGAAAAGGAATTATGAATGCTATTATTTATGCATTATCAATAATTATCATTTACGTCTCACTCGGACTTTTTGTAACAGTAACATTTGGTTCCGATGCATTGAATGAATTATCGAGCAATGCATTTTTCAATCTCTCCTTCTTTATCATATTCGTCATCTTTGCCATCTCATTCTTCGGTGCCTTTGAAATAACGTTGCCCAGCTGGATGATCAACAAAGCAGATTCTGCCAGTGATAAAGGTGGGTTGCTTGGAATTTTCTTTATGGCATTTACTCTGTCATTAGTTTCTTTCTCTTGTACAGGTCCGATCATCGGAACATTATTAGTTGAAGCTGCACATGGACAAAGTTATCTCGGACCATTGGTGGGGATGTTCGGATTCTCCTTTGCACTCGCTGTTCCGTTTGCAATCTTTGCATTATTTCCGGGCTGGCTGAATTCATTACCGAAATCAGGTGGTTGGTTGAATACAGTAAAAGTCACCTTAGGATTTATTGAACTTGCACTTGCATTCAAATTCTTATCAAACGTTGACCTTGCTTATCACTGGGGATTTTTGAAAAGAGAAATGTTCATCGCTATCTGGGTTGTTATCTCATTGATGCTTGGACTTTATCTCATAGGCAAAATAAAACTTTCACATGATTCTGATGTCCCTTACATTTCTGTGGGAAGACTGATCGTATCCATCATCGTTTTTACATTCGCATTGTATCTTATTCCGGGAATGTGGGGCGCACCACTTCGTCTGATCAGCGGATTTCCTCCGCCTGATTTCTATAAAGAATGGCAGACCGGAAAAGAAAATGAATGTCCCCACGACCTGAGTTGTTTCCATGATTATGAAGAAGGAATGGCGTATGCAAAAATTCACAATAAGCCTGTGATGGTAGACTTTACAGGTTGGGCTTGTGTTAATTGCAGAAAAATGGAAGACAATGTCTGGAGTGATCCGAAGGTGATGAAGAAAATCCGTGAGGAATATGTCCTGATTTCACTTTATGTTGATGATAAAAAAGCACTTCCTCAAACAGAACAATATATTTCGACATTGAGTGGAAAAAATATTAAAACTACAGGCAATAAATGGAGCGATTTTCAGGCATCTAAATACAATACAAATTCGCAACCTTATTATGTTCTGCTCGACAATAAAGGAAATATTTTAGCGCAGCCGCGCGGTTATACTCCTGACATTCAGACGTATGCAAACTTCCTTGATGAAGGCTTGTGCAGATACCAGAAGCGACAGGAATAAGCTTTAGTTACTAAGGCTATTTTTTCAAAAAAGGAAAAATAGCCTTTTTTTATACCCTTTCCTTTGAATTTGATGTCCCAAAACAACTCTATTTTTCCAAACAACAGATTTAGAATTCATTATGAGTGGAAATCAATTTTTAAAGGACTATTTATTAAATTACATTTGCGCACCTTTTAAAGAAAATGCAAAAAAAGTTTGTTACCAACCTGGGGTTAGTTCTTTTATTGAATCTCCTCATCAAGCCATACTGGATCTTCGGTATTGACCGGAATGTTCAGTTGATTGTCGGTACCGAACAATATGGATTCTATTATGCCATTTTCAGTTTTTCTTTTCTCTTGAATATTTTACTTGATTTTGGAATTACCAATTTCAACAATAAAAATATCAGTCAGAATAATCATCTGCTCAGCAAACATCTTTCGAGTATCATCGTCTTGCGGATCATGCTTGCACTGGTCTTTGCTATAATAACTTTTTTAGCCGGATTAATTGTTCAATACAATTCCGACATGTTGAAAATGCTGATAGCAGTAATTTTCAACCAGATTCTTCTAGGATTTATTCTTTATCTGAGATCTAATCTGGCAGGAATGCATTTGTTCAAGACTGACAGCATTGTTTCAGTACTTGACAGACTGATCATGATTGCCATCTGTAGTTACCTGATCTACCTCCATAATCACGGCGGTGAATTCAGCATTACCTGGTTTGTTTACTCGCAGACTATTGCATATGTCATAACAGTATTCATTACACTGACAGTAGTATTAAAAAAGGCAAAGATCCGACGACTACAATGGCGATGGCCATTTTTCGTAATGATCATGAAAAAATCTTATCCGTATGCTGTACTTGTTTTGCTGATGACTTTTTACAACTGGAGCAATGGTCCTATGCTTGAACGACTTTTGCCATTCAGAGTTGGTGCACATCAAGCCGGAATATTCGCTTCTGCAAACCGTCTACTGGATGCAGCCAATATGATTCCGGTTTTGTTCGCAGGATTGCTGTTACCAATATTTGCACGGATGATCAAATTAAAACAAAATGTTGAAGAGATGGTCAGACTATCATTTTCACTTCTCGTAATTCCGGCAATAGTTGTTGCAGTTTGTTGTTCTTGTTTTAGTCTGGAATTAATGGATTATCTGAACAAAGGTAATCACGTTCAGGAATCATCGGATGTTTTCAAGATCATAATTTTCTGCTTTGTGCCTGTCTCTGCAACTTATATTTTCGGAACATTACTCACAGCAAATGGGAGCCTGAAACAACTGAATATTATGGCCGGTCCCGGTATGATCATTTATATTATTATGAATGTGATTTTAATCCCGAAATTTTCAGCAGTAGGTGCAGCCATTTCATCTATCACTACACAATCATTCACTGCCCTTGTTCAGATTTTCATGGCAAACAAAGCTTTTAATTTCAGAAAAAATTTCAGACTCATTACTTCACTTGCAGTTTTCATAGCAGCTTGCTTTTTCATTAACAACTTTGCTTACCACCTGAATTTATTCTGGATGATCCGCTTCGCAATTGGCGCCGGAGCATGCTTTATTGTGGCGTTGGCGTTGAACTTGATCAGCGTGAAGAATATTTATTATATTTTGAAGTATGGAGAGGAGTAATTACTCTCAATAAATTGTTCAAAGTTCAAAGTTCAAAGTTGGCTTCGTAGTCACCTACAAAGCCAACTTTGAACTTTGAACTTTGAACTTAAATTACTTTTATTCGAAGCCGCCATCGCAATTCCCGCAACAACTAAAACACCGCCAACGATCGGCGACCAGCGGATGGGAGTTTTTTCTTCTTTGTTAATTTCAAGTGGACCAAGGTCTACAACTTTTTCTTTAGTGATGAGGTTAAATCCTGTAAAGATCACCATCAATGCTCCGATCACGATCAGAACGATACCTGCTTTTTTCATAGTTTTTATTTTGTGTTTAGTGCACCGATCTCACCTTTTTCGGCAGCTTTTTTAAGTTTCTTATTTGCAAAGATGGCAACATCTACTCTGCGGTTTTGTGTACGACCTGCTTCAGAAGTGTTCTCAGCCATTGGCTGTTTTTCTCCATATCCATTCGTAGAAATTCTTCCGCCGCTAATAGCATTTGCTTTCAGATAATTACTCACAGCATCAGCACGTTTCTCTGAAAGTGTCTGATTGTGTTCGTCGGTACCTGTATCATCGGTATGTCCTTCAATGAGAATATTTGTATCATCATATTTATTTAATGTCTTAGCAAGGTCATTTAGATTTGTTTTACTTGCTTCAGACAAAGTATAAGAATCAACTCCGAATAATAATCCTGAATCAAATGTAATTTTGATCCCTTCTCCTACTCTTTCAACTTTTGCACCTTGCAGATCACGTTGCAATTCTTCTGCTTGTTTATCCATGTAATTTCCAATCAGAGCACCTGTAGTTCCTCCTACTGCTGCTCCTATAATGGCACCCATAATAGTATGATTTGATTTGCTACCGATTGCAGCTCCTGCTGCAGCACCAACACCGGTTCCTACTGCTGCTCCTCGCTGAGTTTTATTCCAGTTGCAGGCTGAAAAAATAAATACACTTTGCGCAACGATTAATACGATTGCGATCTTGAATTTTGACTGTTTCATATATGATTGATTTTAGAATCCAAATGTTACTCCGGCATAAGCCGAATATGTTTTAATGTGAGTTTTGTCAAGAATGAAATATTCATTCGTAGTCATTGATGTATTGTTATCACTTATGTCGACAAGTCCATAAACTCCCCTGAAGCCAATACCAAATCGGACAAGTTGCCCTAAGCCAAAATCAAATCCAGCACCATAAGCAATTCCGAAATCTGATTTTTTTACTGCAAGTCGTGCCTGTAAAGAATCGTTACCACTTCCTGCAAGTTCAAGTTTTGATCCTACGTTAAAACCCCATTGTGGACCAACAACAAAATTTAAATTTACCGGACTACTTGATCCCGTATTAAATGATAAAAGAACAGGAACATTGATATAGCTTAACTTGATCTCATTCTCAAATTCCTGAGTTTTGTATTTCTGTGCATATCTAGAATAGATCAACTCACCTTGAACTCCAATATGACTTGTAAAATGAATTCCTAAAAGTGCACCAACACCGTAATTTAATTTAGCAGTTGTCTGAACCGTAGAATTATTGATCTTATTGAAATTAAATGAAGTGATGGTAGGCATTATCCGGGCACCGATAAAAATTGACGGTCCTCCGAGAAGGTTCATAGATTGAACCGAAGTTTCTTTTTCTACAATGTTCGTTTCCTTTAATGCATAGAAATCATTTTCACCAAGAATTATGATTTGATTTGAACTTTGCCCTAAAGCAATCGCACCTGTTATCAATTGCAGAAGCAGCTGAACAATTATAATTTTTGCTTTCATAAGTGATGCAGTTAGTCATCATCACAGTTAAAAAAAATGAACCTTTAACATTTACCTGCTTAAACAGCCATTTCATTCAGAATTTACCACACTTTGTGTATTTTTTTGCACAAACACAATTTAAGAGCTTTTATCTTGTTTAAAGTCCACTAAGTGCGATCTATTGGCTTTTAATAGTGCTGATAATGCAATTCGCACAGAAAAACGAAAGACAAATGGCGAGAAACGAAAGACAAATGGAAACCATCAACAGTTTTCTCAACTTCAAATGACATATTTAATTACAATTCAACAACTTAAACCCTTCGGAAAGGTTTTTTCTTTTGATTTCCTTTTTTACCTTTGAGGCCCTCAATTTCCATATAACAAATGTTTCAAAAAGCACGGGATACAGCCTATCTGGAATCCACCAGTTTACTTATCCTGCTCATCCGGTGGAAAAAGCCCCTGATCATTACTGTAATGATAGCGGCTATTGCGTCTGCTGTTTTTTCAGGGCCATGGTTTGTTACGCCAAAATTTAAATCATCAGTTGTATTCTTTCCTTCTTCAACAAATTCAATCAGCAAAGCGTTACTTGAAGAATCGAGTTCAGAAAAACAGGACATCCTTGCTTATGGTGAAGAAGAACAGGCTGAACAAATGCTACAGATCTTAAACTCGGATGAGATCCGGGAAACTATCATTAAAAAATATAATCTGATTCAACATTATAAAATCCAGGCTGACGACCCTTACCCCCAGTCCAGATTGTATGAAGAATTCAAAAGCAATATTACTTTTTCAAGAACAGAATTTTTATCAGTAAGAATAGAAGTACTGGATACTGATCCACAAATGGCAGCAGACATAGCGAATGATATTTCTTCTTTGCTTGACTCCATGAAAACAAAAATTCAACATGAACGTGCGCAAGAAGCATTAAACATAATTGAAACTTCTTATAATAGCAAGTTATCGGACCTGAAGCAAAAAGAAGATTCTCTTCAACAATTAAGGACAATGGGAATCATCGATTATGGTTCACAGGCTGAAATATTATCTGAAGCTTATACGTCAGCTGCTTCTGTTTTTGAAAATGAAAGTGCAATGCTAACTGTACTTGATAAGTATCATGAGCAAAATGATTCTATCATCGTCAATACAAAAGCAAGAATAAAAGGAGCAGAAGCTAAAATGAAAGGTTTGCAAACACAGATCAATAAAATAACGCAGTTTGGGGGAGCAAGCATTTCTCTCAACTCTCAGATTGGTTATGACAGAGCAGAAATTTCGAAACTAAAAGATAAGTATGAAAAACTTAAGCTAGATGCCAACCAGTCGTTAACACATCAGTTCATTGTAAATAAAGCTGTAAAGTCAGAGCGGAAATCATATCCTGTCCGCTGGCTGATCATACTTGCAACTTCAGCAGGAGCATTTTTTATTGCCCTTCTTACTATTATGAGCATACAGCGTTATCAGGAAATCAAGAATTAACAAACAATAAAGTATCCCATAAAGAAATGAACAATCCATTCTTCAATTCGATTGAATTAGTAAATTTAATAGTACGTTGGAAAAAACAATTGTTGATCGTTGGTATCGCCAGTCTGGTCCTTTCAGTAATTTTCTCCTCTCCTTTCTTTATCAAACCGAAGTTTAAATCGACAGCAGTTGTCTACCCGTCTAATCTTATTGCCTACTCTACCGAGAGTGCAACTGAGCAGATGCTTCAGATCACACAATCAACTGATATTCGTGATAAAGTAATCCGTTCATTTAATTTGTTTGAGCATTACGATATAGATACGATCTCTGATATCTCTTTCCGGACAAATGTTTTCAAAGCATATGAAGAAAACGTAATTATCAAGAAAACAGAATATGAATCAATGGAAATTACTGTTTACGATACTGATCCATTGAAAGCATCTCAGATGGCGGATTCAATCATCGTATACTTCAATCAGAAAGCAAGAGAGTTGCAATCAGAAAAATCGAAAGAAGTAGTTATCATTTCTAAAAATCAAATGGACGCTAAACAAGCAGAAATGGATTCTATGGAAGCTGCTTTGCACGACCTGCAGATAAAGTACAATATTCTCGACTACAAAACGCAAGCTAAAGAAGCTTCAAGAGCGTATCTGAGAAGCTTAAATCAGCCAAACTCAAAAGCAGCTATTGAATCAAAAGCAATTCTTGAATCATTAAAAGAAAAAGGATCAGAGGTTAATGCATACAATGAGCATCTCTGGAGAGTCAGAGGAACATACAATGACCTGAAACTTGTTTATGAAAATGCTTTACGCGATGTGACAAAAAATTTAACCTATGCAAATGTTGTGACTCCACCTCAGCCTTCAGACAAAAAAGCTTATCCTATCAGATGGCTTATCGTTTTGGTTTCTGTTGGTTCATCTTTGTTAATGGCATTTATCATCATTCTTGTATTTTACTCAAACCGGGAATTTAATAAAGCTGCATAGATCGTGTTGAACAAAATTGAATTGCGTGGGTTTTATGCACTGATCATCCTTTTTCTTGGAGTAACTTGTTACTTCATTGCAAAAGAAATGTATTGGTTTGCTGCTGCGCCATTAGTTTTAGGACTTGCATACCTGGCTATTTTTTCTCTAGACACAATACTTTATGTTATTGCATTTGCTACACCTTTTGCAATTACCTTAAATGACAAAAGCCACGGACCGGCATTAAGTATGCCTACTGAACCGCTGATGTTTGGAGTATTGCTGCTTTTTATTTTCAAATTTATTTTTGAAGGTAAATTCGACAAGCGCGTATTAAATCATCCTGTTTCCATTGCATTGTATTTTGTTCTTGGATGGATGTTCATCACTACCATCACCAGCTCTTATCCTTTGGTAAGTTTAAAGCACATGATCTCACAGTTATGGTTTATTGTGCCTTTCTATTTTCTGGGAACACAACTTTTCAGAGACAAAAAGAATATTAAAAGATTCATCTGGGTTTATCTGTTCTCCTTATGTTGTGTAGTGATCTATACTATCATCAGACATGGAGAAAATGAATGGACACAAAAAGCAGCGCATTGGGTAATGATCCCTTTTTACAATGACCATACTGCCTATGCAGCTGTACTTGCGCTATTCATTCCACCGGTAATATTTCTCTGGCGCGACAAAACAAGTCTGCTCCGCGAACGGGTTCTTTCTTCAATGGCTTTCTGGGTGCTCTTCATAGGTGTAATTTTAAGTTATACCCGCGCAGCATGGTTGAGTCTTGTTCTGGTAATTATCTTATATTTCATTTTTGTTTTCCGGATCAAATTCAAGAACGTTCTTATTGCAGGTGTAGCAGCATTGGTGGTTTTCTTCAGTGTGAAGGACGACCTTTTTATGAAACTTGAAAAAAATCGTCAGGACTCTGCAACTGATTTTAACAAACACATAAAATCAATTTCAAATATCTCCACAGATGCATCGAACCTGGAAAGGATAAACCGATGGAACAGCGCTTTACGAATGTGGGAAGAAAGACCGGTCATGGGCTGGGGACCGGGAACTTATCAATTTAACTACGCACCATTCCAGAAATCTGATGAGATGACAATTATCTCCACAAACGCCGGTGATATGGGAAATGCGCATAGTGAGTATATCGGTCCGTTGGCTGAACAGGGAGTTCCGGGACTTACTTTCATTCTTATTCTTGTCGGGACGATCATTTATACCGGTACAATAATCTATTCAAAAGCAAAAAATACTCATACAAGAAAATTTGCACTTGCAATATTGATAGGTCTTCTTACTTATTTCATTCATGGAACATTGAATAATTTTCTTGATACCGATAAACTAGCCGTCCCTGTCTGGGCATTTGTGGCGATGATTGTTGCTTTGGATGTTTATCACTCGAAGGAAGATCCTGAGAAGATTGTTTAAAAAAAAATTAACACTAAGTTCACTAAATTTGTCACAAGAGCACTTATGAAAAAGCATCACTTGTGCACTTGTGCTAAAAACTGAGTGATCTTAGTGTTTTATTTTAATTGATATCGTCTGATTACGTACTCAGGTTCTTGAACCAGCAACTCAGCAATGTAATATCATCCGTATAATTTTTGCTTTGACGAAAAGATGAAAGTGACGCTATAAGCTGTCTGTGCAATTCTTCCATATCATGCAACTGATTTTTGGAAGTCAAAAAACCCCTTAACCGATCCATTCCGAATTCCATTCCTGCATCGTTCTCAACATCCGTTACACCATCGGTATAACAATGGAGCATAGCATTGGGTGGAATAAAAACTTTTCCGGAGTTAATAAAAGGTAAACTTTCAAACATACCCAATCCGGTGCTACCTTCATTGAGCATGTACACTACTTTTTCATGGATAAGAAATGGCGGATTATGGCCGGCATTCACATAATGCAATTCACTTGTGAGCGCATGATAACGACCGATAAAAAACGTAATGAACTTCTCGCCTTTTGCACTTTGAAAAACTTTTGCATTCAAGAGACTCACTAATTCCGACAACGAATCCATGTGTGGAAGTAATGCATGAAGATTCGCCTGGAAATTCGACATCAGCAATGCAGCAGGAATACCTTTACCGCTTACATCGGCCATGCAAAAAATAAATTCATTTTCAGAGACCGGAATAAAATCATAGTAATCACCACCAACTTCCTGATGCGGAAGATAGGTAGCATGAACTTCATACTCTTTTACCCGTGGTAATTTTGTAGGGAAAAGTAATGATTGCATCTGAGCCGCAAGTTCCAGTTCTTTCCTGATTCCGGCCTGACGTATTTTTTCATTTGCTATTGTATTGTTTTCAATTGCTACGACGATCAGATTTGTAATCGTATGTATGAATGGAATCAATTCATTCCTTTTCGGAATCACACTATTTCCCAATCCACCAACGAGTGCATAAGCAATTAACTGATCTTTATGATAAACAGGCAGTATGGTCTCAAATGTACTGATCCATAACTCCTGCTCCATTTCCAGATTATGCAGCTTGTTTAATTCCCCAATGATCTTGGTAAGATCGATATCCTCGAAATTTTTATCTGTCCCATATAACAACGAACACCTCCAATGCTGATCATGAATCAGCAGTGCAAGTTTTTCCACTTTCAACTGACTTCTCAATACATGTTCGTATACATCGAATAATTGCTTTGTAGAAAAATTGTAATTGATCGCTTTAGTAATTTGTAAAAGCCAGTGCAATTGCAATTTCTTAGCCTGTAATTCGGCGTTTACGTCCTGGACTGAAGGCACAGCAGAGATATTTTTTTCAACAGACAACTAATTATTTTTTAAGTTTTTCAATTAACTCCGGCAGTTGTTTTACAAAAGCGAGTTCACGCATTTTTTCCCGCGCTTCCTGCGTTGGACTGCCGAAATATGTTTTTCCACCTTCCAGCGATTTAGGTATTCCGGACTGACCTAATACAACAGCACCTTTTCCGATCGTCAGGTCTTTCTGAACACCAACCTGGCCCCAGAGAATAACATCATCTTCAATAGTGACTACACCGGCAATTCCAACCTGAGCAGCGAATAAACAATTCTTTCCTATAACAGTATCATGACCAACATGAACCTGATTGTCCATCTTTGTACCTTCTCCGATTATCGTATCACCGGATACTCCTTTGTCGATCGTACATGATGCACCGATCTCAACTTTATTTCCAATGATCACCCTCCCGCAAGAAACCATTTTATCATATCCTTCCGGACGACGCTTGAAATAGAATGCATCGGACCCGATAACAGAGCCGGAATGAATTATGACATCATCCCCGATTACTGTATGATCATAAATACAAACGTTTGCATGGATCAGACAGTTTTTTCCGATCTTGACATGATGTCCGATGAAAACTCCGGGTTGAATTATAGTTCCTAATCCAACTTCTGAAGTGGTGCTTATAGATGAAGTTGACTGTTCAAAGGTCCTGAATTTCTTTACAATAGTTACATAGGCAGAAAAAGGGTCTTCTGCATAAAGCAAACCTTTTCCTTCAGGGATATTTACTTCCTTGTTTATGATCACAAATGAAGCAGCAGATTGCAACGCTTTATCATAATATTTGGGATGATCCACAAAGGTGATATCACCTGATTCAACTTTATGAATTTCATTAATACCACTTACGAGAAGTTGGCTTTCGCCAAGAACACGGCTACCGGTCAGTTTTGCCAGCACCTCTAATTTTACAGGAACGTCGAATTTCATTGTTTACAAAAATAGTCTTTTTGCCTCCAAAATGCCCGATAATACTCAAAAGTAAAACACATTTATTAACATGAAATTTTAATTCTCTTCCTACCATGAAAAAAAGCTATTTTCGCCCCTGAAAATGAGAATCGCTGTCAATACCAGAATGCTTCTGAAAGGAAAAATGGAAGGAATAGGTTATTTTACCTATGAAACTATGAAGAGAATGGTTAAAAACCATCCAGAGCATCAATTCATATTTATGTTCGACAGGCCTTTCGACGAATCATTTGTTTTCTCAGAAAATGTTGAGCCTGTTGTAGTGTCACCCCCTGCCCGGCATCCTCTCTTATGGTATTGGTGGTATGAGCATTCGCTACCCTCTGCTTTTAAAAAGTCGAAAGCAGATCTGTTCATTGGCACTGACGGATACCTTTCGGTATCGTCAAAAGTGAAAACCCTTTCGGTATTTCATGATATAAATTTTGAACATTATCCTGAAGACCTTCCTGTTTTTAACAGACTGTTTTACAAACATTATTTTCCTATTTATGCCCGGAACGCTGCAAGGATCGCTGCTGTCTCAGGTTTTACAAAAAATGATGTTATTGAAAAATACAATATTGATCCGGGAAAGATTGACATCGTTTATAATGGAGTGTCGGATCAATTCAAACAACTATCAGATACAGAAATTCTGGATATCAGAAATAAATTCACACAAGGTCAGCCTTATTTTCTATTTGTTGGTTCATTGCATCAAAGGAAAAATATTTCGAACATGCTGAATGCCTTTGATGAATTTAAAAAGTCAAAGTCGTTGCCGGTAAAAATGGTTTTAGCAGGAGCGAAACGTTGGTGGACCGATGAAATGGAAACAACACTGCAGAAGATGGAGAATAAACCGGATGTAATCTTTACAGGCAGGGTTTCTTTTGAAGAACTTTGCAGGATCACTGCCGGTGCGTTGGCAATGACGTACGTATCCACCTTTGAAGGATTTGGGATTCCAATTGTAGAAGCGATGCGATCAGGAGTTCCTGTTATCACTTCCAATGTTACATCCATGCCTGAAATTGCAGGAAATGCGGCTTTACTCTGCGACCCTTTTTCGGTTAAATCAATTTCTGGTGCAATGATCAGGATCGCATCCGATGACCAGTTGAGAATAAAACTGATCGATGCCGGATTGAAAAGACAAGCTGATTTTTCATGGGATAAAACAGCAAAACAGCTTTGGGATTCTGTTGAAAAAACTATTGACTCGCTGTGAAAATCGGATAAAAGAATGAGTACTTTAGATTCGAATAATTTCACATGTTAAAACAATTCCACCAGAAACATTTACTTGAAACAGGCTGCGATGAAGCAGGTCGTGGATGTCTGGCGGGACCTGTTTATGCAGCAGCAGTTATACTTCCTATTGATTTTTATCATCCGCTACTGAATGATTCGAAACAATTGACTGAATCACAAAGAAATTTATTACGTCCAATTATTGAAAAAGAAGCGATTGATTTTGCATATGCTTTTGCAACTCATGAGGAAGTAGACAGGATCAACATTCTCAATGCATCTTTTCTGGCCATGCACCGGGCAGTATCAAAATTGAAACATCCCCCTGAATTTCTACTGATTGATGGAAACAGGTTTAAGAAATATCCCAACACCGAGCATGCGTGTATTATAGGCGGTGACGGGATCTATGCTTCTATTGCTGCTGCTTCCATCTTAGCCAAGACTTATAGGGATGATTACATGAATGAATTGCATTTGAGTTATCCACACTACAGCTGGAATACAAATAAAGGTTATGGCACATTGACTCACAGGACTGCCATCTCAGAATATGGATTGTCCCCTTTTCACAGATTAACTTTCAGGATGCTCCCAACACAACTATCACTTGAATTCAACAATGAATCGTTATAAGATCATTGCTACCTCTCTAAAACCACCCGTTCTTAGTTGTAATTTGCAGTTCTTATGAAGAGAATTGTTATTAGTTCGATTATTGCGCTTGTCGTACTGATTCTGGCAGCTACGGGATACTATTATTCACAGAAATATGCTGTATTACATAGTAATCCGATTGATGCCATCCCAACTGACGCAGCCTGGTTTTTGGAATTAAAAAATCCTAAATCAGGAGTTGACCAAATCTCAAAGACTGATTTCTTTAAAACATTAAGTAATGATTCTTCATTTGGAGTAATAAAAAAAAGTATTCATTGGCTCGATTCAGTTTCAAAAACAGATGAACTTTCTGCAACGATCTGGAACGAACAAAAGTTGTTTATTTCTGCTCATCCGGTAAAGGCTACAGATTTTGATCTCTTATATACCTGCAATTTACCCAGGGGAAAATCTGCAAACAATCTGAATACGATCATCGAAGATCTGACAGACAAGATTTACACCAAAGAGGAACGTGTATATGAAGATGTAAGAATTCACGAACTGACAAAGAATAATGAAAGCTACTTCACATATGCAATATCAAAAGGTGTATTTATTTTCAGCAGGACTTCTTTTTTAGTTGAAGATGCGATCAGACAATTGAAATCAGGAGTTTCATTCAATAAAACTAAAACATTCACTAAAACCGGAACAAAGTTCGGTGCCGATGAATCCATATTACTTTTTGTAAATCATTTCGGATTACACGATATGCTCACCGGGTATATTAATTCTGATCGTTCAGGATTTATGGATGCCATAAATAACATTGGCCGATGGACACGATTTTCTTTTAAACCTGAAAGCAATTCCATTTCATTTAAAGGTCTTAGTTCATCGTATGATACAACTGACCTTTTTTCTTCATTGCAAAATCAATCTGCATCAAATTCTATCTGCGCTTCTGTTCTGCCTGCAAGAACTGCAGTGCTTATTGACTTCTGTGTTCCGAATATAGAACAAACATTAAATAAACTCCGTGCGAATGGACATTTCTTTATTAACCAAAGCAGTGCATCGAATTATATTGACAGTCTGAATAAAAAGTACAATTTTAATCTTGGAAAGTTAATGACGAGCTGGAACAAGAAAGAAATTGCACTAGCCATTACAGAACCGGGAAGTATGGACCTGGTTAATAATACGTATGCACTGATCAGAACTGAGAATACCGGCGATGCAATACAATCGCTTGAAAAGATTCAAATTGCTGTGGGTAAAAACAAGGGCAATGAAAAATACCGTTCACATACGATCAGCAACTTCAGCCTGAATTCAATTGTTCCATTATTTTACGGAAATATATTTATCGATATTGAGCAATCGTACTACACAACTGTCAGAGATTTTGTTGTCTTTGCAAATAATCCATCAATATTAAAAAGTCTGATCGATGATTTTGAGGACAAAAAACTTCTGGAGAATGAATCTGATTTTATTTCGCATAAAAACAATTCTATTCTGAATGGTCAATTGAATGTTTATTTTAATTTTCAAAGAGGCACCAATATTCTGAGATCAATTTCGAATGAAGATATTTCCATGAAACTTATCAATGATGGAATTATTAAAAAAAGTGTACAGTCGCTTGCCATTTCGGCTTCGGCAAAAAACGGCATGACAAGTTCAACAGGGCGGATCGACTTCTCAGGAAAAATAAAAAAAGAAATTCATTTACTTTGGTCGTCTCAACTTGACACTACACCTGCTACTCCACCATTTGTAATAGTAAACGGAGAAAATAAATTTATTGCCATTCAGGATAATGAACTTAATTTGAATTTCTATAATGATGCCGGACGACTACTTTGGAAAAAACGTATCGGTGAAAAAATATTGAGCACCATCTATTTTATGGACCAATATAATAATGGCGAATGCCAGATGGTCTTCAATACAATAAATAAATTATATCTGATCGACACAAACGGTGATTCAATAAGTAATTTCCCAATCCGGCTTCCTGCAGCAGCAACTAATGGTTGTTTGCTGAAAGATTTCGACGGACACAAAAAGTATGAAATCTATGTAGCCTGTCAAAATGGTTCGATATACGCATATGAGATCAGTGGAAAACCTTTACCACAATGGAATACCAGACAAGCAACATACGGTATAGACAGAGATTTTATTCCATTCCGATTTAACAACAATGATTTCATTTATGCTTACGGGAATAATTCACAATATATCATCGACAGAAAAGGCAAAATTGTACGATTAAAATCATTAGACAATCCAATTGCAAAATCTGTCGTAGCGTATTCTGATTCAGGAAAAAAATCCACAATATTTACAACTGACATTTCCGGCAAAGTATATAGTATCAATCCGGCAAACACAACTGATTTGATCTCCCTGAACTTATCAGAAAACATCTCAGACATAATTGTAATCGGAAACAAATTGGATGACGAAATTGCTTTTCTGATCTCCAACAAACTATATTCTTATGAAAGTGGTGATTTAAAATTCACTTCAGAAATTAATGGCGCAAAAGATCTGAAATTTGTCGATCAAATTAACTTTCCGGGAAGAGCCGGAATTATTGACAGATCAAAGAATAAATTTTACCTGTTATCTACCGAAGCCTCTATTGCAGAAGGATACCCGATCTGGGGAAATTCAGATTTCAGTCTGATGACAAGCGATGATAACACAGCTAAATCATACATAGTGATCTCAGATTCGAATGGTGTACTTTATGTATATAGCGAATAGATCCAATCCTAAAATATAAAAATCAAACAAAATGACCACGCAAAAAAAACTATTACTATTCACCTTGCTAATTGTATCGCTGACGATACAATCATGTATTAAGGACAATGATTTTGATTACGACAAAATAGCGGCCAGCACCTGGAATCCTGATGTTGCAGCGCCATTGATACATTCGTCGTTAACGATCCAGGACATTATTGCTTCCGGTGATTCAAGTATTGTTTCCATTGATTCCAATCACCTGGTGTCGCTTATCTATCGCGGAAAAATTTATTCTATTTCAGGAAATGATCTGTTTCAATTTGCAGATCAGAATGACAACACTCCGTTTACTTTCAATTCAGGTGACAGCACAACTTTATATACGACGAATAGTTTGTCTAAAACAATTCCGAAGACTACAAATTTCACTTTTCCGGGAGCTGAGCAGATTGATTCAATGAATATCAAATCAGGCTCTTTAGAAATTGAAATTCGGTCAACAATACCTCATTCGGGATCTATTAACATATCAATTCCTCCACTATCATTAAATGGCGTACCGCTTAGTTTTACAGTTCCTTTTACAGCAAGTACCGGTTCACAAATTATAAAAATTGACAGTACTCTACTGGCAGGTTATTTGTTTGACTTTTCGTCTTCGGGTACTGCAAATAATTTCGGGTTAACGTATGTAGCGAGTCTGACAAACTCAGGTACATCTCTTTCGATAACAAACAAAAATCTTGACGTGATCGCAAGATTTAAAAACATCGATTTTTCCAGCATCTTCGGATATCTGGGTGTACATACAATTGATCTGATCGAGGATTCATCACGGATAACATTGTTTGATAATTTCCAGAGTGGATCATTGTATTTTGAAGATCCAAAAATGACATTTACAATGTCCAATTCTTTTGGCTTGCCGATTGACGCACATGTATCATCCTTTGCTGCGTTAAGACCTGATGGTACTTCAGTCCCTATCACAGGATCAATTCCTGATCCATTGCCAATCGGATATCCTCTTGTAGCCGGACAAACTTCGACAAGCAATTTCGTATTAGACAAAACAAACAGCAACATTCAATATGTGATCAGTCAGGCACCAAGATATATTGTGTATACTCTAAATGCGTCCAGTAACATTCCCAGCGTCCCTGTAAATTTCCTTACTGATAGCAGCAGATTAAATGCAGACATACAAATTGATTTCCCTTTACGTGGCTATGCAAGTAATTTCACAGTTATGGATACTGCAAATTTCAGTCTGGAAAGAATTGACGAAATTGAATCAGCAGTATTCAGAATTAATATTGATAATGGATTTCCGGCACGGGCTTATACTCAGATCTATTTCACAGATTCCAATTATGTTGTTTTGGATTCTATGTTACTTGATCCGAATAACATTTTAGTTGAATCAGCAGAAATAGATGCTAACGGAAGGGTAACTCAGTCTACCCACAGAACAGGTGATGAACCATTCAACAAAACCAGAATTGAACATCTGTACAATGCTAAAAAATTACTTATTGTTTCAGTTATTGATACTAAAGACTCACCGACAAGGAATATTGAGATCTACGACTCGTACAAACTTGATGTCAAGATCGGTGTACGTGCTCAATTAAATGTAAAATTTCAATAACCTAAAGCAATCTGAAAACAATGAAAAAACTTATATCACTACTATACTTGTTCTTTCTGGTCTCCATATGTTCAGCGCAACAAGATCTCACATTATATAACATGAATACTGTTGGCGAATCAATTGAAATTAATCCTTCATTGATGCCTGCCAACAAATATTACGTCGGTTTACCGGGAATCAGTTCAAACTATTTTCTATTCAGTAACAATAGTTTTACATACAGGGATTTCCATTATGTAAGAGCAGACGACTCAACTGTTATCGATATTGACAAAGCATTGGGCAAACTTGATAAATCCAATTTCCTGACATCTCAGGTGAGAATAAATCTTTTGGGCTTTGGTTTCAAAATTGATAAAAATTATTTCTCTGCAAATATTACAGAGCGGGTGAATTTCCTGTTTACTTTTCCTGAAGAACTGTTTAATTTAATTGATAAAGGAAATGGCCCCTTCATTGGACAGACTCTTGATTTTAGCAAAATAGGATTTGATGCAACCCACTTCCGTGAATATGGGTTGGGCTGGGCAAGAGAAATGAACGAAAAATTGACTCTGGGAATCAGGTTGAAGTATTTATACGGAATGGAAAATTTCAGTTCAACGTTTGGCGATCTGAGTATGACAACAAGTGCATCTGATTACGCTCTTGAGTTGAATACGAATATTACTGTGAATACTTCTTCACCTGTGAATAATTCAGATGGCTATGATCAATTTGAAGGCATCGGCTGGGGCACTTATGTAAATAAACTCAAGAACCGGGGATTCGGAGCTGATCTTGGAGCTACTTATAAATTAAACGATAAGTGGGCATTGAATACCAGTATACTTGACCTTGGATACATAAAATGGAAAAGCGATGTTAAAAATTTCGTGACTGATGCCGGCCGATACTTCTTTGACGGAGTTGATATTTCAGATTTCATAAATGATACAACAAGCAATGTAGAAGGTGTTCTCGACTCACTTGGAAATGCATACAAAGCAAAAGAAAACAGTAATTCATATTCTACGAATCTGCCTACGCATGTTTACTTAGGAACGAATTATACCATTGGTGAAAAAGTTCTGCTTCTGCATTACTCCATGCAACTTTTTTCAAAAAACTATTCAACCAACATTTACTTTAGGATATAATCTGAAAGTCGGAAATCATCTTAGTCTTGCTGCTAACTATTCCATAATAAATAAAAATTTCGACAACATCGGACTGGGAATGTCAACAAATGCAGGTCCGGTTCAATTGTATGTTACGACTGATAATATCATTGGAACGATTGATCCATTATCAAATCATACTGCGCATGTTCACTTCGGAATCAACTTAATTTTCGGAAGACCACTTCGCGACAGAGATAAAGATAAAGTAGCAGACAAACATGACCGTTGTCCTGATGTTCCTGGCCTGATTGCTTTGCAAGGTTGTCCTGACCGTGATATGGACAGCATTCCTGACATAGATGACAAATGTCCTGATGTAAAAGGTCTGGCGAAATTTGCCGGCTGTCCTGATACAGATAATGATGGCATTACTGATGTGGAAGATCGTTGTCCGTTAGATTCAGGTTTACTTGCATTCCAAGGTTGTCCTGATCTTGATGGTGATAGTATACCTGATCTTGAAGACAGTTGCGCAACTGAAAAAGGTCCGGTCGACTTTCATGGTTGTCCTGATACAGATGGTGATTTGATCATAAACAAACTTGATAGTTGTCCATTTGCAAAAGGTCCTGCATCGAATAATGGTTGTCCAGTAATTGAAAAAGTGGAGATCAAAGCGGAACCTATCAAAAATATTCCTACTCAGGAAGAACAGGAGATCATCAACAAGGTGTTCAAGAATCTTGAATTTGAAACCGGAAAATCCGTAATCAGAACTTCCAGTTATGAATCGCTAGATGAATTGGTAAAATTGTTGCAGAAAAAACCGGTGTATAAATTATTGATTGAAGGCCATACAGACAATGTTGGTGCTGCTGCTTACAATATGAAATTATCTAAGAACAGAGCGGAATCTGTTAAGAAATATATCACTGACAAAGGTGTTGACGGAGTCAGGATTACTGCAATTGGTTTTGGCTTAACCAAGCCTGTAGTTTCAAACAAAACTGCTGAAGGTCGTCAGAGAAACCGGAGGGTGGAGTTTACGATACAGTAAGTACAGTTGGTTAAAAGGTCAAGGTCAAGGGTCAAAGGTTAATTAGGATAGTGATAACCTTTGACCTTTGACCTTTTATCTTTATCGTTTCAAAATTTCCGTAGAAACTCCAAAACACTCCTTGCCTCTTCTTCTGTCAGATTATTATCCAGCATCTGAGAATAATAAATTGCAAGTAATTCTTTTGCGAGGGAATCTTTTTGCGTCATTTCCATCGGATTCAACATCATGTTCATGATCCATTCCGGTCGGCGGCGTTCAGTGATACCGGCAAGTCCGGGTCCGATTCCTTTTTCTGCACTTAGCTTATGACAACTTGTACATTTTGAATTATAAATTTGCTCTCCTGATTTTATGAGTGTTTCATCAGGGACATCACCTAAGGTCAGTTCTTTTATTGGACCGATTCCTTTTCCGTCGTAGTATTTATTTTCAGGTCTGTTTTCCGGAGACTGTTTATTGCCGGAATGTCCGCTTTTATCTCCGCTACAGGCTGTGAAAAAAGTCACAGAAAGTATGACCATTAAGGCTTGCAATTTCATCATATTTAATTAAATTTACCCTTATTGATTTGATTGACAAAAGTATCAGAATAACGACATTTTCCTTTCTGTGGATTAAAATTATTTCATCTTATAAATCAAGAGTATTGCTGTATATATGAAAGTTTTCAAGATACACTTAAAAGTACTTATAGGTTTTGCAATTGCAATCGCCGGTATCGGATTCTTTCTCTATACAACCTATACCAATTCACAATTAAGTATCACTGATAGTCAGAATATCACTCATCATTTAAAAGTGATGAAGATTTCCGAAAAATTATTGGATGATGTGCAGGATATGGAGACCGGATACAGGGGCTTCCTGATCACCGGCAATCATGATTATCTGACTCCAACTGACTCAGCATTCAGATCATTGCCTTCACATCTTGATGAATTGACTGCTGTAACTGCCGGTTATGAAAGCGAGGAACCTGCAGCGAAGGAACTTTCTAAGCATATCAGTTCAATGATGATATATGCGAAGAAAATCATTGAATTGCGAAAAGAAAACAGAAATGAAGAGGCTGTTTCAGAAATCAAAACCAATGAAGGTATCAGATTGATGGATAAAATCCGTAGTAACATTGCCATACTTGAAGAAAACGGAAGGACTGCTCTTAATGAATCAAATAGAAAAAAAGAGGAAATCGCACATGAAACAAAACAAAATTTCATCATCCTTGCATTAGTGATCTTTTTTAAACTTATTCTCGTTTACCTTATCATTGCAGGTGATCTTAAAAAAGAATGATTCGAATAAACAACAACTTTTAATAGCCAATAAAAAGATTCTCGATCTATTTGATGAGGCACCATGCGGTTATCTTTCTCTCAATAAAGATGGAGTGATCATTGAAATAAATAAAACTGCTTTATCATGGCTGGGATTTGATATCGAGGAAATTAAAGATAAAAAGAAATTTTCAGAGCTAACTCCAAATAATTACAGACTTTCAATTGAAAGTCTGATAACC
Source organism: Bacteroidota bacterium (assembly GCA_016711505.1). NCBI lineage: Bacteria > Pseudomonadati > Bacteroidota > Bacteroidota bacterium. The sequence continues at coordinate 44,230 of JADJSV010000020.1, read as the reverse complement.
AAAGCATCATTAGTCAATCACGAGATTGAACTTACAACTGCTAACGGAAAGATCATTCCTTTCTTAATTGATTCGAGGATCAATTATAATAAAGAAGGTGAAATAATTTATATAAGAACAGTTTTAACGGATATAAAAGAGCGAAAGAAAGCCGAAGCAAAAGCCAGCTATCTTGCAACTTTGATTGAGAATACAAATGACTCCATCATTTCGGTTGACAAGAGTTTAATTATCAAGAGTTGGAATAAAGGCGCTGAAAAATTGTTTTGCAAAACTGCTTTTGAAGCTGTAGGAAATTCACTTTTTGAATTTCTAAAAATACCAACATCACACGATCTGGAAAATGAAATGTGGAATGACCTGATCTCTCGTGGAAAATGGGTCATTGAATCTACGCACGATCTGGGAAAAACAAAACCTGTATATATTCAAAATTCAGTTTCAATATTTAATCAGAATAATGACTCAAATTTTATATTGATTTTTATTAGTCAGGACATATCAACTCAAAAAGAATATGAAAATACTTTAAAAGATTTCAATCAGAAACTTCAGTCCAAAGTCATAGAACAAACAGAAGAGATCTCAAGTATCTTCAATAGAATTTCAGAAGGATTTGTTTCATTCGACAATAACTTCAATGTTATTTTTGCCAATCCATATACAGAAAAGCTGATTGGAATTTCACGTGAGAAGATAATTGGCATGAATTTTCTTTCATTCTTCAAGGGCGCAAAAAATCCAAATATTCTGAATAAGATCAAAAAGTCGAAGGAAGAAAATAAAAATGCACAGTTCGAAGAATATTCAGAATATTTCAAAAAATGGATCCATGTTAAAGTATACCCATCTCCGGGCGGTACAACGATTTTCTTCCAGGATATTACAGACAGAAAATTATCCGAAACAAAATTGATTGAAAATGAAAAAAAATACCGATTGCTCTTTCAGAACAATCCAATCCCAATGTGGATCATTGAACTTTCAAATTTTACGATATTAGATGTCAACAAAGCTGCAATCGATCATTATGGATATTCACTTGAAGAATTTATTGGCAAAGATGTAACTGAACTTAGACCGCCGGAAGAAATTGATAAATTTAAAAATTTATCAAGAATACATAGTGAATCAAATTTTAATGCAGGTAACCTGGACCCACCTTAAAAAAAATGGAGAAAGAATAAAAGTTGAGATTCTGGCTTACTCCATGGTCTATGACGAAAAAAAATGCCGACTGATCCTTAGTAATGACATTACAGAGAAACTAAAATCACGGGAAGAACTTGAGGCCTCACGCGATCAGTTACGTAATTTGTCGAGCTACCTTGAAAAGGTGCGTGAAGCTGAACGAACAAATATTGCCAGAGAAATTCACGATGAACTGGGGCAACAACTTACAGGACTTAAAATGGATGTTTCATGGATCTCCAAAAAGATTAAATCCGATGATGCTGCTGTAAATGAAAAAATTCAGGGAATGACAAAATTGATCGACGACACAGTCAAAACTGTCAGAAAGATCGCATCAGAACTCAGACCGGGAATTCTTGATGATCTTGGACTCGTTGCTGCATTAGACTGGCAGAGTAAAGAATTTGAAAAACGAACGGGAATAAAATGTTACTTTACATCTGACAATATTGAATACCACTTCAATAAAAACATTTCAACCGGAATTTTCCGGATCTATCAGGAAGCATTGACCAATGTTGCCCGGCATTCCAAAGCAAGTCGGGTTGAATCATCTATCGTAATTAACAATGATGAGATGATTGATATCACGATCAAGGACAATGGAATAGGAATGAGTAATGAAAACTCAGGCCGTTCTACTCTTGGCTTAGTAGGAATGAAAGAAAGAGCATTCATGATGGATGGTCAGTTGATCATCGATTCACAGGAAGGTAATGGCACAAGAATTAATTTGAAAATTCCATATCATAATTAAAACTTTAATATCATGAATATTCTACTAGCAGATGACCACTCTATTGTAAGAAGAGGATTAAAAGAAATCTTATTGGAAGAATTCCCGGATGCAAATTTTCAGGAAGCATCTGATGGCCAGGAGTTGATCAGAAAAATGCGAGCCGACAAGTTTGATGTTATCATCAGTGACGTTTCTATGCCCGGCAAAAACGGTTTAGAAGCCTTGAAAGTAATCAAGTCGGAAGCACCAACAATCCCAGTCCTTGTTCTCAGCATTCATCCTGAAGAGCTTTATGCGATTCGTGTGCTGAAAGCAGGAGCTTCCGGATATCTGACTAAAGAGAGCGCGCCTGAAGAATTAGTCAAAGCAGTCAGAATGGTTATGATGGGCCGAAAATATATTACACCATCGCTAGCAGAAAAAATGGCTTCTAATCTCGACAGCGATTTCAGCAAACTTCCGCATGAACTTTTATCAGACCGCGAACTTGATGTACTGAAATTAATTGCAGGTGGAAAAACAGTTTCAGAAATTGCTGTAGATCTTTCTTTAAGTGTGAATACCATTTCCACATACCGTTCAAGAGTGCTTGAGAAAATGAATCTGAAATCAAATTCAGAGTTGACTTTTTATGCGATTTCAAACAACCTTCTTTAAATTAATCAAGAGTATGATTATTTTCATTTCTAAGTAATTTCTTGAATTCGTTCCGATAAATTCAATTTGTCTTTTTTTGTTTGGCCATAATCCCGATAGCTATCGCAAAGTCGTCAATTTAATTATAATAATATCTATTGAAATTAAGTGAGTTCTCGTCTACTATTTTGCCATGAGCTTTAGATCAAATTCAAATGGCTATACTCTACAATTCATAATAAGGATAAGTATTTAAAATCGACAGGCCCGTTAGGGCCATACTTTTGGTAATAAAAGAATATACGAGAAAGTCAAGCCCCTTTAGGGGCGCACTCTTTCTACAATGCATGTGTCCATTAATTAACTGCATAAAAGTTCCAGCACATTGTAGTTCATACGGCATGTTCCTGATATCCAATTGTGCTTTCGTTTTCAAAAAAAAGCGATGTGTTAAAGAGTACGCCCCTAAAGGGGCTGAGCGCTCTTGTATGGTCTTGTATTACCAAAGGTACGGCCCTAACGGGCCTTATAATCTATAAAGAACAACGAATATTTCATTCGTCTAATCAAATGACATTAAGCTTCAGCTGATGGCAATAGAGGCTAACTTGCATAATACTTTTTTATAAATAATCTCACGCCAACAGATCGAAATACTTTTCATTTGTTTTTTTCTTTTAAGTTGACGTCTATGCGATATCTATCGGGATTCATTATTCATTTTAAACATTCAAAATTGTAACCTTCCAAACCATCCTTCTGCATTCATTATAAATTATTTTGTAGTACAAACCATGACACCCAAAACACAGTTTACATGGCAAAAATCGCTGAACATATAGCTTTAATTTACTGTATAAATAGGCGTTAGGAAAATTAAAATGAACCCGGGTAAAAAAGGACTTAAGATTTTGATAGTTGAGGACTCTCTTCTGATCGTAAAAAGATTATGGTCCTTATTATCTGATATGGAAGGTGTCGCTACGCTTGCTCATGCAAAAGACGGGAATGAAGCTATTCTCCTGGCAAAGGAGATCAATCCGGATGTCATTATTTTAGACATTAAGATCCCAGGCAAAAGTGGTGTCGAGGTTCTTCCTGAGTTAAAACTCAAATCGTATGCTAAAGTGATCATGTTAACCAATTATTCAGATGTTTATTATAAGAATTTATGTCTGAAACTTGGCGCTGAATATTTCCTGGACAAGTCGAATGAGTTCGAAAAAATCTACGAAATTCTACTTAGTATTGAGCCGGTTAGCTGATCTTGTCATTGTTTATACGACAAGCCCTGACAGTGATTAGTGACAACAAATTGATTCAAAGTTCTATTTTTACCGCAACCATTCTTCGCATCTTTGTAAAAGCAATGGTTAGTTGTTAAGAAATTATAATAGTGTTAGGCGATTGCGGGGTGTGTGTGCCGCGAGTGTGTGGGTCGCTTAACCAGTGTTAGAGTGAAAGCGGGTATGTGTGTGCCTGCGTGTGCGTGTGAAGGCTCAAAGTCCCTGTCGAAAGGCGGGGACAAGAGCTTTTTTTTTGCGGTAAATTTTAATTCAAAACGTTCGCCCTTCGACTTCGCTCAGGGACCTCCTTCGACTTCGCTCAGGGACCGTGGGTTTTGGGCAGATATGTGTGAATTTTTTTCGCAAAAAATTCACACATTACCACTTATAAGACGATTCCCGAGCGAAGTCGAGGGGCAATAATTTCGAACAACGGGTTAGTTATTAGATCTTTTTTGAAAATAAGGAACAGTATCATCTGACTTTTCTTCCTTTTGTTGCCAATAGGCCATTGTAACTACACTACCTTCTTTTGTCTTGAGTAATCTTCCAAAAATTGCATTGGTGACATTGAAACGAACATCAGTTACGCCTACTGTAAATGTTGTTGGTAAAACGGGTTCAACTGTTTCTCCTTCCACTGGAGCGGGAGCACCTTTTGGTGGCGGACTGTTCACTATAATTACTTTGTAACCGTTGAATTCAAGTATGGTCTTTAAGAAATCAGCTCTGGACTTATCTGCATTCTTTTCTACAACGGCACATTTTATTCCATCGAGATCTTCAAATAAATGATTCTGATTAATTGCCATATTCTAAATTCCTTTACTTAGTGATAATATGTATTCGTAAACCGGCCCGAAAAATCCTGTAAATAAAATCCCGGCAAGACAAATTACTAAAGCAAATTTAAGAGATAAACCGGAATGCATTTTTGGAATTGACTCCTCACTTTCATCCATGAACATTGCTCGGATCACACGTAAATAATAATACAGGGCAATGATCATATTTAATGCAGCAATAGTTATTAAAAACACATCACCTTTTGAAGCGCCTGCTTTCAATAAAAATATTTTTCCGAAAAATCCGGCAGTTGGCGGAATTCCGGCTAAAGAAAACAACGCAATTGCCAATGTCCATGCTAAAAATGGATTTTGTTTTGCCAGTCCCTTATATGAAGTGATCGTCTCCCGCCCACTCTTTTCGGCAATTTGAGAGATCACTCCAAATGCAGCTATGTTGGAAAAGAGATAGACAACAATAAAGTAAACCGAAGAAGTAACACCTTCCGCTGAACTCCCTGAAATACCAACAAGTATATAGCCGACTTGGGTGATGGAAGAGAATGCAAGAAATCGTTTCAGATTCTCTTGTCTGATCGCAAAAATATTTCCTGTTATCATCGTCACAATACTGAGTATATACAACAACAGATACCATGTATGCGATAAAGACCCAAATACGTGATACAACAAGAATGTAAATACTATGATCATTGCACCTTTACTGATGACAGAAAGAAAAGCCGTAACAGGAATCGGTGAACCTTCATAAACATCCGCAGTCCATAAATGAAATGGCACAACAGATAATTTAAATGCGACTCCTACAAACAAGAGTACAAATCCCATGATGTATAATGGCGTTTCCTGTACAACAATTGTCAATGCATCAAAACTTAAAGTCCCTGATGCCCCATACAGAAAGGAAATACCCATGAGCATGATACAGCTTGAAAAAGCAGACGACATGATCATTTTCATCGCTGCTTCTCCTGACTTTCTTTCTGCTAATCCGAAATTACATAAAGCTGCAAGCGGAATAGACGACAATTCAAGAGCGAGATAGAAGATCAGCAAATTACCTGATGAAATCATAAAGAACATACCGAGTAACGTGGACAACATCAGCAAATAAAATTCAGCAATGTGCTCACAACGTTTTAACCAATCGACTGAAAACAATGAAATCAATAAGACGCCGGTACTCAATAAATTTTTACCGAAGTTTCCAAGATCATACGACTTAAACACGCCTCCAAAAAGTTCACCTTCTCTAACCGGTAACCAATCGACAATACAATTGACGATAAGTAAAACATTGATCACACCAATCCACATGGAATTACTCTTGCCATTATCTGCCACTTTCATGATCAAAAGGATCACGATGATTGCGACCAGCATCAATTCATTCTTCATCATTAAAATCAAATCCATAGTTCCGGTTAGTTTAATGTGAATACTCTGTTTACATTTTTCATTATCTCTTCTGTTCCCGGAGCAATCAGGTCATTCAACAAGAATGGACTTAATCCGATGACCAGTATTCCTGCTAAAAGCAGCACTGATGCAGCTTTTTCATTCCAATTAGCGTCAGTAAGACTTTCAAATTCTTTATTCCTGATTATTCCCATTAATGACATTCCTGAAGCACGCAGAATATACACAGCAGTAACTACAATTGACATACATGCAACAATTGTAGAAACCCTGTAAAACATCTCTACTCTTTCCCATGATCCGACAAACACTGTCATCTCCGCGACAAATCCACTTAATCCCGGCAACCCAAGCGAACATAAACCGGCAAGAATAAAAACTGTACTGATAAATGGCATTACTTTCAACAAGCCACCAAGTTCGTTTATCATTCTGGTGTGAGTTCGCTCATAGATCATTCCGATAGCAGCGAAGAAAAGGGCCGTCATTAATCCATGCGACACCATTTGTAGTACTGCCCCATTTATTGCTGAAGGTGTCAGCATTCCAATACCTAACAAAACAAACCCGCAATGACTTACAGAAGAATATGCGTTCATGTATTTCAGATCCTTTTGCATCATGGTTGCAAATGCTCCATAGATAATTGCAATTGCCGCTAATCCTACTATATATGCTGAATAATAATGCGCTGCTTCAGGCATTAAATATGCTGCAACCCTTAAACATCCATATCCGCCTAGTTTCATAGAGATTCCGGCAAGGAACATTGATGCAGCCGTGGGTGCAGATGAGTGACCGTCAGGTACCCATGTATGAAAAGGAAAAATTGCTGTAAAAATTCCAAAGCCGATAAATAAGAAAGGGAAAAAGATAAGTTGTGTCTGCACCGGAATGATCTGTGTACGGAGCGACATCAGATTGAATCCTGTCGCTTCTGAAGTTGCATTTAAATATGTACCCAATAAACCGACTAACACTAATGCAGAACCGCCCATTAACATAAGCGCAAGTTTGTTTGCGCTGTATTCTTTTTTACCACTTCCCCAGATTCCGATCAGTAAATATTTTGGGATTACAGCAACTTCAAGAAAGAAGAACATACAGAATAAATCCAGTGAGATAAAGAAGCCATATGCGCCTGCGCTTAAAAGAGTAAGCAGAAAGAAAAACTCTTTGGTCATTTTTTCAACTTTCCAGGAGACGAGTATTCCGGCCAGCACAACTACTGCTGTAAGCATTATCATGGCTATTGAAATACCATCAACTCCAATATGATAATTTATATTCAGCGAAGCGAACCATGGAACACTTGATTCGAAGAGCATCTGACCATTGATAACTCCCGCACTTAATTCGTTGAAGCGAATAAGTAACAGACAACAAACTAACAATTGTACTACAGCTCCTGTCAAGGCAAAGACGCGGATGGCATTTTTGCTTCCGGCCAATAATATTGCCAGACAAGTTAACAGTGGAAGTATGATCAATAAATTCAGATTCATCCTATAGTAATTGTAAGTAGTAAAGTGCAATTATCAATAATGCCAATGTTCCGGCAAGAAACCAGGCAGAATAACTTTGTATGCGGCCTGATTGCCATCCTGATGTTGTGAAGGAAAATACTTGCGTTGCTTTTCCAATTGTATTTATAAATCCATCTACTATGTGCTTATCGAACCAGCTTGCAGGTTGAGCAATGAGATTGAATATAATCCGCTTTGTTACGAAATTATAGATTTCATCAATATATAATTTTCGCTTCAATGAAGTATAAATTGAACCAAACCTTGCTGCAAGAACAACCGCTTTATCATCATCCTTCATGAAAAAGTAAATTGCAAACAAAATTCCAATTGATGACATAGCAATTGGCAATAATGAAAAACTCCAGTTTGTATGTGTCTCTAAAGAAACACCATCTGATGTAACTAAATTACTGAATGGAATAAATCCCGCGAGCACTGATCCGAATGCAAGTACGATCTGCGGACCTAACATTGACGATGTGCCTTCGCCATGATGACTATGATGATGTGCTCTTTCTTCCCCTCTGTAAAAAATGGAAAAGAATAAACGGAACATATAGAATGAAGTCAACCCGGCTGTTACTACTGCCACCCAAAAGATCATTTTATCGTGATGATATGCAGCGAGTAGAATTTCTTCCTTACTATAAAATCCTGCAAAAGGCGGAATACCGGCGATTGCAAGACAAGCAAGTAAAAATGCAATGTGAGTAATTGGAAGGGATTTTTTCAAACCACCCATATCTTTCATTTCATTACTATGTACAAAATGGATCACTGTTCCGGCACATAAGAATAGCAATGCTTTAAAAATTGCATGGGTAAATAAATGGAACATTGATGCCATATAACCAAGTCCGGCCTCACCACCGTATCCGGAAACTCCAAGTGCAAACATCATGAAACCGATCTGCGACATTGTTGAATAGGCAAGTACACGTTTAATATCAGTCTGAGTACATGCTATCAATGCAGCAAATGCAGATGAAAATATACCAATCACTGCTACAACATGTAAGGCTGCAGGACAACTGATAGCGTAAACCGGAAATAATCTGGCTACTAAATAAACTCCGGCAACAACCATTGTTGCAGCATGTATCAATGCAGAAACAGGAGTCGGGCCTTCCATTGCATCAGGTAACCAGACATGTAATGGGAACATCGCCGATTTACCAGCTCCACCGACAAATACAAGAACAAGTCCCCACGTTAGCGCGCTCACTCCTAAAAAAGAAGAACTGATACCAGCTTGTAATTGCGGAGATGTACTTTCTGTATACCTTGAAATAATATCTTTAAATTCCAGAGATCCGGAATAATAAGACAGAATAAGTATCCCGGCTAAAAAACCCAGATCAGCAAAACGAGTGACTATGAATGCTTTTTTAGATGCCGCAACAGCAGAAGGTTTGTTGTAATAAAATCCAATCAGAAGAAAGCTGCTTACACCTACTAATTCCCAGAAAATATATGTCTGGAAAATATTTGTAGCAACAACAAGCCCCAGCATGGAGAAAGTAAACAATGACAAGAAGGAATAATAAGTTGCATACCGCTCCTCCCCTTTCATATATCCTAATGAATAAATATGAACCATCAGAGAAATGAAGGTTACAACAAGGAGCATCATTACTGATATCGGATCGACAAGTATCCCAAGATGAATACTCAGATCCGGAGTAAATTCCAGCCACTTGAAATCGATCGGATACTGTGCGAGATATTTTCCATTTACCTTTCCTTCAACTATGAAATACTTGTAAGCTACAGAACATGAGATCATAAATGCCGCAAGCACTGTTGTGGTGCTTAACATTCCCGCCATGTTCTTAAGGTATTTTCTTCCCCATAATCCGGAGATCACGAAAGAAAGAAATGGCAGAAATAATATTAGTAATAATGGCGACATGCTTTTTCTTTAATTGATCACAACTTCATTTCATTGGCATCTTCAACATCAATAGTTGAATGAGTCCGGTATAGATTTATAATTATCGCAATGGCAACAGCCGCTTCAGCAGCAGCTATGGCAATAATGAACAGGCTGAAGAACAATCCGTCATTACTTTCAGGGTGCAGATATTTATTGAACACCACAAAATTGATATTCACACTATTTAATATCAGTTCAATAGACATGAGCATCGTAATCATATTTCTCCTTGTGAAGAAACCATAAACACCGATGAAGAACAAAGCAGTGCTGACGATCAGAAAGTGTATGATTGGAATACTAGTCATGATTTTTCAGGGACTTTTTTAACTGCTATTACTATACAACCTATCATAGCAGCAAGAAGTAAAACACTTACCAATTCGAAAGGCAAAGCATATCCATCGCCGCCGAGTGACAACATTTTCTTACCGATCGTTTTCATATCAACATCCATTGGTGTTAAAGTTTCAACAAACAACGTTTTTGAAAGTATTCCGGCTATGACTCCAAACCCAAGTAGACTTAAAAATCCGGCTGCAATTTTTCTGCTTCGAAGTGCTTTCGGCAGATCTGCTCCGCTATGTTGGGTCAGGAAGATTGAGAATATAATTAATACCACAATTCCTCCGATATAAACTATGATCTGAACAGCGGCAAGAAACTGAAGATCCATCCAGAAATACAGCGAAGCAATTCCGATCAATGAAAACAAAAGCCAGATCGCACTTCTGAAGATCTTCCGTGCAGTAACTGCCATGAATCCGAAGACCAGCAGAAATGCCGAGATCGCATAGAAAGATATTACTGATGCATCCATCATTCTACACCCTCCATCAATTTAGAATCCGGATTGTTCAAAGTCTTTGTCAAGTCAGCTCTGTTGTAAACACTATGCTCAAAGGTCTGAGCCATTTTTATTGCATCTGTTGGACAAGCCTGAATACATAAATTACACATTGTACATAATTCAAGGTGGTAAATAAATGTATCGAGTGCTTTTTTCTTTTTCCCTTCAGGAGAAATATCAAATTTTGTTATGATCTTGATCGTCGCATTCGGACAAGCAAGTTCACATGCAGTACAGCCGGTACAACGATGTTCATTGTTCTCTGTATGCGGCATAACTACTTCTCCTTTGAAACGTTCAGGGAGATTAAGTTCATCTCTGTTCTCAGGATAATTCTGAGTAATGATCTCTTTATGATGTGTAAAATAATATCCCGTACGTCGCATTCCCTTCAGTAAAGAAGTGACTGCTTTGTAAACCGTAGAGATATAATTTCCTATAAAACTCATTTTCTTTATTTAATCAGAAATGCCAGCCCATGATTGCGATGATAGTCATCAGGAGCAAATTAAACATTCCTATTGGAAGCAAATATTTCCATTCTAAATTCAACAATTGATCGATACGTAATCTTGGGAACGTCCACCGAAACCACATGATCACAAAGATCAGAAAGAAGGTTTTGCCAAAAAACCAGATTGACGATGGAATGAAATCCATCAGATGATTGAATCCTGTCCAGTTCCCAATATGAAATGGCATCCATCCTCCTAAGAATAATGTTGCACCAATTGCACAAACAATAAATATATTCACATATTCCGCAAGAAAGAATAAAGCGAATTTCATCCCTGAATACTCAGTGTGAAATCCTGCCGTAAGTTCCGACTCCGCTTCTGCCATATCGAAAGGTGCTCTGTTCGTTTCTGCAGTTACTGCAATGATGAATATAACAAATGAGATCAATGCAGGAATGTGTCCTTTGAATAACCACCATCCGGTTTCCTGACTGGCGATAATATCAGAGATCTTCAAACTTCCCGTCAGAATTACAATACTGATAATGGCAAGTCCTGCAGAAAGTTCATAACTCACGATCTGAGCACCACTCCGCATGGCGCCAAGCAAGGAATACTTATTGTTACTCGACCATCCGGCCATCAGAATTCCAATAACTGAAATAGAAGATACTGCCGTGATATATAACACACCAATATTCAAATCCCAGATCTGTGAATTTTTTGCAAATGGAATCGGAGCCATCAGTAGCATTGCTCCTATCATGACAATGAATGGCGCCAGATTAAATAAGAATTTATCAGCACCATCAGGAGTCAGACCTTCTTTTACCAGCAATTTTATTGTATCAGCTAAGGTCTGCGCCATTCCTTTGTATCCGACTCTATTCGGACCTAAACGAATTTGCATATAAGCAGAAACTTTTCTTTCCATAAAAACCAGAACAAGTCCCAGTACAGCAAACAATGTCAGAACAAAAATTCCAACTATCGTCAGTTCGACCAATGACGTTAACATCGGCGACAAATTATTGCTCAACGTCCGATGAATACTTGCTGATATGTTTTCTATGCTTATCACTCTATCTGTCTATATCCGGTATTACAAGATCCAACGAACCCATTATCGCTACCAGATCACCGATTTTATTTCCTCTTGCCATATGATCCAATGCTGAGAGATTACAAAATCCCGGAGAACGGAATTTAATTCTGTACGGTGTTGTCCCACCTTCGCTAATTATATAAACACCAAAATCACCTCTGGCAGTTTCTACATTACTGTAAAAATCTCCTTTAGGTAATTTCAATACTGCTTTAGTCTTTGCCTGAAATTCACCTTCAGGAATATTGTCGATCAATTGCTCAATGATACGCATTGATTCATTCATTTCCTTCATCCGGACTTTGTAACGAGCAAAACAATCCCCTTCTTTTTCTATGGCCTCGGTAAACTCTACCTGAGAGTACACATCATAAGGCGATAATTTTCTTACATCACAAACCACTCCGGCAGCTCTTGCAACCGGTCCACTGCAACCATAAGAGATTGCATTCTCTTTTGTGATCGATCCGACATTTTGCATTCTCGCCTGAAAAATCGGATTGTTAGTAACCATTTCATCGTATTCACTCAACTTACTTTTGAAGAAAATGATAAAGTCTTTTACACTTTTTACAAAATCAGGATGGAGATCATACATACAACCGCCGGGAACAATGAAGTTCATAGTTAGCCGGGCACCGCATGTTTGTTCCATGATATCATTTATGATCTCACGCTCCCTGAAAGCATGAAAGAAAGGAGTGATCGCTCCCACATCCATAGCCATTGCTCCCCACCAGAGCTGATGTGAAGCCAGTCGTGTCAATTCATCCAGTATGACTCTTATGTATTGAGCACGTTGCGGAACTTCTATCTGCAGGCCTTTCTCAACAACCAATGCGCATGCATGGTTATTAATGTGTGACGACAGATAATCCATTCTTGAAGTAACATAAATGAACTGACGATAAGTCAAACTCTCGCACATCTTTTCAATACTCCTGTGAATGTATCCAAGATGCGGTTCAACTTTTTTCACAGTCTCTCCATTCAATGTAATGACCAAATGCAAAACTCCATGCGTTGATGGATGCTGCGGACCTACATTGATGATCAGATCACCCATTTCCGTTGTTCCTACTTCTTCAAACATACAGGATCAGAGTTTTATCATATTGATTGGATCTTCATAATCTTTGCGAAGCGGGTATCCTACCCAGTCGTCTGTTAAAAATAATCTGCGCAGATCCGGATGATTAGTAAAATTAATTCCGAAAAGATCGTACGCTTCTCTTTCATTCAGTTCTGCTGTTGCCCAGATATTATATACGCTTTCTATTGCAGCATTATTTCTGTCAGAAATCTTTGCCTTCACTACGATGGTATGACGATGGATCGTCGATGATAAATGGTACACCATCGATAAATGTGTTTTCCAATCGACTCCGGTAATACAAAACAAATAATCAAATGCTAATTCAGGATCATTCTTCAGATGTTCAGCAAGTCTGCGCCACTCTGTGCTCTCAATATTAATAGTTGGCCACTGCGTATTCTCTTCGAATGTAGCAGTGGGACAAATTGACAAGAGTTTTTCCTGAAGCATATTTATTTTCCGGCTTTGACTTTGGCTTGTAAGGAAATTAAAGCATGCAATAATGCTTCGGGACGGGGCGGACAACCGGCTACATAAACATCAACAGGAATAATATGATCTGCGCCTTTGACAACTGAATAAGTATTGTAAAAAAACGGTCCGCCGGAAGTTGCACATGCTCCCATAGCAACAACATATTTCGGATCCGGCATCTGGTCATATAGTCTTTTAAGTACAGGCGCCATTTTATTTACGATTGTTCCGGCAATGATGATCACATCTGCTTGTCTTGGAGTTGCACGTGCAACTTCAAAACCAAATCGTGACCAATCGTATTTTGCAGAAGCTGTTGACATCATTTCAATCGCACAACAACTTGTTCCAAATACAAGAGGCCATAATGAATTTGAACGCGCCCAGTTTATAACGTCATCGAGTTTACTCACAAGTATTCCACCACCGGGAGTCGGATGAACTTCGCCGGGAAAAGTAGCTCTTGGGTCTTGTTCTTTTACATCCATTTCAAAGCGCCCTTTTTGTGAGCATATAAAAATCCGAGGAATAAAATAAACAGAAATATTACGATCTCGACTAATGCAGGTAATCCTACTTCCTTAACAACTACTGCCCAGGGATATAAGAACACAAGCTCTACATCAAAGATCAGAAATAACAATGCGAACAAATAGTATCCTACATTGAACTGCACCCACGATTTTCCGACCGTTGGTACACCACACTCATAAGCCTGACCTTTTTGTAAGTTCGTTGACTTTCGGGAAAGCACATTCGACAAAACGATACCACCGCCAGCAAATGCCAATCCGCAAATGATCAACATTAATAAAGAACCTAATCCCATTGGAAATTCGCAATATTTAAGCAATCAAACATAAACGATTGTTTTTGAAAAATCAATGGGTTGGGGGTTGGGTTATTAACAAATTTGAAGAAAAATTTATATGTCAAAAGTCAATTTTATTTGCGCAAAATCTGCGCTAAATCTGCGAGTTCTGCGAGATCTGCGGGAACAATTTTGAGCACTATTTTTTTCTCCCGCAGATCTCACAGAACTCGCAGATTTAGCACAGATATCTGTATCTCTTTGCCCCAATGGAAAAATCCATCATTCTTTTCGACGGTGTCTGTAATCTTTGTAATGGCTTCGTTCAATTTGCAGTCAATCGTAATCGCAAAAAGAATCTTTTCTTCAGTTCGCTGCAATCAGAATTTTCGCAAAAAACTCTACAGGATTTTGGATTGAAAAGTGACTACATTGAATCATTGGTGTTTTATAAAAACGGAAAGTTGTATACTAAATCAGGTGCAGCACTTCGGATTGCAAAAGAACTGGATGGACTCTGGCCGCTGACATATGCTTTCATTATTATCCCTTTTCCAATTCGTGATTTTGTATATAACATCATAGCTAAATATCGCTATAAGTGGTTTGGAAAGAAGGACCAGTGTATGGTGCCATCACCGGAATTGAAAAGTAGATTCCTGTAACTATCAGATAAAAAACTATCTGGTTAACACAATATAATCATTGATCAGCTTCTGCAAAAATTCGCGGTCGGTTTTTCATGGTTGTGAATATGAAGGCGTTCCTGCATGATCGTAGACAACAATTCAAGCGCTTCTGCATGTGCACGATTAGGATTTTGCTTCGCTAGATCAAGAGCGGACTTTAATACCAGCATTTCCTTTTCATTCATATGCATAACCTCTTTGTATTGGACTATGTGCGTTGTCTTATTTTTCAGACTTTCAATATTTGCCAAAGTCACTCTTCTTTCCGGTTTAATTTTAACAACTGCTGTGTTGGCAAGCATATCGCCTAATCGCTGCGACTTAACAGTTGAATTGATCATAATTATACCGAGAGTCGTAAGTGTCAGGTAAATATCAACTGACCTGAATGCCCAGCGAATCAGATAATCCGATAAACGGGCTTCTGTCCCATTGATCTTTACCACTTTTAATCCGGTAAGCTTTTTACCCCAGGACTGTCCATTCATTAGTATTTCAGATAAAAGAGTATAAAAAGAAATGACAATGAATGATGTCGAATAGTTAACCACATTCATATATTGGTAAGGGACAATAAAGCTTTCAACAATTGACAATATAAAAATTATTACTCCGATAAAGATGACATCCATTATGAAAGCAACGCCACGTTCACCAATATTCGCCAGATTATAGTCTATGGCAACATTTTGTGAGGTAACAATTTCTAATGTCCGCATTTGGTTTTACTATTATTATTACATTTATCCACACCGATTATTTTCTAAATGAAAGAAACACATTTCATCGATCAAAATAAAAAGAAATGGAAGGAACTTGAAGAACTTTTGCAGGAAGAGCGAAAAGATCCTGACAAACTTAGCAATTTATTTATTCAAGTTACTGACGATCTTTCCTATGCACGTACTTTTTATCCAAACAGATACGTCAGACTATATCTTAACAATATAGCACAACAATTATTTTATTTCATCTATAAAAACAAAAGTTCCAGCAGATCCGGCTTTGTCAGATTCTGGAAAGAAGAGCTACCTGACCTGGTCTATTCTGCACGGAAGGAACTTTTTTTCAGCCTCTGCTTTTTTCTTGTATCTGTAGCAATTGGAGTATTCTCTTCACGACATGATCCGGGCTTTGCAAACCTGATCCTGGGTGAAAACTATGTTCAGTCAACGATAGAGAACATCAAAAAAGGTGATCCAATGGCTGTCTATAAAAAAATGAATAGCGTTGATATGTTCCTTGGCATCAGTATAAATAACCTTAGAGTGTCATTCATGGTCTTTATCTTCGGTCTGCTGTATTGTGTTGGAACACTTGGAATGCTCCTATTCAATGGTATTATGCTTGGAGTGTTTCAATATTTCTTTATCAGTTATGGCTTATTTAAAGAATCTTTTCTCACCATATGGCTACATGGAACTTTGGAAATCTCCTGTATAATTATTGCCGGAGGTGCAGGGATCACTTTAGGAAAGGGACTTGTATTTCCGGGTACTTATACCCGCTCACAATCCTTTTTTATCGGAGCAAGAAAAAGTATAAAGATCCTGATCGGAATTGCTCCTATAATTGTAATGGCTGCAATCATTGAAAGTTTTATGACCAGATATACCGATGCACCGGATATCGTTAAACTTTCAATTATTATTCTTTCTGCAGCGTTTATACTTTTTTATTTCGTCCTCTACCCGATTCACCGGCATCGTTCCGGAAAATCAGCTTACATTCCTGAAAGTAGTTTACAACCGGAAACGGACGAAGTGTTTGACTACGACGCCATTCAACCTACCGGAAATATATTCATGGAAGTATTTCACATCTTCAAACTCTACGGTGGGAAAATTGTTAAATGGAGCTTACTTACTGCTGCTATCATTGCCACTTATCTGGTTCTTATTTCCGACAATCTGGATCTTGAATTCAGAACTTCATTTTTTCTACCCAATGTATTTAAGATCTTTAATTACGAAGAAAACATGCGCTTGTTTTTTATAAATGTAATCGCATTTGGTCTTCTATCTTTCTATTTTCTTAAACTTATTTCCAGACATGCGAATAAAACATTCAGACCACAAATATCTTCACTTGCATTCACACTTTTATTTTCACTTATCATAAACATAATAATAAAGTATGGAAATCTCCCTTCCATGCTTATTCTGATATTTCTGGGTCCACCGTTAATGACCTGGCTTTCTCTGACATATTACCGAGGTCAACTTTTTACCAAATCAATAAAGCCTGCGTACCGGTACTTCAGAGCTACAAGAGGTAAATCATACAGGATCTTCCTAGTCGTTAGCTTTACTTCTATGATATTATTTCTGATCTTACAAACTCCAATGCTGGGATTTTATTTATCAGTAACCAAATGGAATATATATGTCTCCGGTGAACAATTAAGTATCATAACCAATATATTCAATACACTTTCTTCCTATTTCAGCTTCTTTATCATCCTTCCATTTTTCATCTATGGAAATTTTCTGGGCTTCTTTTCCATCTATCAGATTGTAACAGCAGAAGATTTGAAGAAAAGAATCTTATCATTGAAATCCATTAAGAATACCAGCAACTCTTAATGAAAAGAACAATTCTACTCCTGTTAAGTTTTACATTGATTCTGATCAATTCTCAATCAGGCATGTCTGAGAAAAATCAAATTGATTTTTTCAACAGACAACATTACCGCAAATCAGTCAAAGAATTCACCTACAAAGATCCATTGCCATATATTAAACAGGGAGAAAAAACTGCCTCAAAAACTGACTGGGAATGGCTGAAATATATCAGCTATGCAATTGTGATCGCAGTTATTGTGTTTTTTATTTATCGTCTGATACTTTATGCATATGCTCCGGATAACCGAAAAGTTAAAAACAATCAGGTTCAATTAAATGAAATCGAAGACGAACCAACTATAGAATCAGACCTTGATGGATTACTTGAGATCGCCTTGAAAGAAAAAAACTTTAAAGAAGCTATCCGGATCCACTATCTGTTGTCAATCCGAAAACTAAACGAAGGTAAAATTATTGTTTACACCATTGACAAAACTAATTTTGATTATGTCGCTGAAGTTGGTGGACATCCTGTGTTTTCTACTTTCAGGGATCTGACTCTTACTTTTGAAAGAATCTGGTTCGGTGATGCACCGGTTAACGAAAAGAACTTTAATCAGTATCAACTCAATTATACAAAACTGACAAGCGCTATTTCTTCTAACAGATCTAAACCGACTGTTCTATGAAAAACAGCCTTGTAAAATATTCTGTTATCATTTTATCTCTGGCTGCAGTCCTGGTGATACTTTACTATTTTTTCAATAAACAATCGTGGGAAAGGACTTATAAATCTGAAGAAAAAAATCCATATGATACTTTTCTGATCCATGAATTACTTTTTGAAAAATTCGATAAAAAATTTAACCGTGACTATAAATTAATTTCTGATTCATCGATAAAAGAATTTAACCGGGGAAACCTTAACTATGTATTTATTGGAAAGCAACTTTTTCAGGATTCAACAGAACAATCCAATCTGATGGCATTTGTTGCAGAAGGCAAT
This sequence comes from Bacteroidota bacterium, assembly GCA_016711505.1. Classification (NCBI taxonomy): domain Bacteria; kingdom Pseudomonadati; phylum Bacteroidota; species Bacteroidota bacterium. The sequence goes on along the minus strand of JADJSV010000020.1, from coordinate 25,632 downwards.
ACTGCTTTCATATCGGTAAACTATATTCCACCTATCTTTTATGAATTTCAGTACACCAAAGATTCCACATACGTTGACAGCATTGACGGAGAAATGTATATAGATCAATATCAAAGTGACTTTTTTACCACTGTTAATATAAAATTAGACGGTCAAAATGATTCATTAAGGTTTCCAAATGTTTACAATGATAAAATTATCCCTGAAGCATTTCCCTACTTCGAATCGAATTATGAGTTTAATGAACGCGCCAGGGTTTTAGGAACCTTCAATGACAGTCTTGTTAACTTTGTATCATACGAATATGGAAAAGGGAAATTTTTAATTCACACTACTCCACACACTTTAACTAATTATGCATTAAGCAAAGAAAAGAATCTGGCATACGCCGATTTTATCTTTTCACATCTTGATCCTGAAAAAGGAATTTTCTGGGATGAATACAATAAGACTTATCATTTCAATTACAAAAAAAGAACTTACCAGGAAGAAGAAGAGAGCCCTTTGCGGTATATACTTTCTCAACCGGGTTTACGCTTTGCCTGGTATCTGGCATTACTGTTACTCTTACTTTACATGATATTTGTCGGAAAGAGGCGTCAACGACCAATTCCGGTATTAGAGAAAATACAGAATACTTCTCTGGAATTCATCAAAACAGTTGGAAAGTTATACTACACTGAAAGAGACCATCGCGGCATCAGCATGCACAAAATGAAACTTTTTAATAACTTTCTCCGGTCAAGATATTCCATCAATGCCAATACGATCACTGACGAGTTAAAAGAGCGGATTGCATTGGTTTCAGGTGTAGGAATGGAAAACGTAAATAAAATTTATACAGGATATTTCTGGATAGAAAAGCAAATTGAAATCGACGATAATGATCTGATCGATTTTACAACTGCGATAAATAACTTTTACAAACATTGCAAATAAGATATGGAAAATTCAACAGAAGAAAATTCAAACCAGGAAATCAACCCTGAATCTAATTTACCATCAACAGATCCTATCGATTCTGAACTAATTCAATTCAGCAATTCAATTATGAATCTGAAAAGTGAGATCCGGAAAGTAATTGTTGGACAGGATAAAGTTATAGATCTGATGCTCGCAGGATTATTAAGCAGCGGACATGTACTGATAGAAGGAGTTCCGGGAATTGCCAAAACATTGATCGCAAAATTGCTGGCAAAAACCTTATCGGTTGACTTTTCGAGAATTCAGTTTACTCCTGATCTCATGCCGACAGATGTAACCGGTACTACAGTGTACAACATGCAAAAATCGGAATTTACTTTCAACAAAGGACCGATCTTCTCCAACTTTGTACTCATCGATGAGATCAATCGTGCTCCTGCAAAAACGCAGGCTGCCTTGTTTGAGGTAATGGAAGAAAGACAGATCTCTGTGGATGGCACAACTCATCTGCTTGAATTTCCTTTTTTCGTTATTGCAACTCAAAATCCAATCGAACAGGAAGGAACATACAAATTACCGGAAGCACAATTAGATCGCTTTATCTTCAGAATCAAAATGGAATATCCTTCTCTTGAAAATGAGATCGATATCCTGAAAAGATTCAGCGAAGATTTTTCAATGGCATCGATTGAAAAAGTTAAACCTGTTCTTTCTGCAGCTGATCTTGCGGGATTCAAATCAATTATTGAAAAGATTCACATTAAAGACGAGCTTATCAATTACATTGCAAAGATCTCGCATGCTACAAGAAATCATGGCAGTATATTTCTTGGTGCTTCGCCACGCGCGTCTCTTGCCATTCTCAGAAGTTCAAAAGCACTGGCAGCATTGAGCGGCAGAAATTTTGTAACTCCTGATGATATCCGCAGAGTTGCAAATCCGGTAATGAATCACAGAGTCATTCTTACACCGGAAAAAGAAATGGAAGGAATTACAACTGACGATATCATTGCAGAAATAACTCAAAACATTGAAGTTCCAAGGTGAAAAATATTTTCAGCAACACCTTTTTACCGATCCGGTTCTTTCTTTGGGGAAGTGCTTTGGTAATGCTGTTTATCAGCAGCTATGCATTTCCGGCAATACTTTTACCTGCAAAAATTATTGTAGCCATATTTTTCGTTTTAGTTCTGGTAGATATTTTATTGCTTAACCGGATCAAAAATAATTTTTCGTGTTCACGCAAAACTGCAAGACTTTTCAATCTTGGCGATACAAACTCTATTGAAGTTTTCATTCAGAATAATTCGCAACTTAAAATAAAAGTTGTTGTGATCGATGAGATTCCAATTCAGTTTCAGAGAAGAGATTTTGAATTCAGGATTTCATTGAAACCAAATGAAAAACAGATTGTAAAATATGAATTACGTCCGGTTAAGAGAGGCGCTTATCATTTCGGGAAAATTCATTTGTATATTTCTTCGTTCATGGGACTTGTTCAGAGAAGAGTAAGCTTTAATGAAGCAACGACAGTTCCTGTGTATCCGTCGATTTTGCAAATGAAAAACATGGAAATGCGGGCTATGTCGAAGATCTCATTGTTTAAAGGAATAAAAAAACTTCGCCGCATCGGACATAGTTATGAGTTTGAACAGATCAAAAATTATGTTGCCGGAGACGATTACAGAAGTATCAACTGGAAAGCAACCGGTCGCCGTTCAGAATTGATGGTCAATCAGTATGAAGATGAACGCTCACAACAGATCTATTTCCTGCTTGATAAAAGCCGAAGTATGCGCCTTCCTTTTCACGAAATGAGTCTTTTAGATTATGCAATCAATACCAGTCTGGTGATGGCAAATATTGCTCTGAAAAAACAAGACAGAGCCGGATTGATCTCTTTCTCTTCAACAATGGAGACGATGATAAAAGCGGAAAAAACACCCTCTCAACTCAGTAAGATCCTGAATAGTTTGTACAGAGAAAAAGAAAGTAAAACGGAAGCAAATTACGAACTGCTTTATAGTAGCTTACGAAATGCGATCCGGGTACGAAGTCTGCTGATTCTTTTTACCAACTTCGAGAGTATGTATTCAATGGAAAGAGTTTTGCCGATCCTGAGAAAGCTAAGTCGGTTTCACTTATTGGTCGTTGTCTTTTTTGAAAATACTGAATTGAAAACATTCTCTACTGAAGATCCGAAGAATATCAGTGACATTTATCTTCAAACGATTGCAGGAAAATTTGTAAATGAAAAAGAACAAATAGTAAATCAACTGAAACTTTATGGAATTCAATCTATCCAAACTGATCCGGAACATCTTTCTGTGAATGTTTTGAATAAGTATCTTGAGTTGAAGTCCAGGGGGATGATTTGATAGGATGAAGAAAAAAAAATAAACACTAAGATCACTGAGTTCACTATAAGACCACTAAGTATTCCGTGTTCTTATTGTGAACTAAGTGATCTTGTGTTAAAAAAAAATACTTGTTACCCTTTCCACACTAAAAACGCATGCTCACTTTTCACGATTTTACAACATACGTTGACGCAATCATATCATGTAACGCTTGCTTTTTTTCTGTCCATCCGGCCATAAAGTAACCGATTCCTAAAATTAATGCTGACGGAATTTTAGCTAAATATCTCCCAAGAGCATTTCCCAATGTCAAACGTTCAAAATTCTTGTCTACTACTTTTAATCCAAGAGCTCGTTTACCAAAAGTTGCCTGGTAAGAACTACTTTCCATCACTGCAAAATAAACCAGATTAAGTCCAAGAATTATAATATAATAGCCGGCTAAAGAACCCATACCGGCTGATTGCATGGCTTCAGGACTCAAAGCGAAGCCACCAAAAAATGCAAGTGTAATTGCCGTTTGAATAACATACATTATCAATCCATCAATAAAAGCAGCCCCAAAGCGGATCCAGAATCCGGCATAAGTAACAGGTTGCGACTCCATTTGTGTTGCATCTAAAATAGGTTCCATAGTTATTTGTGGTTAGTGTTTGAACAAATATATAAAAATTCCCGAATTACTGTTGGCGTGGAAAAATTTTACAAATAAATTGCTTAAGGGATAAAATGATTAAGGTGTTTAAAGTGTTTCGAAACACATTAAACACCTTAAATAATTTAACCATTTAAAAATTTCTATTCGGCTTTAAACTTCATCGAAACTGAATTCACACAGTATCTCATTCCCGTTTCACTTGGACCATCATCAAAAATATGCCCGAGATGAGAACCGCAATTTGCACATAAGATCTCTGTCCGAATCATACCATGTGTCGTATCCCGTTTTTGAATGATCTTTCCGCCTTCAATTTCTTTATCGAACGAAGGCCAGCCACATCCGGAATCAAATTTCATTTCCGAAGTGAACAGATCATTTCCACATGCTGCACATTGATAAATTCCTTTATCTTTATTCAAATACAATTGCCCGGTAAAAGGAGCTTCAGTCCCTTTCTGGCGCAACACTCGGTATTGCTCAGGAGTCAACTCCTTCTTCCATTCTTCCTCTGATTTCTGCATGTTATATTTTTTTTACAAAGGTAAAGAATAAGAACTATCTAATTTTCTTCCGCACTTCTTTACATCGCTTTTCGTAATCAGGTTTTTTCATGACCCGACTTAAAAGCGACCAGAATCCGCGCCCATAATCAACATAGATCTCTGTTCCTTTGTGGATCTTTCTTGTCGAAGCAATATAAACACGTTTACCAACAACAATGTATTCACAATTATTACGCATGCCTTCAGCCCTGGCAAATCCGCGGGCATCATTTGCATACCGCCCGATTACCGACTTGTCATGCAAAGCGTCAACGGCCCAGCGGGAGCTGATCTTAAAGATATACGGGTTGTAGCCATCATCGTCTTTTACATCCTTCCATTTAACCAATTTGCCCTTATATTCTACTATTATCGCCTTTGCAGGAATGTCTTCAGTAGTGAAAATCCCCTTTCCTGCACCCGGAATAATTGATTTTCGTATTCTTAATTGTTTTTCCAATAATGCCATATTATTTCTTTCGGCCGGCAAAATGGTGATTTTTTTGGTATAGGGCAAGAGAAGTGAGTTGATGCTTGGAGGAAAGCTTGTTTAAGGGGTTTAAGGGTTTAAATTGGTACAACCCGTTTTTAATGAACTTAAGACAGATTAAAAACCCTTAAACACTATAAACCCATTAAACTTTTTAAAACGATTTAAGTCCTTTGAATTAAATAAACCTTTAAATAACCAAACCATTTAATTAAAATAGACTCTCACAAAAGCACAGACAATTCCATGACACATAGTATTCACTTACCGCCAAAATGAATATCTTCGCCTCCTAATTTTAACGCAAAAATAATATTTGATTAACTCTGCATTTGAATTCACCTAACCTAAATTTATCTAAACCGTATTCATCTATGTCAAAATTATCAATTCAAAAAATAACGATGGTAGCATTGTTATTCTTTCTTTCTTCATTAAGTTATGCTCAGCAATGGGGAAATTACACACTTTATAGTGTTACAAATAGCACAAATGCTTATCTGATCGATACAACCAGCGCAGTTTTTAATACATGGACTTTCCCTTCTAATTCAAGAACCGGTTATTCATCATACTTATTACCCGGAGGTGATATTGTAAGATCAGTGAGTCGCTCAGGAAATAGTTTTATGGGGGGAGGAATGACAGGACAATTACAAAAATATGATTTTGCAGGAAATCTTACATGGGATTTTGTTTATTCAACTTCTACATATTGTATGCACCATGATATCTGTCCACTTCCAAATGGAAATGTATTGCTGATCGTTTATGAAACTAAGACTTCTGCAGAAGCTACTGCTGCAGGAAGTGCCTTGGCAATTACAATCTGGTCAGAAAAAATTGTTGAAGTACAACAAACCGGGCCTACAACAGGAAACATCGTTTGGGAATGGCATTTATGGGATCACCTTGTGCAAAACCATGATCCGACAAAGGCTAACTACCAAACTTCAATCGTTGACCACCCGGAACTTCTTGATATAAATTATGCAACTCAAAAAGACTGGATTCACATGAATGGTATTGATTACAATCCAATGCTTGAACAAATTGTAGTGAGTTCGCATAACCTTGATCAATGGTTCGTAATCGATCATAGTACAACAACAGCAGAAGCAACTTCACATAGCGGTGGCAATTCAGGTAAAGGTGGTGACTTCTTATATCGTTATGGTAATCCTGATTCATATGGTGCTACCGGTTCTACAGTATTAAACGTTACTCATGATTCACATTGGATACCAGAAAATTGTCCGAATGCAGGTTCGATAGTAGGTTTTAATAACAGAGGAATTTCAAATAACCAATCATCTGTTGATCGTATCGTTCCACCATTAAATGGTTACAACTACGATATCACTGCAGGACAAGCATACCTTCCGCTAAATTATGACGAACGCCATGCATGTAATGGATATAGTAGCAACATGGGAAATTCACAACCTCTTCCTAATGGTAATCTTTTAGTATGCGTAGCAACCTCAGGACTTATCTATGAAGTTGACCCCGCAGGAACATTACTATGGTCAAAAACGGCTACGGGAAATGTTGCTCAGGCATTCCGGTATGATGAGTGTTATGTAAATAATGCTGCACCGGCAATTCCGGTTATCTCTCAGGTTGTAGATACACTTTTATCAACAACTGCTACAACCTATCAATGGTATCTTAACGGACAAGCTATTCCCGGTGCGACTGAACAAACATATCTTCCAACCCAGGAAGGAAGATATGTTGTGAGAATAACTGATGCAAATGGTTGCGTCTATCAATATGCGACAGGATTTAATTTCGAATTCACTTCCACAAATATTTCACAAAATAATCTGGACTCAAAAGTTTCATTATATCCAAATCCTACAACCGGAATCATCCGAATAAACAATTCTGCATTTAAAGGAAATAATTATCAGTCATTTTTGTATGACAGATTTGGCAAACTAATTTATAGTTCAATAAATAATTCTGAACTGGATCTTTCACCTTATGAAAATGGTGTATATTTCGTTACTCTTGTTTCTGAAACAGGAACTGTATCCAAAAAAATCTCATTAATAAGATAATCTCAACATAAAACTACAATGAAAAATATAATCAGCATAGCTGCTTTCGTTTTATTAATCGCATTTCATTCAGCTGCTAAAAAAGTTAAATTCGCTGTTGACATGACAGGCCAGACGGTAAATACTACAGGTGTTCATGTCAGCGGGGATTTTCAGACAATTGCCGGATTTCCCGGAGGCGACTGGAATTCAGGTACGACAACAATGACTCAGGAAGGAGCTACACAGATCTACAGTGTTGTGGTCGATCTTCCGGCTTTTTCCAAATACGAATACAAATTCATCAATGGCGATCAATTTTATGAAGCGGAATTTGTACCTGTGGAGTCACGTGTCGGCTATAACTTCAGCGATAGCAGATGGATCTACGTTGATTCAATTGCAAACGACACAAGTTTTGTTGGCGCAATTCTTTTTGCTGCCAATGCACCGGCAGGGAATTATCTGGTAAGATTCATTGTTGACACGCAAACATTACCTTCTGTAGATGGAACTGGAATGCATGTTGCCGGTAGTTTTCAGAACTGGGATCCGACAACAAACTTTCTTTTCAGCTTCACTTCCAATGTTCATGAAAAGATAGAATATGTGCCGGCCGGAACTTATGAATATAAATTCTTCAATGGAAATTCAATTGGTGGAGCTGAAACTCTTCCGGCTATATGCTCTGTCAATTCTAACCGCGAATTGACTGTTACAAGAGATACTATCCTCACTTCATTCTGCTTTGCAAGTTGCACTTCTTGCCTTACTTCAATAAATGAAAGTGAAATGTTAAACGGCGTTGTATTTTATCCAAATCCGGCTAAGAATTTTACTACAATCTCCTTTACTGATCTAAGCTTGTCTTATAAAATTTCAATCTTCGATCTTACCGGAAGAAATATTTCTGAATATCATTCGGAAAATAATTCTTCAGTGAAAATTGAAACATCAGAATTGAACAAAGGAATCTATTTTGTAAATGTTATTGCTAACAACTACAAATCTTTTTCAGGAAAACTTATTGTAAATTAAAATATGAAATTTAAACTAAAAGTAACATTGTTACTAATAATAAGTTTTATCATAGAAAAGTCTGCCGGAGCCCAGCAGACTTTTTATGATTTAAACGCTATCCAGACGATTGAAGTTTTCTTTTCTCAGTCTAATTGGGATTATCAGCTTGATACTGCTAAATATGGTGCAGAAGATTTTGTTCTTGCTGATATAGTGATTGTGAATGGAATCAGTTATGATAGTGTCGGAGTGAAATATAAAGGAAACAGTTCCTATGATTCTACTTACATCAAGAATCCTATGCACATTGAACTTGATGCTTTCAAAAAACAATCCTATGAAGGTTATGAAGACATCAAGCTAAGTAATGGTTATAGCGACCCAAGTATGATCAGAGAACCGCTGGCCTACTCTATTCTTTCAAATTACATGGATTGCCCGAAAGCAAATTTCGCAAAACTATTTATCAATGGAAATTATATTGGAATATACAGTAATGCAGAAAGTATCAACAAAGACTTTTGTTCAAATCATTTTTACTCGTCAAAGAACACTCTGCTAAAATGTAATCCAATAGGCAATCCAGGGCCCACAACAAAAAGTAATTTGAAATATATCAACGGTGCAGATAGTTCCGGTTACATTAATTACTACGAATTAAAATCCGATTATGGCTGGAATGATCTTGTAGATTTATGTGACTCTGTTACAAATAATCCATCATCATTCGCAAATGTTATGGATGTTGACCGTATTCTCTGGATGCTGGCTTTTAATAATTCACTTGTGAATCTGGATTCATATTCCGGAGTCTTTGCCCAGAACTATTATTTGTATAAAGATCATACGGGACATTTCAATCCGGTCGTATGGGATCTGAACATGTGTTTTGGCGGATTTCCATTCGCAGGAGCCGGGGCAACCGGACTTGCAGGACTGACGATTGCCGACATGCAACAAATGGCACTTGACCTGCATTCAACAGATCCATTCTGGCCGGTGATCAATACTGTTTTCAATGATCCAATGTACAAGCGAATGTATATTGCACACATGCGAACGATCATGAGTGATTTTATTTATTCAGGGTCTTATGAGACACTGTCAGCTCAAATGCAATCGCTGATCTCAGCTGATGTTACAGCAGATACAAATAAATTTTACAGTGATATCGAATTTCAAAACGGACTGACTACTGATGTTTCAGTTGGAAGTTATTCCGTCCCCGGAATAAAAAATTTAATGGATGCAAGAGGAGTTTACCTTTCCAACACTGCAGAATTTACTGCTATGCCACCTTCGATCTCAAATGTAATTGCAAGCAATATTTCTCCTTCGATTAATTCAAGTGTTTCCATCACTACAGATGTGGCAGGTTCTTCTAATGGAAACGTCTACTTAGGCTTTAGAAATCTGAACAGCGACAAGTTTACAAGAACTATAATGTTTGATGATGGCTTGCACAATGATGGTGCTGCAGGTGATAATAATTTCGGCGCATCAATAACTATCACTTCAGCATTAACTCAATATTACATTTATGCAGAGAATAATGATGCCGGAATTTTTTCACCTGAACGTGCCGAACATGAATTCTACACTATTGTAACCGATCTTCCCACAGCACAACCGGGCGAAATTGTTATCAATGAATTATTACCGTTAAATCAAGCTGATACAGTCGATGAGAACGGTAAGAATGAAGACTGGATTGAATTCTACAACACTACTTCTACTCCACTGAGTATGTTTGGCCTTTATCTCACTGACGACTTAGTGAATCCTACAAAATTTTCATTCCCTGAAAACAGTTTCATACCTGCCAACGGTTACTTAGTTGTCTTTGCTGATGAAGATGCTACAACTACACAGTACATCCATTGTAACTTTAAGCTATCAGCAAATGGTGAAACGATCATGTTGAGCAATCAATCCGGTGCAGTCCTTGACAGCATTACATTCGGTGTACCTGTAATCGATGTTGCTTATGGCCGTTGTCCAAATGGTTCCGGACCATTTCAAACACTTGTTTCCTCCACTTTCAATTCTGAAAATTGTCCGGTTAGTGTCAATGAAATGAGTTTGATAGAAACCAATCTATCCATTTTCCCAAATCCGGCGTCCGGCATTGTTTATCTTAATATCAAATTTAAATCACCGGAGGAAATAATTTTTTCTGTGAAAGATCTTCAAGGGAAAATAATTCATACCGGCAAAATAAAAGATGCTGTTGAATTGAATACCTCTGAATGGAATGCAGGAATTTATTTTGTGGAATGTGGAAATGCTGCTAAGAAATTATCGGTTGTTAAGTAAATATAGAATCCAAAAGTTATAAAACTTAGTTGAGAGCGACGGTTTCATTGTCGGCGATATTTGTGACTTGCAAAAATTAAACACAAGTCCACTAAGTTTTTGTCACAAGTACACAAATGTTATTTGAAAAGTATCAACTTAGTGTTCTTGTGACAAAAACTTAGTGATCTTGTGTTAAAAAAACACTTGCAGACATTGTCAAATTGAGTAAAAAACCAATCAAAAAAAAATGCAGCCAAAAGAATATCTTCCAGCTGCATTCAAACAAAAATAGAATAGTTTATTACTTTATAAACGACATCGATTTCAATTCACCTCCGGAATTCAATTGAACTACATACATTCCGGTTGCAAAAGAACTGATATCAATTTTTTTGAAGTTTGATCTTTCATTTTTTATTCCTTCGAAAACAAGTTCGCCAAAGGAATTGAAGATTTTAATATTTACAACTTTGTCAAAAGACGATTCTGCTACAATAGATATTTCATTGGTTGCAGGATTCGGGAAAAGATAATTTCCGCGACTGCGGGTTCCTGTAGCAAAGGAAGATGGCGGGATCTGGCAACTGATCGTATCGACCATGATTGCATCAAAATTTTCACAACCATTCGAATCTGAAACCAATACTGAATAAATACCTTCTGCAGATACTGTCAATTCACTTAAGGTAGAATTATCTGACCACAGATAAGAATCAAATCCGGCACCGGCTTGCAATGTTATACTCGAGCCAATACAGATCGTTGTATCAGTTCCCAGATCTACAACTGGTGCAGGGAAATCATAGCCTATTATTACTGTAACGTAATCCGGACAGCCAACATAGTCTGCAACTTCAACAATATATTCTCCGGGACTTAAATTTGTAACAACTGCAGTTGTTGCACCTCCCGGTTGCCAATTATAAAAATATGGTGCAGTTCCTCCTGAACCGGAAACTTCTGCTGTTCCATCTTCGCCGTTTTCACATGTAGCATTGGAAGTTGAAACGACTGTTCCAACAATTCCTGCTGTATTATGGACAATATCAGATAAGTTCACAATGCATCCGCTGAAATTATCAGTGATCGAAACATCATACATTCCTGCAGCAAGACCAGTTGCAATACTATCGGTACTGACCGAAGGATTCCACACAAAGCTGAAATCACCACTTCCACCGGATGTACTCACACTTGCTGTTCCATCGCTTGCACTGCATGTTGCCGGAGTTGTAACCATTTCTGCTGTGAAACCACTTCCACCGTTTATAACAAAGTCAGTTTCTACGGAACACTGATTGTCGTCCGTTAAAGTCAATGAATAGGTTCCGGCAATTAATCCGGAAACTGACGATCCACCTGTTGGCGGTGTTGTATTCCATGTGTAAGTATATGCAGGTGTTCCGCCTGTCACAACTGCACTGGCACTCCCTGCCACTCCTGAACATGTAGCATCAACGGTACTAACTGTTACATTTAATGGCGGTGGCTCACTGATAGTGAAAGAATATGCACCACTGCATCCATTTGCATTTGTTGCAAGGACAGTATAATTTCCGGCTGACAGGTGACTGATACTTGGTGTTACAAATTCACCGGGTGTCCACATGTATTCATAAACTCCGGGAACCTGCATTCCAATTGATGCACCACCATTATGTCCACCATTACAGGACACATCATGAGTAGAAACTGTTGCATTAAGACTTGAAAGAAATATGGCGTACGAAAATGATTGCACTCCGTTTGAAGGACAAGCATTATCACGAACTGTAACTGAGAAAATATATGGCAGTGTGCGAACATCACTTATAGTTGGTGACCAGCAGAAAGTACCAACCGGATGCTGAGCTGTAGTTGATGTTAATGTTGCACCCGGAATTCCATTGTTCCATGTCATTGTCAAGGAATCCGGAGTATCAAGATCGGATGATAAAATATCAAAACAGATCGGGCCATTCAGACAAACATTCATTGTGTAGTTTGCAGTACCATTAATTCCGGAAGCAAGCGGTAGTTCATTATTACATTGTACTGTGTATACTTGTATATCTCTGATTATGGTTCCGATCAATACACCATTTCTATACTCTTCAACCAACACAGCAAATACTGAAACTTCTGCTGCAGTTGGATGAATAAATACATCACCAGTTCCGGGATTAATTGATACAGGCGGAGTTGAGCTCAATGGATTTGCAATTGAATAACCGGGCAAATAATTTACAGGAGCATTTGGTCCGTCTCTTGGTGCAATAAATGAATAGACAAGCGAATCACCTTCTGCATCTATAGCACCATGATTGTAATAATTATTTTGTCCTATACACTCGAATGCAATTGGGATATTTGAAAAGACAGGTGAGTTGTTATTTGAAATAGTATTGTTCAGATTTGCTTCAATGAACATATCATAACCGTCGGGATTTGTCAATGTGGTAATGGCTGCATTCCGGCAACAAGCCGTTGCATTAAAATTCCAGTCTGGGCAACCTTGATTTAATGTTACAATTCCGGTGTATTCCCATTTCTGGATTCCTGTAGCCAGACCACCATCACATGTCGTCAAGGTACCCGGGCAAACAAATGTAATTTGTTGTCCGGTGCCGGGAACAGGTAGTAAGGTTATATTATCGTCGAACCCACAACTATCAGAACCGTAGTTAAGATTGATTGATGTTTGTGCATCTATACCTATACAATCTCTGTAAAAAGTATAAGTGATCAGATATTGATTATTTCCAATATAAGTATATGTTAGATCCGCACCGGCCATGTGAGTGGCTTGCGTCCTTTCTGCTGACAAGAATATTGAAAAGAAAAAAATTAAAGAAATAACAAAATAATTCCGGTAAGGGTTAGTAGAATTTTTTTTTCATAAGTTGAATTATAAGAATGACAATTATTATTAGGGTCTAATTATTTCTTCTCGATAAATATTCAAGCGAATTATGAAACCAAGTTGCCAAACTTTCGAAATCAATTCACTCAAAGCAATTTAAAAATGTCTGGTCAGCGCGAAACCAGCAAATAAATCTATAACTTTTTTTGAATTTAAAAGCAATTTTGGACAAATTTCTCCAATGATGTCAACATTTTAACAAATTTGCCTGAAAATTCTATTGAGAAGCAATATCAGATCCGGAAAATGAATAAAAAATTAATGCCAAATTAAAAGTTCAGAATTCCAAAATCATTTAAAATGTGATCACACCCACATTTGACTGAGTATTTATATCTACGACTACATTCTGAATACAAGTCAGCGGATAAATTGTATCCGGCAATATACATACTGTATAAGTTCCGGCAGGGATTCCACCAATTAAAAAATCACCATTAGCGTTTACAGGGGACGTGAACGTATCTGTGCCAAAATAAGCATAAGCGATTGCCGGAACTACGGGAGAAATTGAGCCACTGATACTTCCATCAATACCAATAGCATTAGCCCTGATAACAGGCTTGAGATGAAAAACTCCATTCCCCTGCTCCACTATTGAACGGCCCGCATCAAAATCAAGCAGAATAATATTTGTAACACCGCCAATAATTTCTTTGTGGATCTGTAACTTCAGTCCGCTTTGCGAACCACTTGGAATTACCAACGGATACGTAACCCCATTTTTTGTAACAGAATTATTTGCACCTAAGATCAAGCGGATTTGAGAAACATTGCCTGCAGGTAAATTCGCAGAAGCGATCAGCGTATCCAGGCCATTTGCATATTGAAGCAAATTGTATTGTCCGGGAAATGGAACGGCCATATTGATCCACCCGTTTGTACGATCCGAATGTACTTCTACTCCTACTATTTCAATCAATACTGAATCATAAACAGCCGGAGCATCCGTTAGTCTTATCTGAAGATCACCGGAAACATAAGTTTCCTCAGAGGCGTCCTTTTTACATGCAATAAATATTAGAATTAAAACAGTCGTTGTGAGATAGAGGATCTTATTCATCTTCCAAAATTAACGTATTTTTAAACAAGAAATGACCTGTAAACCAAATCTCATTACTTAAATTTAGTACAGAGTCCAAAATTCATTTTCAACACCAAAAGATTTTGTGATAAATAATTCCGAGAACAAATAAACCTCCGGATTCCCATTAAAGATTATCCGGAGGAGAGACCAATTATTATTGTTTAATAATTCGTTGACTTCTTGCTGACTGTCCATCACAAAAACGAACAATGTAAATTCCATTTGGAAGATCCGCTACCGGAAAAACTTCTGTTCTACCGGTTTCGGTTACAAGAGAAAATTCTTTCACCATTGCACCGGTAAGACTACGTAATTCCACTTGCCAGTTTTTACCGGAATGGAATTTAACTGCAAGATCACGCTCAACAAGATTGTTTACAATACTAAACTGTGTTGCAGAAACTGAAGGCAAACCCGATGTACCTAACACTGTAATGTGAGCAACCATACCCATTGACGAATGGATGGAGCAAATAAAATCATATTCACCTTCAACTGTGACCTGATACATGAACATTGGATTTGATGCATCAATTGGAGCATCCCATGGAGTAGCGCCTACAGGAATAGCTATTGAAGTTGTAGTATGGAAGCCTGCACTCCAAACCCACATGATCGTATCACCAACGTTAACAATAATATTTGCAGGATTAAAAACAATGTTCTCTACTGATACCGGAATTACTGCAGATTGAGAAATTTTACTCATCGACATGAGTACAAATAATAATAAAATAGTAATTTTTTTCATGATGTTAATTTTAGAGATTAATTATTGGTTGTGTGCCACCAAGCACATTTAAACTATACTTCAAATTTTCACATTTTATTGCTTTAAGAAAAGTGATTATTGCTGAACAGGGAAAAGTGGGTCCTGAAACGGGTAATTTGCAGTTACGTTCACCCAACTAATAGCCAGGTTCACTAGTATATTAAATTCACTTACAGAAAAAAGGCTTAAAGCGCATTCCGG
The DNA here is from genome assembly GCA_016711505.1 of Bacteroidota bacterium. Lineage (NCBI taxonomy): Bacteria > Pseudomonadati > Bacteroidota > Bacteroidota bacterium. The sequence continues at coordinate 10,330 of JADJSV010000020.1, read as the reverse complement.
TGTGAGAAATCTTGGTAATTTAACATACTCTCTAAACTAATGCTATGAAAAAAATAATTACTCCCCTACTCATTTTACTTTGTGCTCTATTGCTTGCCATCAGTTTACAGGCTTAGTGAACGAAGAATTTAAAACTCTTGCGCAATGAGCTTTTTGCATTCAGAATGGCAGCAATATACTCTCCTGAGGTAAATTGATTCATGTCGATTCGTGTTGAAATCTCTGAAATGTTTTTCTGCAAAACCATTTGCCCATTTACAGAGTAAACCAATAGTATAGAATTTTCCGGATTTATAGTTTTTGAATTAATATTCAAAATGTTTTCAAAGTAAATTATATCAAAATCATCTCCTGGATTATCCAACAAGTTTATATTGCTTGAAAGATCTATCTGCCCGAGGCTATCTGTTTTTACTACATATGCAAGTACGGAACTATAACGCGCTTCACAAACAAATGCATAACCCGAATCATTTGTGACGACCAGATCATTTGAATAAGATAATGCAAAAGATCTGAAATTATTTTTCCATAACTGATTTCCATTTTCGTCTAAAGACATTAAGACAGTAGTATCTTGTGTTGTCCCAAGACATACTATTCCACCGGAATTATTTTTAACACACTTTCCAAAAATACCTTCATTATACTTTTTTGACCATAATAGATTTCCATTGAAATCAAATTTCATTACAAGTTGTTTATCTGTTAAGACTCCTGCCGAATCAATGTGTTCAAATCCGGCAACAATTATTCCTGAGTCAGTTACTCTTGTTGAATTTGCAAATAATTTCACACTTCCATATAGGATAGAATCAGTAACTACCTTTTGCCAGATGACTGAATCATTGAAGAAATCGTAACAGGTAATTTTAAGAACTGAATCAAAATTAGCTCCGCCTGTATTAGAAACAGAGTATATTAATGAGTCCCGAAAATCACAGCTGAAGGAAGATGCCAATGGAGATTCTTCATGAGGTGATTGCCACAAAATATTTCCTTCTCTATCCAAATGATAAATTGAGCCCATGAAATGTGTAGGAAATCCAAAAGGTGCTTCTCCTGATAATATCAATGTTGAATCCTGCATTTCGTACATTTCAAAATTGTAATAAAAAAATCTGTAGACAAGGATCTTGTCCAGATAGTATCCAACGAACTATTCAACCGGATAAGTTTTATTCCGTTAGAAGTTTTTCCTACCATTAAATATTCCTGATTATATGATTTTAGTATTTTACCCACCGTGAAATCCTGAAAAGAATAATATTGCAGCGAATCTCCAATTCGGTTCAAGGTTAATATTCCCGGATCGTTCAGAAAATTTTCCGCATGGTAACCGACCAGAAAAGTACTGTCATGAGATTCAACAATTGTCATGCTAGCAGGAAATGCTGTAAACATCTTCTCGAAGGTTTGAGCTAAGAGTGATTGAGCGATAAAAAAGTGTAGAATAAGTATTGCAAATTTTCTCATTTGATAAATATATTGAATTTAAATATGTGGGCGGTATAGAATGTACTTATGAAAACTGTTTCAGATTAAGAATTTACACCAATTTAAGGCCTTTTTCTACCATCCTTCTTCAAAATCCTTCATATTCAATTTACTACATATTTGATAAATATTCCTTGTTTTCTTTGATTTTCTGAAAAAAATCTACCTTTGCCGTCCCCAAAGATGGCCCGTTCGTCTAGGGGTTAGGACATCTCCCTTTCACGGAGGAAACGCGGGTTCGATTCCCGCACGGGCTACATAAACCATTGATTATCTAATAGATAGTCAATGGTTTTTTTTCTTTTAGTGTTCGTCGGAGGGAAAATGTTGGAATTAGGATTTGTAGGATTTTAAGATTTTAGGAATTATTGAGTGATATGATTTCAGGATTTACTGAGTGATGCGATTTTAAAAATTTAATGCATGATAAGATTTTCGGATTATAATAATGAATGACTTCAATAACCAAATGATTGAATAAAATGCAAAAATAGTTTAGTATATGCGGGGAATTGAACTCACTTAAAATCTATTTGATAAAGATAGGCTGAATAAATTTTATTTTTATCAGCATGAAACATGAAGACATAACACATAAAATAATTGGATGTGCAATGAAGGTTCATTCAACGTTGGGAAATGGATTTCAGGAAGTAATTTATCAGCGAGCGTTGGCAATTGAACTTTTAAAAAGGATCTTCGCTACAAAAGAGAAATGGAAATGCAAATTTTCTATGACGGCAGAATTTTAGGAACAAGACGAGTAGATTTTTTTGTTGAAGATGGTATAATGGTAGAAATTAAAGCAGTTATAAAACTTGAAGATGTTCATCTTGCACAAGCAATGAATTATTGCCAGGCATACAATCTACCCATTGGCCTACTGATAAATTTCGGAGCAAAAAGCCTTGAATTCAAAAGAGTTTACAATGTAAATCATCCTGAAAACCTGGAATATATAAACAAGAAAAAAGATTCTAGTAACAAAGTAAATACAAAACCAGAATTTTTCGACTAGAACTTGAATAAACCTGGCACCAATAAAATCCTTTAATCCAAATATCCTACAAATCCTAATTCTGACATTTTCCTCTACTATTCCACCACAAACTTAAACACCCTTCTCTCACTCCCACTCCCCACCAAACAAAAATATATCCCTGCACTTAACTGATTCAACTCAACTGCAATTTTATTATATCCGGGATCAAGATCTGTTGTCATGGAAATTCTTTCTCTGCCAGACAAATCTGAAATAACTATAGGTATGTTTTTGGTTTCAGAAAACTGTGAATTGTATTCGATATTTATGAAACTATGTGCCGGATTAGGATAGAGCTTCACCTCTGCTGATTCTGTTTCGCTTTCTGTTTCATGATTACTCAAGCGCGCAGAAATCACCCCAACGGTGACAGGCAAAGATGTTGCAAAACAAAATCCTGCACGGTATGATCTTACAGTATAAACTCCTGAAGAGTTTACTACAATTGAACGTGTGGTTGGATCGGTCGACCACAAATATCCGTTTGAAACAGTTGAAGTAAGTGTAACAGTCTGGCGGGATTAAGAATTGTCGGTCCACTCGCCGTGACGACCGGTACAGGCGGCGGTGTGCAGCCATTTGCAATGACAGCAACAGGCGCTGATGTTGCAGTACAACCGTTTGTACCGGTAATACTCACGATAAATTCCCTGCGTTGAAACCGTGATGCTTCGAGTCGTTGCATTAGTTGACCAGCGATATTGGTTCGCTGTGCGAGGTAAGTGATACTGATGTATGACTGCTGGTAAGAGTTGTCGAACTGTTTGGTGTTATGACCGGTGCTGCAGGAGCAGCAAGCATTGAAAACAACTTTTGGTGTAGAGACTGCTGAACAATTTGCACTTCCGTACATGCGGACAGTATAGGATCCGGCTGCTGACACAATGATCGAACGTGTTGTTGCTCCATTGGACCATGCATACGAAGTTCCGGGGGTTGAAGTGAGCGTTAGTAAAGTTCCCGGACATATGCTTAAGGAGCCACTTGCTGTGATAACAGGGACAACGGGTGCTGCCATTGCACTTACAACTATTGCTGCTGAAGTTGCAGAGCAACCGGTGTTGATACCTGTTACAGAATAATTTCCGGACGTTGTCACGACGATCGATTGAGTTGTCGCACCATTTGACCATAAGTAGGAATTTGCCGGGCTGGATGTGAGCATCACAGATCCGCCAGCACAAAATGATGTTGGACCACTGGCAGTGATGGTCGGTGTTACGCCAGATGCTGAAACAGCTATTGTCATCGGTCGTGATAAAGCGACCACTCCTGTTGAATCAGTAACTTTCACTGTAAATGATCCCGAGCTGTTCACTGTGATGGAACGTGTAGTTTGTCCTCCCGGTGTCCAGAAATATGATGAACCCTGATTTGCAGTTAACGTTACACTTCCGCCATTACAAAAATGCGTCGGTCCGCTGGGAGAAATTGTTGCAGTTTGGTTTGCAGGCTTAGGCATTGCAGCGTAACTGAACCATGTATAACCATCCGTTCTTATAAAATTTTTAATATTGATATCCGGTTCAACACCCAGAAAACCTGTATATGTAACATATGGTTTAGTAGTTGGATTTGTACTTAGCCAGTTGTACATATATGATTGTTCACTGGAGAAAATAGGAAGGACGGTCGTTACTTTTCCCCCACTTGCAATATCTAAAAGCCGGTTTCTGGTATACTGATAAATATCTGCATCCGTTGTTCTGTATGAATGAAGTAGTATCCTGTCGGCTTTCGATGCCAACTGTTGCATTTGTCCCCTGTTCGGCCAGCCCAGATAAATTTCAGAAATAAGTCCATTAGCACTTGTAAGCGAATCTATTTTCTGAAACTCCCGCCATGCAAATGCAAACGCTCCCGAAGTATCTGCTGTATATCCATTCGGAGTCAGATACAGCATTGAGTAGAATGCATTGATGCTTGGATGTTAGCCAGAATTCAAATTCAAAATTGAAAACATTAAATCTTTCTATAGGAGAGACCCGGTTATTATAATTCATAATCCGCGTAGCAATGAATTATACGTTTCACCGGGAAGCTCCTACCTGCACGATCCTGTAGTTGGTTTTAGCTTTTGAAATGAATACTGCAAGTTTTGCAATATTGGTACTTGTCCAACTGAGTTGTTCAGATCATACAATGTCATATAATTCAGATCATGCAACTGCATACCGAGTATCTGATTTTCAAGGGAACTATCTCCCCAACCATGACGAAGTACTGTTCACGTACATTCCACGGATGTTCGACTGGCCTTTTGCCGGCAGTGAATAAAACATAATGAACAGGAGTAAATACTTTGCTCCTCTCTTTACCATTGCGAGAGTCATGATCATGCGGGGATGATTTTAAGTTAGTACAAACACACTCAATGAGTGTATAAGTGAATTAGCAGAAGATTTTTTCAGCGAATTCTGAGTTGCTCAATACGCAGGGTTTATAAACTTGTTCGGAAATTTTACTTTCTCTTTAGTTAAAACAGCGCGATACCAATGGGAACAACTAAAATGTTAAATGGTCAGGCAAACAGAAAACTTTATCCGGGTGCGCAAATTTTATGATAAAGAAGGTGAATTGTAAGTTTTGCGAATCTTTTTTAACACAGAGTTCATAAAAAAAAAAGGGAAAAAAGAGTAGTCATGAATAATGTCAACAGTTATTACTCCCTCTTATCCAATTCCATCTTTTCCGAAAAAATAAATTCAACATCTGATTCCTCTATAAAAGAAACATAAAACAATTCCGATTCATCGGTACTCAATGTCAATTCATAATAATAACCTGCCATCAGATATAGTGCTCGACAACAATCTTCAAGCGGTATTTGGCGAATAAAAATTCCTTCTTTCAATATTGTAGTCGCTCTGTTATGCAAGGGTGAGGCTGAAATATAGTATCTCTGGTCGCATTAATAAGTTGATTGAATGATTAATTATTCGGATTTTGAAAATTAATTAATTAGTGTGCCGCCCAGATTGCGACAGGCAATTTCTTGAATGAGGGAGTATTTTTCTCATTATCAAACTTACAGTGACTTCAATCTTAATCAGGCCGGAGTTCAGAAAAAGCATAATAGTTCAAAGCCTGCAATTAAGTTTCGAAAACCTGGACACAAAAACTCTTTTTTTTCGGGACATTTACCCGGAAATAACAAACAGCCCTTTGATAATTTAAATTTCAAATGAAAGATATGTAGCTCTTTAGACAATAAGTTACAACTCTTACTGCATATAAACACATATGAGAAACTTCTTTTGGCATTTCTTCTTTTAATTGTCTTTCTTCAAAGACAGGATGCATTCTAGAAATATTATAGTTATAGATTGGGTTTCAACTATTGTAGCAGAACTATCTGATGGTTCGATCCTCATGTTCTCAGACCCCGCAGTATGGTTAAAACAAATAAAGATGGCACTTCTTCATGTGCTAAATCAGCCTATCACCTTCAACTCCCGGTGATAATTTTGGAACTTCGTTTAGAATTATCTGACGGCGATTTCATTATGGCGCACTTACCTAATAACCTACATTGTTCCCGTATAAGACTGGATCGGTTCAGGGAAATATCAGATGGATCAAAACATGAAAACAAGAGGTTGCACTTACTTCCTTTGAGTTGAAACATCGATCACGGTTTATTATTGGATTACATTTACCAGATACTATTGTAGGAAATTCGTCATGCAATAGGATGATGCTGAAAACAGATAGTGTGGGAAACACTTCCTAGATAATTTAATTCCCTTGATACAATATTCATTCCAATGATTTTAATGAATTCCAAACAGACGATGATGGATCTTATACCAAAAATGGGTTGAATAGCTGGAAATTGACAACTCAGAGTTTCCTGTCAGAAATTTTAGTTGTCTTTTTGTTCGTCTTTCCCAATATCGGACTTTACTACCTAATTACATCAGATAAGTCCAAATAAGTATCTTATGATTGGGGATCAAATTCATGAGATATTGATTCTACAAGGGTAATACTCATTTGGGAAAAATTGCCACTTGTAGATATATACTGATGTTTTAAAACTGAACGATGACAATACTTCCTCATTGGTCAGTTTGATTGTCTGGCAAGGGATCTTTATTAGAAAAAATAGTTGATCTTAGTAATCAAATAGGGAGGCTCCTTATACCGAATAAATGCTAATGTATATGGGGGTATGCAGTAGATCTGGTTTCGAAAATAAAATTGAATTATTTGGCTGCCGGCTTGTACTGATTCTTGGCAAATTCAAGATCGCATTCTCTTCTTGATGAAAATCTGGATGGAGGTTACTACCTGTGGAATTGATCAATCAATTCAATATCATGACTCCAGTTATTAGTCATTACACAATTACTAATCCGCGATTTTTATTCTCGGAAACATTACCGGTTTCGACTCCAATTGCAATCGTGCTATACAACGATAATGGCACTGCGGTTATCGGGGGCAATTTATTTATCATACCTGCACCCAATTCAATTAAGGGCCGCTAATAAATTTTTCTAAATGTTTGATTTCACTTGTTCAACTTCAGGAAGTTTTACTGTCTGAAATTTCCAGTGTTCTAATTCAGGTACTGAAATTACAGGAACCGAGTTTCTCGGACAAATGATTTACAAGTCAAATTCGACTAAGGAGGAAACATAAAAAATTGGTCTGGCAATATCTGGCCCAAGGAATGTAGTTTGCAAAAGTTTCAGCTGATACAGACTTATGTATTGCAAGAATTGTATCAAGAGCGTAACAAAAATATTTCAAATATCCATTTATCTCACTGTAATTAAGCGCATCATTAATCCGGGAAATCCATTAGATCAGCAAAAATCTTAATCAATATTGGAAGTTTCACGACGTTTCTCTCATCAATGTTGATTTAGCTAGCTTCTTCAATATCTCTTACCTGTTGCGCACGCCACAGCATAATACAAACCTTTCGGTTTACAACGATTGATCGTGAGAACCGGACTTTCAATGATCTTTCCTGCTTCCCAACCCAAAATAGGACCTGCATGCAGCGATCGTTTGAAACCGATGGGCAATCGGGATCGATTGTTGCTTTCCGTGAAAATGAAATCGTTGTTGGTGATGAAATCTGTTATATCTTCCTCTGCATAAGTGAATCCGGATTTGCTGATGTTGCCCTCGTCAAGGGCGGTGAAATGGATGACGAAGTAAGAGACATTCTGTTTCCATGTAGGAGAATCCTCTGCTTCTCCCCTCCATGACAAGTTTCATTCCACCTTCTCCCATTACCCAATTAGTGAGTCGCTTTTTCGAAGATTTTTCACTAAATGATCGCATTGATGCCGTGATAAGTACGCCAGTGACTACACCTAACAAGTTTTGCGTCTGATTTTACAAATAAAAGAATTCTCTTTGATTGTTCCTACTAAGCAAAAGAAATGACTCTTTGCAGGTTACAAATCCAACCTCATCTTCGGCATTTCATTATTATCAGAAATTCTCTCGGAAGACTTCTCCATTGAATAAAATGACATTCCCTCAACAGGGTTTACACAAACCAGCTAATAATTTAACTAATGCTTGGACTTGCCGGCACTGGCCGGACCCAGCAAAACAATTGTCACTGTCCACGGTTTGAACTCGGGGGAAAGATACTTCCATCTAGAGAAATTATATCCTGCAGACTTACTTTGACTGCAGAAATGGCGTCGTCAAGCTCAATACTTTCAACTCACCTGTTTTACTAACACGGGTTTCGGGGCGTTTCTCGAGTTCTTCATGGGCTGATCAAGTGACGATGCTTCCGCTCGAAAATAACTCAAAATAATATTTCAGATCTTGTAAGGATGAAGATTGAAATTCGATCTCAGAATTTGCATTGCAATCAAGTTCACCTGTCGAAAAGCATGCTTTTTCTAAAGTCCCACCAAACAGAATAATCTAAAGGTGATTGTTTTAATATCGATAGAGTCAGTTTTCCTGTAAGAAGAGTAAGGTTGCGCACCGCTTGCTATAGCTGTTTCGAACTGAAGATCCAAGGGTTTGCCTTTAATCTTTTTTATCTCAAGGGAATGTTAAACCCAGACTTTTACCAATTCAATATTTCGCAGAGACTCAATTGAGTCACCACTGCCGGTCGTTTGTTTCTCTATGTTTTTGCCCAGAACGTTGAGTGCCCATTTTTTTTTGCCAACAATCCCATGAGATGATCCGAACGGAACTAATACCAATCACAAAGACAGGAATCAGCAACTGGTTTTTCGAAATCGAATGCCACACAAAGAATCAGCACGCCAATGACGGTAAATCTAAAATTGTAATGAAAGCTATTTACGAATTACAAGCGGTATCAGTCCTCACCTTTTCTTTACAATCGAGCGGGTTTCTCCTCCGATTCTCCTCGGATTCCGGAATGAAAGTGTAAGGTTCTGGCGGCAGCTATTTCATGTTTGAAGATCTGCGTTCCGAATTTCTGCACCGCCTTGATTACTGTACAAATGTTAACCAAGAATGAAACGGACAATCCTTGCAAGTAAGGCAATGCCGACAGCAATGCTCCGCCAACTAACTTGCACGCAATTCATTAACTCATGACTTCGGTATACGGCTATCTAATGCGATTGGCATATTGAATTCAATTATCTTCCCGAAAATTTGTTGGATCAAGTTGGCAAAAGCATTTGATTAAACAAGCGAAATTAATTAAACCTCTTTTAACGAGGATACAGATACTTGTAAAGGATTTTCATAATTACAAAGGAAGCAAAAATCAATCCTTGAAGGCTAATAAATAATCACATAATAATTCATTTCATTTATGTTTCCAAGACTTATTCTGTTTTCAATCAGAGAAACCTCACAATTTGGCACTTTTAAACTATCGATCAGACTCTGTTATTTTATAACTCCTCGTGTAACGTTTAAAGTGAGAGGGTGTTTAACTATACATATTCATTGATTGTGGATGATCAAAATGTTGATTTTGAACGTGGTTGAAGTACGGAGGTTTGTGGACTCCGTTAGTGTGTGTAAGCCCAGGGCCTTTTTTTCTTCGGAATAGGGCTTTGGGCTTTGAATTGTTACGTTTTGAATGAACTCAGATTTTTGAGTCACAACATGGAAACAGTTATACTTACGGGATTACGTTGGCTGGAAAGAGTACAGTTGACTATCGGATAAGTTATATTCCAATCCTCTGCAATTTACCCGCAGGTAAGGAGTTGTCGTCGCAACCACGCCCAATAACTGAAATGGCGTATCCTATTGTCCACACTTGCATTTATAAGTTCCAGTTACATGGATAACTTTGTCCATTCTCATGAATGAATTAATCTTTTGGGATTGTCACAAGGTAAGTGTAACATTTATAAAATTTTACATTGAGATCATTATTGTCATAACAAAGAACTTACTTTCTCCATGCCCCAAATCGGACAGGTGAATTTGAATTTACAGATGGAGTTCTATCATCTTTTTTTTAGCCATGACGGTGAATGCAATTATCATTGTATGATAGTAACTTTAAAGGGTTAGTTTTTCATGAATTCAGATAGCATTATTAATGTATTAGAGACAAGAAAAGTTCCAACAATTCAAGAGATGCAGATGTGATCACTGTCATGGTGAAGATCTTATGATAGCACCTCACGGGAGTTTGCTGGAATAGCAATCTTTAAAATCAATACGTTGATTTTGGCATACTGCCAAAGCCAACAAAAAACATCATGACAGAAATACTCAAAGAAAAAAGAGGCAGAAGAAAAAGGTCAACACCGGAAGTGATACAAGAATTCAAGGACGGCGAACAAAAATCAGGGAAAGATGGTA